>NZ_QLYT01000049.1:0-16849 GCF_003269305.1 Paenibacillus sp. MDMC362
AACGGCAAAGTCTTTGCCAAGTTCGGAGATGTGACCGATACCAAGCCGCGTAAAGTTATGTTCCAGGTGAGAGTATTACCTGGTCAAGCCGGTAAGGACATCCGGAACGTGGCCGTGGTCGATAGCGATAATATCACCACACCTAGCACGCCGGAGGAGGTCGTCGAGGTTTATCCACGCGAAACTGCGCTGGAGTCCACGAAAACAGCGGAGCTGTTTGAAAAGGCAGCCGGGAACACCGACGCCGCCCATCCGGAAATCGGGGACACCCTGCTTTACACGATTCAAACGCGTAACACGGCCTCCGATAGTCGGGTAACCAACCTGAAAATCACGGACGAGATTCCGACAGGTCTGGAATACGTACCGGGTACGCTGAAGGTCAACGACGTCCAAGTTACCGATGATCAGGATGGCGACAAAGGTCATTTCGCAAACGGTAAAATTTTCGCCGGTTTCGGGGATGTTACCGACACTGAGTGGCATAAAGTGACATTCCAGGTGAAAGTATTACCGGGTCAAGCTGGTAAGGATATTATCAATATTGCGGCCGTTGAGGGCGACAATGTTGGCACGCCGGACAGACCAAGAAATGAAGTCGAAGTTTATCCGCGGAATCCGCAGATTGAAACAGATAAGTCTGTAGCGAATACAGTAAGCAAGGCCACGTATGAGGTCGGAGACACCATCACGTATACGATTCGCGTGAGAGGTGTTGTCAACGATACGTATCTGGAGAATCTGACGATTACCGATACGCTGCCAGCTGGTTTGGAATATGTTCCAGGCAGCTTGAAAGTGGATGGTGTTACGGTCACGGATCCGAAAGACGATGACGCTGGTCATTCGGTTACCGGAGACGTATATGGCTCATTTGGCAATGTAGATGATACCGAATGGCATACGCTGGAGTTCCAAGCTATCATTCTGCCGGGTCAAGGCGGGCTGGTTATCGAGAACACGGCCCGGGTAACTGGCGATAATATCGATCAGCCAGGTGAACCGACGGAAAAAATGGTCGTTGAACCGGAACCGCCAGTTGAATCGCCAACCGATCCACCAGTCAACCCACCGGTAGATCCGGATCCACCGGTTACACCGCCTGTAACGCCGCCTGCTCCAGTGTTGGAGTCACGGAAGACGTCGCGGGATCTAAGTGGCGGCATCATCGGGGTTGGCGATACGCTGGAGTATACGATCTCCGCACGCAATACCGTTGCGGGCAGCTATGTATTGAACCTTGTGATTGCCGACATCCTGCCGGAAGGGCTGACGTATGTAGCAGGCAGCCTGAGGGTAGACGGCGTTTCCGTCACTGATAATGTCGATGGAGACAAAGGCCAGTACGTTAACGGCAAAGTGAGCGGTAACTTTGGACGGATTACGGATACCGAATGGCATACGATTACGTTCAAGGCAACCGTCAAGGCGACACAAGCCGGTAAGTCGATCGTAAACATCGGTGAAGTCACAGGCGATAATGTGACCACTCCAGAGAAGCCATCGAATGTCATCGAAGTAACGGACAGCTGGAACAATGATGGAAATACGACGAACCCGGGTGGCAGTGGAGATTCCGACGGCGATTCGAATGAAGATCCGAATGGTAACTCGAACGAAGCCACGGACGGAGATTCCAACGGAAATCCGGATGAAGACTCGAATGGAGACGCCGACGGGGGTTCGAATACCGGGGCACAAACACCGGACGATCATGACGATTCAACCTTAGGCGTATCGGATTCGACTCCACGAGATCCGGCTGAATCCGGAGATCAGATAACGAATGAGCCTAACGGAAATAAGTTGCCGAATACGGCTACGAATATGTACAGTTTTATGTTAGCCGGAGCTATTATGCTTTTTGCAGGTTTGCTTCTGCTCAGAAGAAAAAAAGTATAGGCTAAAAAAGCCGCCCCCCAAGTGAATTGAACTTGAGGGGTGGTTTTTTTAATGTAGAAGTATCCTTTGAGAGGGATAAGGTCGGTCGTTGTAGGTGTAAGGTGGTTTAGTCTCTCAGAGAGGAACACACTTCTTCGGCTATCGAGACTTTCCGGACTGCCATATTATGTCCAGTTTTTGCTCTTACTCAGCGCAGAGTCGAAGAAAGGGGTTTAAAACCCAGGCGGGCTTTTATTGTACCCACTTGACTTCCGGAGCAGCGTTCGGGTATGATTTCCAGTAACTTGAATAATGTTTGACAAAAGCAATGAAGAGAAAGAGTACCTTGGCGACGTCTTTGAACAGAGAGCCCCGGCCGGTGAAAAGGGGTAAAGAAAGAACCTGGGGAATATGGTCTCTGAGCTGTGCACCGAAACCCTGCAAGGGATGTAGGCTGTGCCGGATCCCGCGCCCGTTAACGTGCTAGGGTATACACGCGATATATGGCGTCGTACCCGAAGAGGTGAATGCCGCAAGGCATGAATGAAATTGGGTGGTACCACGTGAGCGGCAAGCTCTCGTCCCTTTTGGGATGAGGGCTTTTTTTGTTGTCCAAAAAAAGGAGGAAGATTGACATGACGAACATTTTTATTGGCGGTGCCTGGCCTTACGCTAACGGGTCCTTACATTTGGGGAGACTTGCAAGCCTCTTGCCCGGGGACGTATTGGCACGTTATTTCCGTGCGAAAGGCGATCAAGTCCTGTACGTATCCGGTAGCGATTGTCATGGAACGCCTGTGGCGGTTCAAGCCATTCAGGAGGGCGTGGCTCCCGGGGATATTGCGGATCGGTACCATAGGGAGTTTGTGGATTGCTTCGAACGGCTGGGTTTCTCTTACGACTTATATACGCGAACTGATCAGGCGTTTCATCATGCGATAGTGCAGGAGTTGTTTCTGAAGCTGCTGGACAACGGACATCTGTACCGAAAAATCGTGCTGCAAACGTATTGCGAAACCGATCGACGATTTCTGCCGGACCGCTATGTGGAAGGAGACTGCCCCGTATGCGGCAGCAGGGCCCGTGGCGATCAGTGCGACGCCTGCTCCACGATACTTGATCCGTCCGACCTGACGAACAGGACCTGCAAAATTTGCGGAAACCCTCCGGTGGAGCGTCCTACCGAGCATTTTTACGTATCGCTGTCGCATTTTCAGGGGGGGCTGACCAATGATCTGAATAACGCTCAAGGCTGGCGCGACAATGCGGTGCAACTGACCCGCAGATATCTGGAGGAAGGCCTTCAGGATCGGGCGGCTACAAGGGATCTGACCTGGGGCGTAGATGTGCCTGTTCCGGGATTTGAGGATAAGAAAATCTATGTCTGGATCGAAGCGGTAAGCGGCTATTTATCCGCCAGCAAGCAGTGGGCCGCAGAGACGGGCGGCGATTGGGAATCCTTTTGGCTCAAGGGGAGGGAAGAGATTACGGCTTACTATGTTCATGGGAAGGATAATATCCCGTTTCATACGCTGATCTGGCCAGCGCTGCTGAAGGGTGCCGGTGACCTGCATTTGCCGGACCGAATCATATCTTGCGAGTACATGACGCTGGAAGGGAAGAAGTTCTCGACCAGTCGCAACTGGGCCATATGGTTGCCGGATGTGTTAAGCCGCTATCAGCCGGATTCGATTCGTTACTTCCTCATTGCGAACGGCCCCGAGAAGCGGGATGCCGATTTCTCCTGGAGGGAGTTCATTCACAGCCACAATGGCGAGCTGCTTGGCGCATTTGGGAATTTCGTCAACCGCACTTTGGTGTTTGTGAACAAATCGTTTGAGGGGAAAGTGCCCGAGGGCTGCATATCCGAAGAGTGGAAGAGCAGAGTTGAGGCACTGTATCGCGAGGCCGGGGCGCTCATTGAGGGTGGGCAACTGAAGGAGGCGTTGGATCGGATTTTTAGCACAGTTCGCCTGGCGAACAAATACTTTGATGAACGGAAGCCGTGGATTCAGGTCAAGGAGGATCGCGAAGCGTGCGCGACAACGCTGTTCACATGCGTTCAGATTATAGCCAATTTGGCGAATCTGCTGCAGCCGTTCATTCCGTTCTCTTGCGATAGGATACGAGGCTTTCTCTCGCTGGAGTCGCCTGCGTGGAAGTGGTGCCAAGTTCCGGTGGGCAGGCCGATTTTTGAGGTGGAGCTATTGTTTGAGCGGATCGATACCAGCCGAATTGCGGAGGAGACGCACAGACTGGGGAAGCTATCCCTCTAATGACAGGGCTCTTCGTTTCTCAAACCTCAAAGGGCGAGTCAGATGGAGTTGGGAGGGCTCGAGGAGCGATTGGCGATTGTCGTTATGATGCAAATATTACGATACCCTTCGAAGTAAAATAGGGGCTGCATTAAGGGATCTAGGAATCTGGAGATCAAGGGATCTGGGTATCAAGGTATGGAGAGTTAAGGATAGGATCGAGGTAAGGTATCAAGGCACCGAGAACGAGAATCGAGAATTAGGGAATTAAGGTATCAAGGTAACGAGAGTCGAAGTAAGGCATCGAGGGGCGACGGCTCAAGGACTCAATGTATCTAGGTTTTTTGATGGTCTGTTTTATGTTTTAAAGGACAGTCGTTCCGCTATTTCTATGTTTTTGGCCATTTCGTAGTGGTTTGAGGACATGAGATCCGCTATCTTCAGATATTCCGGGATGTATCCGTGATAATTGTTGTATTAGCGGATCCTGTGTCCGCTTAGATTCAAAATTAGACTGATTTTAGCAAAATAACGGATCCTCTGTCCATATGGAAACAAAGAAGATGAACATCAGTCAGTAATGGATCCTGTGTCCGCATGTTCTCAAAAACGGCACAATATCCGCCAATAGCGGATTTTGTGCCCGCATGAACACAAAAACAGCCCAAGACATCGGCCAATAGCCTTCCATGTCCGTCTGGACTCAAAAAGGCGCGGTTCTCAGCGAAAAGAGCACCCATCCGCACACTGCAGTCGAAGCTGTATGAAGCGAGAGTTTCAAGAGTTTACCGACTGAAACGTGCAAATAGATGCAAAAGGAGTCTCCAGCAAGACGTAAGAGGAGTCTCCAGCAAGACGTAAGAGGAGTCTCCAGCAAGACGTAAGAGGAGCCTCCAGCAAGACGCAAGAGGAGCCCCCAGCGGAATGCTGAGGGCTCCTCTTCATTACAGTAACGCATACGTTGTATCTTCACGGGTTAGTTGTCTGTTTCATGAATCCAGTCCGTCAATATGGCGTTAAACAGATCGGGCTCTTCAAACATCGGATTATGGCCGCTTTGTTCAAAAATGACCTTCTTCACGTTGGCTTGCGAGCCGTTTATCGCATCCCAAAGCGATACGGGACTAACCAAATAGTCGTACCGTCCAAGACCGATGAGGACGGGCTTGGCAACCTCTTTCAGCGAATCGATCAGATTGAGCCGCGCGAAGGCCTCTCCCCATAAATGATCGATGACGGGCATGTTGGTGAAGACGCCTTCCCACATCCAAGCCGCATCATAGGCATAGTCATAGAAGCTGTGCGCTCCCATCCGGATGCACATATGAGCAAACCGCCGTTCAGGCTCCCTCTGGATATCACCCTCCAGCAGGGCAATATCCGCTTCAAACTGCCGTTTCCGCTTAGGACACGCCGTCTCATTGAAAAAAGCAAAGCTTTGCTGCTGCCGCTCTGGGCTGTTGGTCGGCGCTGTGTTCAGCAGGACTACCTTCCGGACGTGTTCCGGGTATTTTTTGGCATACTCCAGCGCCATGAAGGCGTGACCCGAATGCCCCAATATAATAAAATCCTCCAGTTCCAGCGTTTGTCTTGCCGCTTCGATATCATCCAGAACCTTATCCAGTGTGTATTCTTCCGGCTCCAGTGTACGAGGGGGCTTAACAAAGCCTCGATGGTCCAGGAAAATCAGTTGAAATGAAGTGTAGAGTTGTTCCGAAAACAAGCGGGGGTAGTAAATACTGCTTCCCACCACCAAAATGGGCCTGCCGCTTCCATGAATGGAAACATTCAATGCAAATCCTTCGCTCATTACCGTGCTCTGTATGTTCATGCTTATCGTCCTCGTTTCATTTTTTAAATTAAACGCACCATCCCCTTTCCTGTTCAGATTCCATTACATTCTCCATAGAACGTTCCAGCATTCTATCTCACCTCGATTAGCGTTCGTTCAAGCTCAGTATAGCACCAGACATGCGCTCGGTCGACAGCCCTTCAAGCATACCCCGGACCACACACCGTTCGTCTCTACACCCGGACCGGTATTCGTTCCAGGACCGTTGGTTCAGCCACGGTTTGCATAGGGAGCAGTACCCTTGATGCGGCAACTGAGCGTGTCGCTGCTGTAAAAAGCATGGTGCATAGGCTCCGAACTTCCTTTTCTTAAGCTCCTATTATTCGGCGGTATCGCGGATCGTCAGGGTGATTCCAGGATAATCCGCGGCAATTGCGCTCTTACGTTCGATGATGCGGTTAATATCAAAGGCAGAGCTGAATAATTCGGGCTCAGGCTTGAATGTCACGCTGGTGCCCGTCTCTTGAGTCATGCCGACAATCAGAAGCCCGGTCTGCGGAATGCCGTGCCTGTACTCCTGCCGGTATACGTTACCGTCACGGCGAATTTCCACGGTCAGATGCTTGGAGAGGGCATTGACTACTGCGATGCTGATGCCCTTCTCCGCGCCGGGGGCCAGAAAGTGTGCGCTGGTGTTCAATCGGTGGACATCGGTTAGTACCGATTGTGCGACAGGAATGTTGGAATTCGGAAGGGCCTGCACGGGAATGCCTCTCCCGTTATCGGTAACCGTCACGCTGCCATCCTCATGCAGGTAAATGCCAATCTGATCACCATACCCGCTCGTGTGCTCCAATATGGAATTTTCCACGACGGCCCAGAGCAGCTGATGAATATCGAAGCCGTGCGAGGTCCCAAAATACATCCCTGCATTGTTGCGGGTTTCGGTCATCTCCAGGTAATCGCTTGTATCGAGCAGATCGCCTGCAGCAGAGAGCAGCAGTAGGAACGGCAGGCTCCGATGCTTAGGAAGAGCGTACCGTCCGCCTTGCTCCTGTACAAGGAGATCCGCGCCGAGCAGCGCCTTGAGATGGTGATACAGCTGACCCGTCGTTCCCATATTTAAACGTTCCACCAGCTCGGCGCCGGATAGGGGCTCTGCCATGACGGCCTTTAAAATATCCAGGCGTTGCTTATTGCCCAGGGCTGCGAGAATTTTGGCGGCCTTCTCGGTGTTCATGTCCAGCAATTGATCCATTCGCCGTTCCTGCGGCTCCCAGCGGATGTTTTGTCCATTTAGGTGCACTTGTCCGGAGTAGAAGACGGAGCCGTCCTCGGAGGCTGCTTCATACATCGCAGGTGTTGTGGCGATTTCTTGGCGATGTTGGCTTTGGTTTGATGCTGATCCAGGTTTGCGTTCCATAAGGGCTTGATAGACAAGCTGCTGCAGCTCCGTCATTTGATTCTTTAAGACATCCATCTCATAAACCAGATCACGTGTCATGGGGAATCATCAACCTCGCTTTATCATTATTATGTTATTACGTAATTATTATATTACGTAATTAAAACGTTGTAAACCCATAATAAGGAAAATGGTGCATGGTTAAGCGATTTGTTCGTTTATAGTTGTTTTTTATCTATTTTTATCATTCAGGGTCGTCTTACAATGAACGCAAAGGCTGGTGACATTCATTTGGGTGAAAGAATCATTCGGAATTTTAGGCAGGGCGATATGCCTCTGCTGGGGGAGCTGTATCAGGCGGTATCCGCAGCGGATGCGTTGTTTTGGTGGGTAGGTGACCCGAAGAATTGGGGCAATGTGTTCTGTGCTATTGAAGACGGAAAGATGGTGGCCAAGGGACAGGTAGGCATTATTAACGTGATCCCGTCGGGGTATGCGCCTAACTGCAAGCATCACATTTATGTGAATCTCAAGGCAGTACCGCAGCGGGAGCGGGATTATGATCTTCTAGGTGAAATGTATAGGGTGCTCTATGAACATGCCCTTGTGTTAAAGAGGACGTTGCCGAAGATGTACGAAACGTATTTGTGTGTGGGTAATTATGTTCATGAGATCGCCAATAATGCCTTTTTTACAGAGAAAGTCGGATTTCAGCCGCTGGAGAAGCTGTATACCATGAAGCGGTCACTTGAGGAGCCTTTACATGCCTTGCCGTTAGATGATCGCTATCGCTATCGATTATGGAGGATGGAGTCTGCGGAAGAGGAAGAGGTGTATCTAAAGCTTGAGGCCGAGGTTTGGCCGGAAGCGCCGCTGGGGCTGGAACGCTTACGGGAATATAAAGAGCATCCCGGCTGGACTGCGATGAATGTCCTGGAAGGGGACATGATTATAGGCAGTACCATGGCATGGCTGGAAGATGGGAATGTCGGCGTGATTGAAGATGTGTTTGTAAGAGAGCCGTGGAAACAACGGGGAATCGCCAAATATCTGCTCTTCCGTGCCATGTCCTATCTTCAGGCTCAGGGGTCCGCCTCGGTAACACTTGAAGTGAAGGCAGCCAATGAAACGGCGTTGTCACTCTATCAGTCGGTTGGCTTTGTCCAAGATCAAGAGGAGCACCGATTTTATCTGCCTCTGCAGGAGGAAGGCCGCTAGTAGGTCGTTCGACGACCATGCGTGCGTCAAGCATGTAGGACGGTCATCCAAGCATGTTGGTTGACAGCCATCGAACACGTACCGTACGCACAGGATGTCATGCGCACGATGGACCAAACAAAAACCACGCACGGATCAATCCTGGCGTGGTTTTTTTATATGAAATTTAGAAGTTATGAGGTCGATTCCCGCCCGTTCTGTCACATTCGGATTGGCATCCAAAATGCTTTCCGTGACGCTCCACAGTTTCGGCAGGAAATGGAGAACATCGTCTGCCCGCTGCAGCAGGTCATCGGTGGAAGTTATGCCGAGATCCGCAAGGATCTCATCAAAAGCAGGGGTATACTGCTCTTGAAACTCAGGCGTCCCGTCGACCTCCAATATGTTGTGGCAGCGAGCGAAGGTGGCCACCATCCAGAAGGCGGCTTCCCTATGGCTACCGTTTAGGATCAGCTCGCGGCTGCCGTCAATGGCAATTGCTCTTGCATCCGGCGTAATGTCACTGCTGAAGAAGAAAGGGGTCTTCGCAATCGCAGACGCGGCATCGAAGGTTCGGGCCAATCCATTGAGATGATTCATGGCTTGTTCGGCACTCATATCTTTACAGCCCAGAAGTCGCAACAGCTCCTCATATACCTCCTCCTGGTTATACTCCTTGAGCACATCGCGAACCGCTGCATAGCGGAGCCTGACCGTGGGGTTTCGAAGCGCGGCGACCAGGAGCATATGGGTAGTTACGCCGGTAGGGAACAGCCAGGAGGTAACCTGGCGATGCCAAGGGCCAGAAGGATCTATGGATCGTAGTCCGGTTATGATACGTTCGCGCACGTTCTCACAGCGGCGGGTAACCCATATCCGGTCGGCAAAATGACGCGAAACCTCCGTCTGCAGCTTGCGCAGCTGCCCAGTCGGATCGGACATCAGGGTGTCTACACGGAAGCTGCCGGCAAGATGATAGGACGTTAATACCTGCTCGGGTGAGGCGAGGTCCCGCCAGGACAGATAGGTGGCTTCGATCAAAGCGTCCTGGTAGATAAACTTTCCCGGCTTAAGTGGGGGTTCCGCATCCTGGGTAACGATAACGATGTCAATATCCGAGGACGGGTCCATCTCCGCCTCATCCGGCTTTCCGACTGTGGAGCCGCTAAAATAGGCACCCATGAATCCAGGCTCCCTGCTGGCATGCTGCAAGACCCAGTCCGTTGCCGCCGCTCGTGCTGATCCAACGTTCATAATCAGTTTCCTCCTCTACCTGCATGGTGTCGCAGAAAATAACAAAAATATCCTGATTCCCATTCATCCATCATTATATGGACTTCCCTTCTAATGTACAACCGCTTACAAAAGGGGACCGTCATGCACATATAAAGAGATGGAAATGCATGGGGGAAAAGAAGATAATCCGTATGGATACAGGATACTGGAAAGGCTCGACACATATAAGCCGGCACCGGTCTCCGCCAGTGTGAAATAAAAAACGGACATTCCAATACTCGCTGACGTTAGGCGATCGGTAATGTCCGTTTTTTGGCGTGCTCTATTCTATTTTATTCTATTCATCCGCAATGACTAGCGTTGTATTGGTTTTTTTGAATTTTGGAATGAAGCTTGCATGGACGTTCGCATCGGTCACGATTGTATCAATCTTGTCGAGCGATGCGATGGAAATGGTGACGTCTTTGCCGAATTTGGTGCTGTCCGCCATGACAACCACCTCTTTGGACAGCTCGATCATTTTTTTGCGCGTAATGGCTTCTTCCAGATTGTAGTCTGAAATGCCTTTTTCGATGGTAACGCCGCTGCAGCAGATGAAGGCTTTCAACACATTCAGCTCATGAAAGTTGAATATGTATTCATACGCGACGACGGATTGCTCCTCCCGCCGGATTTTGCCGCCGATCATAATCAGTTCCACATCGCTGTCCATCAGCTCAATTGCAACAGGCAGCGAATTCGTGACCAGCGTCAGCTTCTTCTTATGCTTCACGTATTTGGCCATCTGATACGTAGTCGAGCCGCTGTCGATATAGATGCAATCGCCGTCATGGACGAATTCGCTGCATTTGCGGGCGATCCGGTCCTTCTCTTCCAACTGGCTGACCATGCGCTCGTCCATGGAGGATTCGCCGAATCGGGACTCCACGAGCTTAACCCCGCCATATATCTTCTCGATCCGCCCCTGCTTGGTCAGGGTGTTCAAATCTCGGCGCAAAGTATCCACCGAAACGTTCAGTTCTTCCGTTAGCTCCGTGATCTTCAGCACTTTTCGAATCGTAAGCAGCTCAAGTATTTTCTTTTGCCTCTCCAGTGGAAACATTCGCTCACCCATTCAATCCGCATTAGTAGTTGGTGCCTGCATTCATGTCTAGTTTACCGATTCGCCCGGCCATGTTCAATAGAAATACCTATATTATTCGTAAGTTAGGCAACCATTGTGGATCAATATA
Source organism: Paenibacillus sp. MDMC362 (assembly GCF_003269305.1). Lineage (NCBI taxonomy): Bacteria > Bacillati > Bacillota > Bacilli > Caryophanales > Paenibacillaceae > Paenibacillus > Paenibacillus sp. MDMC362. The sequence goes on from NZ_QLYT01000049.1 coordinate 10,999, forward strand.
GTCAATAGTTGGTCTTAATTTATGAATGATATATGCATATTTTACTTGCGGTTAACAGTTCTCATGATTCTTGTTTACATATGGTTTCTATACTGAGGATGTGTTTAAGGGAGGTGAGCCGTTTGCTGAAGCTAGAGCATATTAGCAAACAATTCGACGATAAAGTGGTTTTGGATGACATCAACGTAGAAATCGGTTCGGGCGAGATTGTGTCACTGCTCGGTCCGAGCGGCAGCGGGAAGACCACATTACTGAATATTATTTTGGGACTCACCCGGATGGATCAGGGAAAAATCGTGTTCCAAGATCAAGATCTGAGCAATGTGCCAATGAAGAAGCGGGGGTTTAATATCGTTTTTCAGGACTATGCCTTATTCCCCAATCTGAATGCCTACGACAATATCGTATACGGCCTGCGCAACAAGAAGGGGAGCGTGAGTCAGCAGGAGGTACAGGAATATATCGAGTTTCTGGAGCTTCAGCCCCACTTGAACAAGCGGATCGGCGAATTGTCGGGCGGACAGAAGCAGAGAGTGGCCCTGGCCAGAACGCTGGTCACGAAACCGAAGATCCTGCTGCTCGATGAGCCGCTCAGCGCGCTGGACGGCGTGATCAAGGAGTCGATCAAGCAGCGGATTCAATCGATTGCCAGAGAATTCAAACTGACCACGATCATTGTAACGCATGACCCGGAGGAGGCGCTGACGCTCTCGGACAAAATCCTGATTATCCATCAGGGACAGATTGCCCAATTCGGCACGCCCCAGGAGATTGTCCATCATCCGAGCAATGATTTTGTGAAGCAGTTTATTATTAAGCAGCTGCACATCAAAAGGCAGAACATCTACAACCTGTTCGGTGAGCAGTATGCATAACGTGAAACCGGAAATGCGGATTATCTTTACCGTCATCCTGTTATTGTTCGCCGTGTTTCTGTTCTTGCCGCTGCTCATCCTGCTCATCCGTTCCTTCGAATCCGATCAGGGGTTTACCCTCGGGCATTATGTATCCATAGGTTCGAGCAGGGAATTCATCACAGCGATTGGCAACAGTGTGAAGATATCGGGCATCACGGCGGTGATCACAACCGTCCTGGGGTTTATACTCGCGTATTCCATTCATTGCACCAAAATATACCGGCCTGTCAAAGGCCTGCTGAAAACCGCCATCATCATCCCCATGCTGCTCCCGACCATTACATATGGGTTCGCCATTATGTATTCGTTCGGTAATCAGGGATTGATCACCCGGCTTGCCGGGCGTAATTTGTTTGAAATCTACGGATGGAACGGACTGCTCATTGGCTACGTCATTTACACGCTGCCACCAGTATTCCTGCTGATCCATAACGCATTTAAGTACATTGATAAAAAGTTCATCATCGTCTCCAAGTTAATGGGTGACGGTACGATGAGGAGTTTCCTGAATACGATTTTGCGTCCCCTCGCGGGAGCGCTTGGCGGAGCCTTTGTGCTTTCTTTTATCCTAAGCTTTACGGATTTTGGCATTCCGGCTTCGGTTGGCGGCACCTATCCGGTCGTGGCAACGCAGCTGTATCAGGTGATGCTGGGCTCCATTCCGGACTTCAACCAAGGCGCTGTCATTGCGGTGATGATGCTGATCCCCGCCGTGTTCGGCATCTGGCTGTTGAACTACCTGGAAAAGTGGAATTTCCACTATGACAAGCTGTCGGATATCGAGCTGCCGCGGCAGCGCATTCGGGATATCGCCTTCGGCATAATGTCATCGGTCATCGTGCTGGGCATGCTATCGGTTTTTGCCGTGATGTTCATTGCGCCATGGCTGAGCAGCTACCCTTATGACCTGACGTTTACGCTTAAGCATGTACGGGACGTCTTTCAATCGAGTGATTTGACGGGGGTATACCGCAATTCGCTCTGGGTCGCCTTGCTGACGGCGCTGTTCGGCACCTTATTGGCATACGGATCAGCGCTGCTGAATGTGCGTACGCCGTTAAAAGCCCGATCCACGGTGGATATGGTATCGATGATCACGAATACGGTGCCCGGTATGGTGCTGGGGATATCCTACCTGCTCTTCTTTAATGGAAGCAGCCTGAAGGGAACCTTCATCATTATCGTTCTGTGCAATATCGTCCATTTCTTTACGACGCCGTATCTGATGGCCAAGAACTCCCTGTCCAAGATGAATCCCTCGTGGGAAACCACGGGAGAACTGCTGGGGGACAGCTGGTTCAAGACCGTTTATCGGGTGATTCTGCCAAACTCGGCTTCAACCGTCATTGAGATGTTCAGCTACTATTTCATCAACGCTATGGTGACGATCAGCGGCATTATCTTTCTTGTGTCCGCTCAGACGTCGCTCGTAGCCAGCAAAATCAAAGAGCTGCAGCATTTCGCCAAATTTAATGAGATCTTCGTGCTGTCGATGCTGATCTTCTTCACGAATCTGATCATCAAGCTGGTGTGCGACGCATTGCAGAGGAGAACGGCGCAGCGCTAAAGCCGCCATTACGTTCATGTCCGCTGCAATGCCGGATATGCTGCTGGCAAAAAACATACTCGAACACCGAGCGAAAGAGGACGAATCGTATTGGAGAGGCGTATGCGTTCGCCTTTGTCTGCGGGTTTCTACAGTGGATTCATTCCAATCAGAGAAATCTGAAGACAACAGCAATCGGAGGTACGATACGGTATCGCATCGGACATCAAGCACGGAACCTATTTTTTAATACCAATACAAATTCAAGGAGTGGAGTTAATCATGATGAAGACGCTTAAGGGAATGCTGCTGTCATTGATCGCAATCAGTATGGTGTTTGCACTGGCCGCCTGCGGAAGCGGAAGCCCGGGGGAAGCCAAGAAGGTGGTCATCTACACCAACGGGGATGAAGAGGCCGTCGCAGCTATGGAAACATCGCTTGAGAATGCCGGATTCGAAGGGCAGTATCTCGTGCAATCCATGGGTACATCCGAACTTGGCGGGAAACTGATGGCTGAGGGGAACAAAATCGAGGCGGATCTCGTCACGATGAGCTCGTACTTTATCGAAAGCTCGCAGACCAAGCACTCCATGTTTAAGGATTTGGCTTTTGACGCAGGCGCAGTCGGAACTTATCCGAAATATTACACGCCGATTCTGGCGAATACCGGCGCCATCTTCGTGAACACGCAGGTGCTGAAAGACAATGGTTTGCCGATGCCGACCTCCATCACGGACCTGACCAAACCGGAATTCAGCGGACTCGTATCGATTCCGAACATTATGGATTCCTCCACCGGTTGGCTGCTGGTTCAGGCAATTCTTAACCAATACGGCGAAAATGCGGGACGCCAAGTGCTCCATGATCTGATTGCCAATGTGGGACCGCATCTGGAGAGCTCGGGCTCCGGTCCGATCAAAAAAGTACAGGCTGGAGAAGTGGCTGCGGGCTTCGGACTCCGCCATCAGGCGGTAGCGGCCAAAGCTGACGGTGCACCGATTGATTACGTGGATCCGGTCGAAGGAAACTTCTCCCTGACCGAGTCGGTTGCGGTGGTGGACAAGAAGAATGCAACGACGGATTTAGCGATGAAAATGGCCGAGACCATCGTGAAGGATGCCCGAAAAGACCTGATCGTGAACTATCCGGTGGCCCTGTACGAAGGGGAGACCGTGGATGAAGTCAACAAACCCGCGTACTCGATGACCTTTGAGAAGCCGCTGACCGTAGAGCTGCTGGAAGAGCATCAGCAATTCTTCAACGGATCCAAAGAATAAGCCAGCATAGGAGCGATGTGAAATGAATACCTACAAGCTTTTGACCCCGGGGCCTTTGACGACAACCAAGACGGTGAAAGAGGAGATGCTCTTGGACCGCTGTACATGGGATGATGAATATAAATCGATTACGCAAAAAATCAGATCACAGCTCCTGGCACTTGCCAGGGCGGATCAAGAGCGGTACACCGCCGTGTTGATGCAGGGGAGCGGCACCTTTGCCGTCGAAGCCGTCATGACGTCAACCATCTCTAAGGATGATAAAGTGCTGATCGTAACGAACGGCGCATATGGTGAGCGGATCGTGAAAATGGCGGAGTATATCGGACTGAATTATGTGGAGTACAGAGTGAATTACGACGAACATCCAAGCGAGGATGAACTGCGAGCCATACTGCATAAGGATGTGCGTATTACGCATATCGCGATGGTACATTGCGAGACGACAACCGGGATTCTGAATCCGCTGGAGATGGTTTCGTCGTTGTCCAGAGAATACGGCAAAACCCTCATGATCGATGCGATGAGCAGTTTTGGCGGAATGGAAATCGATGTTCAGGGTCTTGGCATCGACTACCTGATCAGCAGTGCGAATAAATGCATCCAGGGCGTTCCGGGGTTTGGATTCGTGATCGCCAAGCTGGACAAGCTTGCAGCCTGCGAAGGGATTGCGCGCAGCCTGTCGCTTGACCTGTACGACCAGTGGAAAGGCATGGACAAGGAAGGCAAATGGCGTTATACTTCGCCGACCCATGTTGTGGCCGCCTTCTCCAAAGCGTTGGATGAGCTGAACGAAGAAGGCGGTGTGTCGGCGAGATTCAGCCGTTACCGGAATAACAATTGCCTGCTGCGGGAGAGATTAGCGCAAATCGGTATCCGGGCTTATATTACCGATGACAAGCAATCCCCGATCATCACCACGTTCTTATTCCCGAGTGAAGGGTTTAGCTTCGAGCATTTTTACGCTTATATTAAAGAAAGAGGCTATGTGATCTACCCGGGCAAGCTGACCGACGTGGATACCTTCCGCATTGGGAATATCGGGGAAATTTATGAGCAGGATATCGAACAGTTATGTCATATTATCGAAGAGTATATGGGGGTGACGGCACAATGAGCCGAATCGAAGGCGTTATATTGGACTGGGCCGGAACGGCTGTGGATTTTGGATGTTTTGCACCGGTGAACGTGTTTGTCGATATTTTTAAGAATGCGGGCATTGAAGTGACGATGGATGAGGCGAGAGCGCCGATGGGGATGCTGAAGATCGATCATATTCGTGCCATGCTGTCCATGCCGAGAGTGTCGGCGCTGTGGGAAGCGAAGTACGGAAGAGCTTTCGATGAGCAGGACGTAGAGCGGCTGTACGCGGAATTCGAGCCGGCCTTGATGGCTTCCTTATCCGAGTACACCGACCCGATCCCGGGTGTCATCGAGACGGTTGAAGTTTTGAAGAGTCAAGGCTTGAAGATCGGTTCCACGACGGGATATACAAGCAGCATGATGGAGGTTGTGGTCGCCAATGCCCGGCAAAAGGGATACAGCCCGGATGTCTATTTCACGCCGGATGACACGAATTCCCAAGGAAGACCTTATCCTTACATGATTTATCGGAATATGGAATCTCTCCGTTTATCGGCATCCTGGAAAGTCGTTAAGGTAGGGGATACCGTCTCGGACATAAAAGAAGGCGTTAACGCAGGCGTGTGGTCGGTTGGCGTTATCATCGGCAGCTCCGAAATGGGCCTGAGTGCAGAAGAGTTCCATGCCCTGTCAGAATCGGACCGGGAAGCCGCGATCTCGAAAACCGAACAGACGTTTATCCGTAACGGGGCGGACTTTACGCTTCGGACGATGAACGAGCTGCCGGGATTAATCGAGAGAATTAACGATATGCTGGCTGAGGGGAAAAGACCGGGGAATTCAGCGCTAGGAAGCCATTGAGGCCTATCGATATACCGGTAAAGGATTGCGGGAACATATAACCGGAGAGATGAAGGAAAGGGAACGGTGCTATAGGTTACCCCTCACCTCGCTAAAAAAGAGCAGCCCACATTGGTCATAGCCCCGTCAAGTAGACATTAAAAAAAGAGATTTTATTAAGCGGCGA
>NZ_QLYT01000050.1:0-109406 GCF_003269305.1 Paenibacillus sp. MDMC362
GGTAGAGCACCTGACTTTTAATCAGGGTGTCGAAGGTTCGAGTCCTTCATGGCTCATCCGAAGAGTCGTCAACATTGTTGACGGCTCTTTTTGTGTTGTTATAAGCTGTTTTTGTCCAATGTAAATGGGCTTAGAGAGAAGGCATTGTCGCTTGTACTGGGTCTTATGCTAAAATAAGAAAAAACGATAAAGTGGTGGAGTCATCAATGGTGGAGATGGAGCACATCGTTCAGAAACTGGAGCAGACTTTGGGTACCTCACTCGGTTTAAAAACATTGAATGATCAGGAAGCGGCATGGTTAACAAAATCAATGGCGACCTCACCGCCATTCGGTGATCGGATTGGTCATGAGGTAGGAGCCCAGGGGCCCAAAAACCGTGTAGAAAACGGAACCTCGCACAAATCACAAAGGGTTAACGAAGCCTATGCTCACAAGGACCTGGGTGAGATTTGGATTCCAGTGAATCCACAGGAACCTAGCCGGGTCATCGTAGCGGATCAGGGTGCTTTGACGGAGTCGGAGATTGGACTTATAACTCTACTATTGTCGAGCCTGCAGGATTCGATGCCAGGGGGAGTGCCCAAGAATGCCGGTAAGGTTGAAGAAGAACGACGAGCCCAGCAGTTAGGTGGTTGGTTACAGGAACGCCTGCAAGCCGGTGAACTGCTTGCTGAAATACCAGATGAAATGTTGATTCGGACAAGTTTGACAGAGGACATGGTTCCCTTTCTTCTAATTCATGAGAGCGAGCATGCTCCCACTCCAAGCTATAAGGCGCTGCATCGATTACTGCGCAGTTATTTTGGCGGGGACATCATTCTGGTGCCGCTGCTTGATAAGGAATGGATTATCCTAGCGAACCAAGAATTGCTGGATGGTATAACGACGGATGATAAAGAGGATACTTCGTTGGAAGGCGACCAGGATTTGCTCTCCTTATTCTGTATGGGGCTCTACGAGCTGATTTCAACGGAATGGGTGGGGGATTTCCATATCTCTGCGATACCGGCGGTTAATGCGCTGCATGCTCTGCCACAGACCGTTAGCATGCTAAGAGAGACCATGACCATCGGCCGAACGTTCCAGGTCAAGGAACATATCCATCTGTCGACCGGGCTTCATCTGGAGCGTCTGGTTTATAGCATTCCCGAGTACCAGCGCAATCAATTCTTGCGCGAGTACGCTGCCGGCCATACCGATTTGTTCGAGGATAGCGAGACGTTGTCAACGCTGGAGTCTTTTTTCGAATTGGATTGTAACGTGAGTGAGACGGCCAAACACCTGTATATCCACCGTAACACGCTGCTGTACCGCCTGGATAAGATTAAACAGGAGACAGGGTTAGATGTTCGCAGCTTCAGTGATGCGGTTTTAGTGAAAATAACGCTTCTATTGTATAAAGTGACGAAAAGGAAATAGGTTTTTTGTGCAGATTGTGTATAGCAAGTCAGGTGTCTATGGGGTAATATAAGATTATAAATTAATTGTATTCGATTTCATAACATTCATATGAGGGGGCAAATGCACATGGCTGGTGTACGCTTAGAGCATATTTACAAAAAGTATGCAGGTTCGGATAAAGCAACTGTAATTGACGTTAATTTGGATATTAAAGATAAAGAATTTTTGGTTTTGGTAGGTCCTTCCGGTTGCGGTAAGTCCACGACACTGCGTATGATCGCAGGTCTTGAGGAAATTTCTGAGGGTAAACTTTACATTGGCGACCGCGTTGTTAACGATGTAGCGCCTAAAGATCGTGACATCGCGATGGTATTCCAATCCTACGCCTTGTATCCACATATGAACGTATATCAGAACATGGCATTCGGTTTGAAACTCCGTAAAGTGAAGAAAGACGAAATCGATAAGCGTGTACGTGAAGCAGCAAAAATCCTGGATATCGAGCATTTGCTTGAGCGTAAGCCAAAAGCTCTGTCCGGTGGTCAGCGTCAGCGTGTTGCCTTGGGTCGTGCGATTGTCCGTGATCCACAAGTCTTCTTGATGGATGAGCCGCTTTCCAACTTGGATGCGAAACTCCGCGGTCAGATGCGTGCCGAAATCACCAAGCTGGTTAAGCGTCTTGAAACCACTTGTATCTACGTAACGCATGACCAAACAGAAGCTATGACAATGGGTGACCGTATCGTTGTTATGCAGGACGGCATCATTCAACAAGCGGATTCCCCAGAGCAACTGTACAACAATCCGAACAATCTGTTCGTTGCTGGTTTCATCGGTTCCCCAACCATGAACTTCATCAACGGTAAATTGTCCGAGCAAAACGGTGGCGTATACTTCACTTCCCAGGGCTTGAACGTTCAAGTACCAGGTGGTAAAGCACAATTGCTCAAAAATAAATCCATGATTGGCAAAGAAGTGATTATGGGTGTTCGTCCGGAAGATATTCATGAAGAGCCAGTCTTCCTGGAAGCTTCCCCGAACACGATCTTCTCTGCAAAAGTCGATGTAACCGAGAACCTTGGTCACGAAATGCTCTTGTACCTGAGCGGCTTGGGCACCGATACGGTTATCGGCCGTGTAGACGGACGTTCGACTACGCGCGAAGGCGACAATGTGAAATTGGCACTCGACATGAACAAAGTTCATATCTTTGATAAAGAGTCTGAATTGAACGTATTGCTCGAAGATTAATCTTCAGCAATCGGGATCTCTTGAAAACCGCCCCCTCAAGGGGCGGTTTTTTTAGGAGTAAAAGGCAATAACACACTAGCATTCACGCCCTTAAAAAGGTTTAGATCCCCTTTGCCGTTTCCAGTAGAGGTATTCCATAGGTAGCAATCTATTTAATGTACACCCCTATATAAGCCTAATGCCGCAATGGAGTAGTCGGTTAGAATTGCATTCATTGGCTTTTTTCGATAAGATAAGCACAAAGCAAGGCATACATAAGTATTGAACATATGGGATGTTGAGCATATTTTATGATAATTGCCAGATCGCAGATAAGTGTGCAGAACTGCTCTTTAGGAATAACTGAATGATGAAATATATCATCCAAGACGGGCCGTGCCATATGGCGGTTCCGTTGTGATGTCAACATACAATGGAAGAAGAGGGGTAAGACCATGGCCAAGAAAGTAAAGGTATCCGAGCTGGTCCAGCAGTTTCAGCTGGAGGTCATCGCAGGTGAGGAAGGCTTGAAACGTCAGATTACAACGGACGATCTGAATCGCCCGGGATTGGAAATGGCCGGTTATTTTGAATACCATCCGCGGGAACGGGTTCAGCTTATGGGGCGCACCGAGTTGGCTTTCTTCGGAATGCTGAAGCCGGAAGAGCGTAAAGAGCGTATGCGCAGCCTGTGCACGGAAGAAACACCTTGCATCGTGGTAACACGTTCCTTGGAGGTGCCGGAAGAACTGGTGGAACTCGGGAATGAGAGAGGTTTGCCTGTACTGCGCAGCAGCATGGCAACAACCATTCTGACAAGCCGATTCACAAGCTTTCTGGAACGCAAACTTGCACCAACTACAACCATCCACGGGGTATTGTGCGATGTTTATGGCGTAGGGATGCTGATAACAGGCTCAAGCGGTATCGGGAAAAGCGAGACGGCACTGGAGCTCGTCAAACGCGGACACCGATTAATTGCGGACGATGCGGTGGAGATACGTCAGACATCGGATTTTCAGCTGCATGGTACGGCGCCGGAGCTCATTCGCCATCTTCTGGAGATTCGCGGAGTCGGTATTATTAATGTAATGACGTTATTCGGTGCAGGCGCCGTTCGAAACAATAAACGGATTACCCTTGTTGTTCGATTGGAAGCCTGGCAGCAGGATAAACAGTATGATCGACTGGGGTTAGATGAAGAAACAACACGAATTATTGAGACGGACATCCCTCTGGTCACCATTCCGGTTCGTCCAGGACGTAACCTTGCGGTTATTATTGAAGTGGCAGCTATGAACTACAGACTGAAACAAATGGGACTGAATGCTGCGCTGCAGTTTACGAACAAACTGACAGCTACGATCGCTGAAGATATGGACGATTTGGACTAGGACTAGGGAGGTTATAAGTGATGCAAACATTGCTCATCGATCCGGTGGTGTTCTCCATCGGATCGCTGCGTGTTCATTGGTATGGCTTGATTTTAGGGCTGGGTGCTTTGGTGGGGCTGTTGCTGGCCATTCGCGAGGGGAAGCGTTTTGGCATTCCGCAGGAGTTCTTTATGGATTTGGTATTGCTTGGCGTACCTTCGGCAATTATTGGTGCACGTATTTATTATGTAGCATTTAAATGGGAAGATTATAAGGACAACTTCCTGGACGTGTTCAAAACATGGAATGGCGGGATTGCGATATTTGGTGCTCTCATCGGGGCCATTATCTGCGCTTTGATCTTTGTACGTAGAAGAGGCTACTCATTCTGGCGGATTGCTGATATCTGTGCTCCGTCTCTGTTGGCCGGCCAAATCATTGGTCGCTGGGGGAATTTCGTTAACCAGGAGGCCTATGGCGGTCCTGTCAGCGAGTCCTTTTTACGCGGGCAGCTGCACCTGCCTGATTTCATCGTCAATCAAATGAATGTACAAGGCGTATTCCATCATCCTACCTTCCTATATGAATCCTTATGGAACTTGGTCGGTATTGTCATCCTGCTTATTCTTCGCAGACAGAAATTCCTGCGCGCAGGCGAGCTCTTCATCGGATATTTCATCTGGTATTCCATCGGCCGATTCTTCATTGAAGCGGTGCGCACGGACAGTTTGGCGTTCCAAGGCGCAGCCGGACTTGCCGACTTCATTAACAATACGTTATGGGCACCGATGACTTGGATGGGCTTTAAACTGGGCCATCTGGACCCGGCTTACGGCAATATTAGGATCTCCCAGCTGCTGTCTGTATTGATTGTCATTGGAGGCATCGTACTGATCATTGTGCGCCGTGTAACGGGTCGCGCCAATGTGCGTTATTTGGACCCCATCGTGTCAACGAAGACCGGAGCAGGTCCTACGCCTGAAGCGGACCTTCAGACCAATAAAGCCGCGAAGTCATCTGCGCAGGCACCTGTTAAGCAGGACAAACCGGCAGCAGAGCCAGCAGAGACGGCTGACAAAAGCCCTCTAACCCAAGTCCAGGAGACGGAAGTCAAACCGTCCCCAGTAGAAGATACTCCGGCAATAAAACCAGATACGGAAGACAAAAAGGAGTAGTTGCAGCATGATCGAAACCGTACTGTTTGATTTGGACGGAACCATCATTGATACGAATGAATTGATTATCTCGTCGTTTCTCCATGTCTTCGAGGCTCAGGCCCCAGGACCGTTAACCAGGGAGCAGATCATTCCACATATGGGAACCACGCTGGAGCAGCAGCTGCAGGCTTTCTCGGGAGGCGTTGAGGACGTAAGTCCGCTTATCAAAGCATACCGTTCCTTTAACACGCTTCATCATGATGAGATGGTTAGACCGTTCCCCCATGTAAATGAAGTGGTAGAGCGTCTTCATCGTCACGGGCTTTCACTGGGGATCGTAACCACGAAGATCCGTCCCTCCACGATGATGACTTTGGAGAAGTACGATCTGGAGCGCTTCATGTCGGCGATTGTGACAGTGAACGACGTCGAGCATCCGAAACCGCACCCGGAGCCTGTTCTGACGGCGATCGAGCGGCTGGGCGCCAATCCGGCTACGACGTTGATGATCGGAGACAGCCCAGTCGACATTCAATCTGCCAAGGCGGCGGGCGTGAAGGCAGCAGCTGTAGCTTGGTCCCTGAAGGGTGAGCAGAAGCTGATGGAGTATGGTCCGGATTATGTTTTAAAAGATATGAAAGACCTGTATGAGATCGTAGGACTTCAAGAGGAATAGGAGTTTTGGCAGCATGGCCAGAAAGATTACCCGTTATCCTGTAGAAGGGCCCAACGCGTTATGGCAAATCTACCGCACCGTGAGCCCGTTCAAAGGCGTCAAGAACTTCATCTTTATCCAGTTGGCCCGCTATTGTCCTATTCTGCCCTTGAAGAACTGGATATACCGCCATATGCTCGGGATGAAGGTGGGGAGGCATACCGCGTTTGGATTGATGGTCATGGTGGATGTGTTTTTTCCGGAGAAAATATCCATCGGCGAGAATTCGGTGATCGGCTACAATACAACGATTCTTGCCCATGAGTATTTAATAAAGGAATATCGTCTGGGTGAAGTGCGGATCGGGGAGAACGTACTCATCGGCGCGAACACCACGATTTTGCCTGGTGTAACGATCGGAGATGGAGCGGTTGTTGCTGCAGGGTCTGTCGTACATAAAGATGTGGCACCGGGTGTTTTTGTAGGCGGCAATCCATTGCAAGAGCTGAAGAGGACATCAACGGAAAGTGAGTCAATTTGAGGTAATGTGACAAGTTAGGTTCTCAAGCTACCTGAATTATTGTAGAATGAGTAGAGGATAACATGACACAAAGCGATTCAATAGTCCCCTGGGTATGATAGCCTTGAGGGACTTTTTTGCCCGCCTATCCTTATACCATGACTCTATGAAAAAACTTGAAAACAAGGAGGCGACGCCTGACATGAGTGCAACGCTGAACAAAAAGGAAAGGCTCCCGCAGCTCGATATTTATCGCGCGCTGGCCATCCTGGGCGTGCTTCACGTTCATGCGACTTCATTTGCAACGGTCGATGCGATTGATTCGCGATTCTATTATATTATTAATTTTTTGAATATTTTCTTTAAATACGGCACACCCTCGTTTATATTCCTAAGCAGCTTTGTGCTGTTCTATAACTATGCGGACCGGCCGCTGACTAAGGATCTGATCAAAAACTTCTACAAACGGCGGCTCTTGTACATTCTGCTGCCTTATGTGTTGTTCTCGATCATCTATTTCTTTGTGCGGATGTATCAGAACGGGTTGCTCAACAGCTCATTTGATCTATGGGCACAGATGCCGATATTCTTTGAACGCTTGATTCGGGGGCAGAACTACACGCACTTATACTTTGTGTTTATTAGCTTGCAGTTCTACATCCTGTTTCCGATCTTCCTCAAGCTGTTCAAATCGTCCCGGTTTCTCGTACGGTGGGCGGTTCCCATCGGGTTCCTGCTTCAATGGGGCTTTATCATATGGAATAAATACGAGCTGCACTACACGTTTAAAGGAAGCTTGGCGATCTCGTATTTAGCCTACTATATGCTGGGTGCTTATCTGGCGATGAATTACGACAAATTCAAGGGCTGGCTTACGTCATCTTGGAAAAAGCAGACGTCAGGTCAAAGAGCAGGTACAGTCGTGTTATGGGCGGGCTGGCTCGCGATGGCGCTGACGCACGTGCAGATTTGGTACAATCAGAGATTGCACGGTGCCAAATACGACTCCCTGTTGTACGAGCTGTTATGGAATCTGCACACGGTTTTCTCCGCCATTGTGCTGATGCAGCTGGCCAGCTGGCTGTATAACAGCGGTTGGAGACTGATCGTGAAGGTGCTGACGCGGATTGGCGAGTTGTCCTTCGCGATCTATCTGGTGCATCCTCTCTGGCTGTTCCTGTATCGGGAGTACGATCTCAAGCTGAATCCGGTAACCGATGATTATCTCATCTGGATTTATGGCGGCATGGTAACTGCGCTGATTGTTAGTGCGCTGGTCGTACAAACAGTGTTCCGATGGATTCCAGGCTCCTGGGTGCTGCTTGGCAGCGTTCCACGATCATTGAAGCCATCATCCAAAGCTCCAAAAGCGCCATCGCAGAGAAAAGACACCGTTGCAGGCGACAGCAAGAAATCAGTTGATCTATAATCATAGCAGGCATATTCTTTATTCATACCAGACATTATGAAGCAAAGCCGTCCGGCAATCGGGCGGCTTTTTTGTATGATTAGATCATCCTGAGAATGACGGAGTGGCCCAAAACATACGATACCCAACCCACAGACAAGCAAGCCACTCCAGCTTGTTCTTGTGTTACAATTATACCCAGAAGTTAAGCGAATTCTTTGGCGGCTAAGGTGAAGAACAACAGAGAACGATACACAGCAGGAAGCGTTCATTATGCATTGACGATCGGGCAGAGTTCATGGTAATATAGCCAATATCCTTTAATTTATTAGCAAGGTACCACTTTACCATATTAAAGACTTTTCTGAATTTGAGGTGGAGCGTCATGTCTAAACCGAAAGGCTTCGAGAAACCGGCAGGTGTTCGTGATTATCTCCCTCATGCGGTCACGAAGCTGCGCCGGATTGAACGTGAAGTGCTGGCATGTATGGACCGCTGGGGATACCGGCAGATTATGACACCAACGATGGAATATTACGATACGGTAGGCGTGGCAAGCTCTACGTCGGACCAAAAACTGTTTAAATTATTGAATAAGCGTGGAACGACCATGGTGCTGCGGTCCGATCTAACCGCCCCCATAGCAAGGGTCATGTCGTCGCTGCTGAAGGATGAGCCGTTACCGGTGCGTTTGTCTTATCATGCGAATGTATTTCGCGCAATCGAAGAGGAGGCGGGCCGGGAGGCTGAATTCTTCCAGACGGGAGTAGAGCTTGTAGGCGACGATACGCCGGAGGCCGATGCCGAAGTGATTGCACTGGCGATCGAATCCCTGAAGGCGGCAGGCGTGGAGAAATTCAAAATCGCGATGGGGCATATGGGTTACCTTAATGGCCTGCTCCAGGAAGTGCTGCCTGAGCGGACGGAGGATCAAGAGAGCCTGAAGCAGGACCTGCTGAACCGCGACTATGTCGGATACCGTAACACCATTGCCAGTCTGCTCCTTACGGAGACACAGCAGGACCAACTGGAGGGAATCCTGAAGCTGCGCGGGGGCCGGGAGATTGCCGGGCAGGCACTTGAGATTAGCAGCAACGATCTCGCAAGAGCTTCTATTGAGCATCTGTGCAGAGTATGGGAGGTGCTGGAGGCATACGATGTCTCCAGGCATGTTCTGTTTGATCTGACGATGCTCGGAGACTTCTCCTATTACACCGGTATGACGTTTGAAGGCTATGCTGCTGAACTTGGTTCACCCGTCGCGAGCGGCGGTCGGTATGACAAGCTGCTGCAACAGTTTGGCCGTGCGGTTCCGGCAACCGGCTTTGCGCTTAAGACCAATCGCATTCTGGATGGGGTTCAGGGAGGAGAGATTGCGGAAGAGCTGCCCATTCTGATCCGTTACACGGCTTCCTATCGCAAGGAAGGTTTGGCCAAAGCGTCAGAATTACGCGCACAGGGCCATACCGTCATTACTTCGATCATTCCGGATTCGGCAAATATTCGCGATGAAGGCATGCCCGTCGTATCCGGCAGTCTGCTTAACAGAGGCTACCAGGAGATCATTACCCTTCGATAGAACGTTGATACGTTGATATATCACCCTATTTTAGATAGGTCAAGGTCAGGAGGATTTGAACGTGGCGGAAACGTTGAAAGTAGCGATGCCCAAAGGGCGTATATACAAAAAAGCATCCGCGCTGTTCCGTTCAGCCGGACTTCCGATTCCCCTCGATGTGGATGAGACGCGCAAGCTGGTCATTCCCTTGCCGGAGGCAGGAATGGAATTTATTCTGGCAAAGCCGGTGGATGTGCCGACTTATGTGGAATACGGTGTCGCGGATATCGGAATCGTTGGCAAGGACGTGCTGATGGAAGAGAACAAAGACGTCTATGAGCTGCTCGATCTTGGCATCGCAAGGTGCCGGATGTCGGTTATCGGCTTGCCGGACTGGAAGCCGGGCATTCGGCAGCGGGTTGCCACCAAATATCCGAATGTCGCTTCGCAGTATTTCCGTGAACAAGGCCAGCAGGTTGAGGTGGTTAAGCTGAACGGTTCGATTGAGCTTGCACCCCTTATCGGGTTGGCGGACCGTATCGTGGATATGGTGGAAACAGGCCAAACGCTCAAGGAGAACGGACTGATAGAAATGACCAGCATCTTTGAGATTACAAGTCGCCTGATTGCCAATCGCGTCAGCTATCGGATGAAGAATGATGAAATTCAGGCATTATGCGATCGTCTGCAAACGGTCATTATGTCTGAGGGAGCGAATATACAGCGCTAAGATACACAGGTATCAACCAGGATCAGCACGGTGATCGGACAGATCAATTATCGATTGAGTCAGAAACGATATGCTTGTATCGAGAACAGTTGTGATGCAAGCAGCGGGATTGGGGGAGATTAAGGTGAAGGTTGTATCAGCAAGGGACTTTCAGCTGAAACGGGAAAATGATTACGGCACACCAGAGCAGAATGAAGTCGTGAAGGCGATCGTGCGCGATGTTCGATCCGAAGGAGATGCTGCCTTGCTGCGGCATACCGAGCAATTGGACCGTGTCCGTCTGACCGCAGATCAGCTTCGCGTAACGGACGAAGAGCTCAAAGTCGCTTATGATCATGTGGAGACTTCGTTTGTAAAGGCGATTCAGGCAGCTGCGGCTAATATTAGCGCTTTTCATTTGAAGCAGAAGCGGAATTCCTGGATGGATCTTCAAGCCGACGGCAGCATCTTAGGGCAGATCATCCGTCCGTTGAAACGCGTGGGTGTATATGTGCCCGGAGGAAAGGCAGCCTATCCTTCGTCCGTGCTGATGAACGTAATCCCGGCGCAAGTGGCAGGCGTGCCCGAGATTGTCATGGTCACTCCCCCGGCAACCGGCGGGAAGGATGGGATTGATCCTTATATCCTGGTAGCTGCGGCCGAAGCCGGCGTTACGGAGATCTACCGCGTTGGAGGAGCTCAGGCGATTGCGGCGTTGGCCTACGGTACGGAGACCATTTCCCCCGTAGATAAAATTTGCGGTCCCGGCAATATTTACGTTGCGCTGGCCAAGCGAGAAGTATATGGTGCGGTCAATATTGACAGCCTGGCCGGTCCGAGCGAGATTGCGGTATTAGCCGATGACAGCGCGGACGCTTCGTACATTGCGGCGGATTTACTCTCCCAAGCAGAGCATGACGAGATGGCTTCGGCCATTCTCGTAACGCCTTCACGTAAGCTGGGTGAGGCGGTTGCCGCCGAAGTAGAGCGGCAGCTTGAGCTGCTGCCGCGGCGCGACATCGCCCGGGCCTCCGTGGACAGCTACGGCGCGGTGATTGTCACGGAATCCCTTCGGGAAGGGATTGAAGTCATTAACCGCTTAGCGCCGGAGCATCTGGAAATCGTGACGGAGGAGCCGCTGGCGATCGTGGGCCAGATCGAGAACGCAGGCGCGATCTTCCTCGGGCCATATAGCTCGGAGCCGGTAGGTGATTATTTTGCAGGGCCGAATCATATCATCCCGACGAATGGGACGGCACGGTTTGCGTCGCCGGTGGATCTGGACGATTTCATTAAGAAATCGAGCTTGATCTACTACAGCAAGGAAGCCCTGCTGCGCGACGGCGAGCAGATTATGGAGCTGGCCCGGCGCGAAGGGCTTGAAGGCCATGCCCGGGCGATCGAGATTCGGCTGGAGCAGGAGCGTTAATCAATAAAGAGGAGCATCGATGATTCGTTATATTAGATATGTATAGAGGAGGCAGTCAACGTGAGCAGTTTGGATGCAGCAGCAAGATCAGCCGGCGTGAGCCGCAAAACCAATGAAACCGATATTGCCCTGGATTTCAATGTCGATGGAACCGGGATCTCGGAGCTGGAGACCGATGTGCCGTTTCTGAATCATATGCTTGATTTGTTTACGAAGCATGGCCAATTTGATCTTCGCGTGAAAGCGAAGGGAGATATTGAGATCGATGACCACCACACGGTGGAGGATATCGGGATTTGCCTGGGGCAGACGTTCCGCGAGGCGCTGGGCGATAAAAAGGGTATTAAGCGATATGCCAGCGTGTTTGTACCGATGGATGAGGCGCTTGCTCAAGTCATTGTGGATATCAGCAACCGCCCGCATTTTGAGTACCGAGCGGAATATCCTTCGCAGCAGGTAGGCTCTTTCCATACCGAGCTTGTTCATGAATTTCTGTGGAAGTTGGCGCTGGAAGCCCGTATCACGCTGCATGTCATCGTTCATTACGGACACAATACCCACCATATGATTGAAGCGGTATTTAAGGCGCTCGGCCGTGCATTGGATGAAGCGACTACCGTGGATCCGCGGGTGACGGGCGTCCCATCCACGAAGGGAGTGCTCTAATCGATGGCGATTGCAATCGTGGATTATGGCATGGGCAATCTGCACAGCGTGAGCAAAGCAGTGGAGCGGCTTGGGTATGAGCCGCTCGTCACGGGGGAGCGGGAGGCGATTCTGGCGGCGGATGGCATCATTCTGCCGGGCGTCGGCGCGTTCGGCGATGCCATGGAGCAGCTGCGTGAAACCTCGCTGGACTCGGTCATGAAGGATGCTGCGGAATCAGGGAAGCCGCTGCTGGGAATTTGTCTCGGTATGCAGCTCCTGTTCAGCCGGAGCGAGGAGCATGGCCAGTTTGAAGGGCTGGATATTTTGCCCGGATCGGTTGTTCGGTTTACGGGTGGTGACTACAAGGTGCCGCATATGGGCTGGAATTCATTGCAGTTCGAGAAGCGGGAGCATCCGCTGTTTGCGGGACTTGAGGAAGGTCATGTGTATTTTGTCCATTCGTATCATGTTCTTCCTGAGGTTCAGGCTGATTTGCTGGCGGTTACCGATTACGGTCAGCCAGTAACGGCCATCGTGGGCCGCGGTTCGGTGTATGGCATGCAGTTCCATCCCGAGAAGAGTGGGGAGCTTGGGATGAGCCTGCTTCGCAATTTCTTGGCTTTAACGTAATGTAAGGCGATCAAATAGACCAGAAGGAAAGTGGGAATGGGGATGTCCTCTTTTATCATATATCCGGCAATCGATATTCGTGGCGGCAAATGCGTCAGACTCGTGCAAGGCGATTATAATCAAGAAACGGTATACAATGATAATCCGCTGGAGGTAGCCAAATCGTGGGAAGAGCAGGGCGGCACCTTTATTCATCTCGTGGATTTGGACGGAGCGAAGGCAGGCCATCCGGTAAATGACGATATCATCGGGAAGATCGCAGCCAGCGTCCAGGTTCCGGTTCAGGTAGGAGGAGGCCTGCGCACGCTGGCGGATGTGGAGCGGCTGCTGTCGCTTGGCGTCAGCCGGGTGATCATCGGTACGGCGGCGATTGAAGACCGTGTCTTTACGGAAGAGGTGCTGGGCAAGTACGGGGATAAGGTGGCCATCGGGATCGATGCGCGAAGCGGATACGTGGCAACTAGAGGCTGGCTGGAAACGTCCGAGGTTCAAGCCGAGGTGTTGGCTAAGGAGCTGGCAGCCAAAGGAGCCGAAACCTTCATCTTTACCGATATTTCCCGTGACGGGATGATGCAGGGGCCTAACGTGGAGGGGATTGTCTCGCTTGCCAAAGCCAGCGGCCGCTCGGTCATCGCTTCCGGCGGCGTGACGAAGCTGGATGATTTGCTGGCACTCAGCGCGCATAGCGGTGACGGTGTAGGCGGAGCAATCGTAGGCAAGGCACTGTATACAGGCAATATTGGTCTGAACGAGGCCATTACTCGAATCAAGTGAGGCTGGACCTAGGTTCCGTTCAAAAGCGATTGATCGATAGAGTTCATAGGGGAAGAGGGGAAAGGCATGCTGGCAAAACGGATCATACCTTGCCTGGACGTCAAGGACGGACGGGTGGTGAAGGGCGTAAATTTTGTGAATCTCCGCGATGCGGGCGATCCCGTGGAACTGGCTGCGCTCTATGACCGGGAAGGCGCAGACGAGCTAGTCTTTCTGGATATTTCGGCATCGGTCGAAGGCCGAGCGACCATGGAGGAAGTCGTGCGGAGAACGGCAGGGGAAATTGCCATTCCTTTTACCGTGGGTGGAGGCATTTCGTCCGTCGAGGATATGAAGCGGATTCTGCGGGCTGGCGCGGATAAGATTGGGATCAATACGGCAGCGGTCAAGCAGCCGGAGCTTATCTCGGCCGGAGCGCGCAAATTCGGCTCCCAATGCATCGTTGTGGCTATCGATGCCAAGTACAACGAAGCGTGGGGAGAATGGGAAGTGTACACGCACGGCGGACGTACGCCTTCCGGCATCAAAGCGCTGGATTGGGTAAAGCAGGCGGAAAGCCTGGGTGCGGGCGAAATTTTGTTGACCAGCATGGATGCGGATGGAACGAAGGATGGGTTCGATCTGTCGCTAACCTCTGCCGTATCTTCGACGGTGCAGATCCCGGTTATCGCGTCCGGCGGCGCCGGCAAAGAGGATCACTTCTATGACGTATTCACCAAGGGCAAGGCGGATGCGGGTCTTGCCGCAACGATTTTTCATTATAAAGAGATCTCGATTCCTCATCTGAAGTTGCAGCTTAGTCAAAAAGGAGTGGATATACGGTGAGCGAAGATATGTTGAAGGATTTATCCCTGGAGCAGGTCAGCGAGCATATCCGTTGGGATGCCTCGGGCCTGGTGCCGGCGATTGTACAGGATGCACAGAGCAAGCAAGTGCTGATGATGGCTTATATGAATCGGGAGTCTCTTCGCTTGACGCTGGAAAGCGGCGAATCTTGGTTCTGGAGCCGTTCGCGCGAGGAGCTGTGGCATAAGGGGGCAACTTCCGGGAACGTCCAAACCGTGGTTTCCATGACGTACGATTGCGATGGAGACACCCTCTTGCTGCAGGTGAATCCGAAAGGACCGGCTTGTCATACCGGACAAACGACCTGCTTCTTCAATGAGATTACGGTTCAGGGGCAGAAGAGCGAGCCTGTGAACAACCGTGCAGCTGCAGAGAGCGGGCGGTTTGCGGTTCTTGCCGAGCTGGAAGAGGTTATTGCCCAGCGTGAAGTGGAGCGGCCTGAAGGGGCTTATACGACTTACCTTTTTGATAAAGGGGTAGACAAAATCCTTAAGAAGGTGGGCGAAGAAGTTTCGGAAACGATCATCGCCGCCAAAAATAAAGACAACGCCGAGCTTAAGCTTGAAATCAGCGATCTGATCTACCACCTGCTGGTACTTCTCCAGGAGCGGAAGCTCCCGCTGGATGAGATCATGGATGAGCTAAGCCGCCGCCATGAACGGCCGCGCCGCGATTAGGGAGGCTTACCGATGCATATTGATTACCATACCCACCATGCCCGGTGCGGACATGCCGAGGGGCAGCTGGAGGAGTATGTACGGCGCGCCATTGAACTCGGGATGGATCAATTGGGTTTGTCGGATCATATGCCCTTGATTCACGTCAACCCGGAAACGTATTATCCGGAAATGGCCATGTCGATGGAGGAACTGCCGCGTTATGTGGAAGAGTGCCTGCAGCTGAAGGAACGCTACCAAGGGCAGATTGACATCCGGATCGGACTCGAAGGCGATTATATCGAGGGTTATGAAGAACAGATCGAGCGGATTGTGAATGACTATCCATGGGATTATGTCATTGGCTCCGTACATTTTCTTGGTGAATGGGATATTACGGATTATCGTCAGACCCGAGGCTGGGAGGGCAAGGATCCGCTTGAGGTTTATAGACGATATTATGATGCGGTCCAGAAAGCCGCCGCGACCGGCTTCTACGATATCATGGGCCATCTGGACGTGATCAAGCGGTTCGGTTATGGGCCTGGCCCCGAGCAGAAACCGGAAGTGATTGCTCTGGAGCAAGCCGCGCTTGCAGCCGTGGCCCGGAGCGGAAAGGCGATGGAGCTGAACGCCTCCGGCTTATCGAAGGCCTGTGAGGAAATGTTTCCAAGCCGTCGCATGTTGGAAGAAGCGATGAAGCTTGGCATTCCGTTGACTTTAGGGTCGGATGCCCACCAGCCGATGAAGCTGGGCGAGCATCTGGATCAGGCCCGGGCACTGCTATCGGAGCTTGGCGTTCGGGAGATTGCAACCTTCCGTAACCGGAAGCGGGAGATGGTGCTTTTGAATGTTGAGGGAAACCATGTATAATAAAGAAAAGCATTAATTGCAAACAGGTTTATTGCAGACGGCTGTTTTCTACTCCTAGAGACCCTTCTTCGAAGAGGTTGACGGAGGCGGGAACGGCCTGATTTGACGATAGCGCTTTCAACGAGATCGCTGCATCAGCCGACATTATCCATCCACTCTCGTCAGGAGGTCCTCATGTATCGTTCATTACGATTGTTCGCCGGCACTTCAAATCCGACGCTTGCCGCAAATATCAGTCAGCAGTTGGGAGTTGAACTGGGAAAAATCAAGATTTCCCGCTTTCAGAGTGGCGAAGTTTATGTGCACTTTGAAGAGAGCATCCGCAATTGCGATGTTTTCCTGCTGCAGTCCTTTTCTCACCCTATCAATGAAATGTTCGTGGAGCTATTGGTGATGATTGATGCCGCGAAGCGCGCTTCTGCCAGAACGATCAATATCATTGTGCCTTATTACGGTTATGCCAGACAGGAACGAAAGTCAGCGCCGCGTGAACCGATATCGGCCAAAATGGTAGCCGACGTGCTGACCACAGCCGGTGCCAACCGCGTGATAACCATCGATCTGCATGCGCCAGCCATTCAGGGCTTCTTCAATATACCGGTAGATCATCTGACTGCACTGGATTTGATTACGGAGTATCTGAAGTCTAAGAATATCGAGAATCCGGTTATCGTTTCTCCCGATGCCGGACGGGCGAAGACGGCCGAGAAGCTTTCGAGCCGCCTGGGGTCGCCGTTTGCCATGATGGTCAAGCAGCGTCCTGCCCATAACGAAGCGGTAATTACCCATGTCATTGGGGACGTGGCGGGTCGCACGCCGATTATTATCGAAGATTTGATTGATACGGGAACCACCATCGTGCAAGTGGTGGAAAGCTTAAAGGAACGGGGAGCCAATGATGCCATTGTGTGCGCGACCCATGGCCTTTTCTCAGGTGAAGCACTTGACCGCCTTGACCATGCACATATCGAGGAAATCGTGGTCACAGACTCTATTGTGCTCCCGGATCATCACTGTAAGATGCGGCTTAAGGTGCTGTCCGTAGCGCCAATGTTAGCCCAGGCAACCCATATTATTATCGAGGGCGGATCGATCGCCACTTTATTCAAAGACGCCGGTGTGTAAACTGGTGTCTTTTTTCTGCAAATGACGTTGAAACTTGTGTTATACTGTTGTGGATAGAGGAGCAAGTTAAAGGAGGTGCCTTGCTTTTCGTGAATGGTCATCCATATGGGTCCAGTGACCCCCACAATGTTATATCTATCGAGATGAATGCCAATTTCTTCTTCGATCGCGCGGTTCGTTCGCTTGATCGTTTCCAATATGACAAGGCTCTGAAATATTTTCGCAAAGCTGTTGAATATGAACCGGATAATCCGGTGAATCATTGCAATATGGCGGGTATATTATCAGAAACGGGAGATTATAAAGCTTCCAACGATGTGCTGGCTCACATTCTGGAGCAGGTTGACCCGTTGATGACGGAGTGCTACTTCTATATGGCGAACAATTACGCCAATATGGAACAATTCGAGAAAGCGGAAGAAGCGCTTGTTACTTATCTGGAGGAAGACCCGAGCGGTCAGTTTTTGGATGAGGCTGAGGAGATGATGGAGCTGCTTCACTACGAGCTGAATCGTCCAGCCAAGCTGAACCGGATCAAGAGTCGTGAAGGCGTGGTCGAGCATGAGCATGCGCGGGCGCTGCTGGAGGAAGGGAAATTCGCACAAGCGGTCAAGCTGTTGGAAGAAATCGTCAAGGATAATCCGGATTTTCTGGCTGCGCGCAACAATCTGGCTCTAGCCTATTATTATATGGGACGCTTTGATACCGCGAAGCGCACCATTGGCGAGGTGTTGGATCAGGAACCGGGCAATCTGCACGGTCTATGCAATCTGGCTATCTTCTTTCAGCATGAAGGAAATCAGGAGCAGCGCGACCGATTAATGGACATGCTAACGGTGACGGTTCCTTTCCATCAGGAGCATGTGTTTAAGCTGGCGACAACGATGGGAATACTGGGGCAGCACGAAATTGCCTACGGTCATTTTCGCCGGTTGTTGAAGGATGAGGAGTTTAGCGGAGATCCTAGCCTGTATCATTACACGGCCGTGGCGGCATGCAATAGCGGTTATTATGACAGGGCCGAGAAATATTGGCGGCAAGCATTGAAGCTGGATGGAGATTCGGTGATTCCGGATTTCTATCTGGCACAGCTGCAGAAGCGTAAAGAGACCGGTACGGATCAGATGAAGGTGAGTTATCACTATCATCTTCCGTTCGAAGAGCAGTTCAAACGCTGGGAGCATGACGGCGACAAATTGACGGAGGAAGCGAAGCAAAATCCGCTGATTCGATCTTCGTTCTTCTGGGCGCTTCGACATGGGGATCCGCATACCAAGCTGCAGGTGATCCGGACGCTGGAATTGATTGCCGATGAAGAGGTGCAGCACGCGCTGCAATCGTTCCTGCAGGAACCGGGAGAGGATGCGGGGCTGAAGGATGCCGCCCGCCTGGTGCTCCAGCAGATGGAGGCTGCAAGCAATCGGCTGAAGGAACGCCGCGACGATCGCGAGATATCCAGCGGCAAGACCCGCGAAGTACTGCCGGATTGGCTGCCTTCCTGGAAGGCGGTGCTGGAGAGGGCAGAGCAGACCATGGACATGCGGGTAGACGCTTTTTGGAAAAAAGAGATGGAGAATCTCTGGTCCGAGTTCCTGAGCCGGCTGTACCCTGATATTCCGAACATTCGGAATGTGGAGGGCTGGGCAGCGGCATTGGAATATTTGACGGCCAAGAAGCGTGGAAGAACCCTGACCTATGAACAGGTAGCTGTCCGTTACGGCATTTCGCCATCAACGGTGAGCCGTTATGCACGTCAAATGGATAGCGTATGTGAAACGAAAGCACAGCCGGATGATAATTTCCGGCCATTTACGGAAAACATTTAAGTAAGAACCCATATTCGGATACTTAGGAGACTTGGTACATGAAGATTCCATAAGTCTAGAAGGATGGAGCACGTAACAGAAATCGACACCTTAAAGGAGGCCGTATCTATGTACAAATCAATCGTAATCGGAACAGGACCTGCCGGATTGACGGCAGCCATCTACTTGGCACGCGCGAACTTGAAGCCGCTCGTTATCGAGGGAATGCAGCCGGGCGGTCAGCTTACGACAACGACGGAGGTTGAGAACTTCCCCGGATTTCCGCAAGGAATCATGGGTCCCGAGCTGATGGATAATATGCGTCAACAAGCGGAGCGCTTCGGTGCCGAGTTCAAGAGCGCCTGGGTCGAGTCTGTTGATTTCTCCGAACGTCCGTTCAAGGTGAATGTCGAGGGCATGGGCGAGCTTCTGGCTGAGTCCGTGATTATCTCGACGGGAGCTTCCGCGAAGTATCTCGGAATTCCGGGAGAGCAGGAGAACGTTGGTCGCGGCGTAAGCACATGCGCCACATGCGACGGGTTCTTCTTCCGCGGGAAAAAAATCATTGTCATCGGCGGCGGCGACTCCGCGATGGAAGAAGCCAGCTTCCTGACGCGTTTTGCTTCCAGCGTAACCGTTGTTAATCGCCGTACCGAGCTGCGTGCATCCAAGATCATGCAGGATCGCGCACGTGAGAACGAGAAGATCCAGTGGGCTCTGGACCGTACGCCGATTGAGGTGGTTACCAGCGAAACCGGTGTAAAAGGGTTGAAGGTCCGCAACAACGAGACCGGAGAAGAAGAACTGATTGAAGCGGAGGGCGTATTCGTGGCCATCGGTCACACGCCAAATACGGGCTTCCTTGGCAATCAGATTACAACCGATCCGACAGGCTATATCTTGGTTAAGCCGGGAACGACGGAGACGAACATCCCGGGCGTATTCGCTTGCGGCGATGTCCAGGACACACGTTATCGCCAAGCCATTACGGCTGCCGGCACAGGCTGTATGGCCGCAATGGACTGCGAGAAATATCTCGAAGGCCATATGGTGCATGACTGGAGCGAAACGCTGAATAAATAATTCCTGACTTTTTGGGGGATGATGTGTGAAATAGAAAAAGCCTCTGAGCTATACAGCAGACGGTTTTGGCGAGACTAAGATCTCGTACATAACCTGTCTTGTGTAGCCCGGGGCTTTTTTTGCTGAGGTTACAGGCTTAATGCCTTGTTGGCATTCTTTACGTCATTCTCCAGGAGCTGCTTCAAATTGTAAGAAGGATACAGACCGCGCGCATACATGAAATAGAAGATCTTCCCGTGCAGTTCAATGGCTTTGTTCAATTGCTTCTGCAGGGTTTCTCTTACGCTTGGCGTTGCGGCTTCGGTAATGGCGATGGCGTAACTGCGGACGGAGGTTTTGGCGAAGCCCAGCAAATGGCCTGCGTAATATGCCGTCAAATCGGCTCCGGAAAGACTGCGGGTTCCTGTCGGCGCTTCAGCATAGTAAGGTAAGAGCTCTCTCAAGTTTTGTTCTACTCCTTGGATCGCCTCAGTGTACAGTCCATGGAGCTGAGGGTCTTTGATATCATGCAATGACATCTTGAACCCCATCAGGTTATTTGCCTGAAAGGCGGTTAATTCATGAATCTCCAGCGTTTCATGCCAAGCGAGATGCCTCGGATTTTGACTCATGCTCAAGTAGATTCTCCTCCATAATCAATATGCGATAGCCTATTCACGGGATGGAGGAATGGTGCAACTGCCCAGCCACAAAACTTACAAATCTTGCGATAACCGCACCATATCG
This sequence comes from Paenibacillus sp. MDMC362, assembly GCF_003269305.1. NCBI lineage: Bacteria > Bacillati > Bacillota > Bacilli > Caryophanales > Paenibacillaceae > Paenibacillus > Paenibacillus sp. MDMC362. The sequence continues at coordinate 20,609 of NZ_QLYT01000050.1, forward strand.
CGCAGCCGCATGCCATTTTCGTAGATTTCTTCATCATAATGACGGACAAAAAAGTCCCGGTCGATGCCTGTCATCCGAAACCCGCATTTCTGATACAGCGCCAGCTGCGCCACGCCCGTACTCCCTGTTCCGACTTCAATGGTTGCATATCCAAGCTCTCGGGCCTGCCCGATGGCATGATTCACAAGCTGTTTGCCATATCCCTGGCCGTGCAGATTCTCGCTTACAGCAACGTTAACGAGCTCGATCGTATCAGGCCTTGTAGGCAGCAAAACGTAGACCCCGATGGGATGCGTGTCCTCTTCAGCAACATAAACATAACAATGACCGCGCTTTACATAGTCCTCTACGAGCCTTATCGATGGATCTGCAAGCAGCAGCAGGTCCATTGGGGGTTTTTCAAGAGTATTCAGCTTTCTAATGTTCACGAGTTTCTCCCTCATTATCATCTATAGTGATTGTAAAAACAGGTTTATTGTAACATGCCTGGCCATCGATTTCCTGGATTTGGATGATTTCTCAACTGACGGTTGAATTTTTCCGGGATTCAATAATCAGGTTATTGTATGCCTTACGCAGGGCACCTACAATGTGGTTATATAGGAGCGTGATACATATGAGAGACATGTTAGCCAAAAACATTCATCGATACCGCAAAGAACGGGGGCTCACCCAAGAGGGATTGGCCCACAAGCTGGGCGTTACGTTCCAGGCGGTGTCCAAATGGGAAACGGGACAGACTATGCCCGATATAGCGCTGCTTCCGGAGCTGTCACAGCTGCTTGATGTCAGCATCGATAAATTGTTTGGTTATTCCGTGACGGGCAAGCCAATCAGCATATATGAAGAGGAGTACAAAACACCGGAGTACTATTGGGGCACGGAGCCGAATGCGGCCTGTTATCAGGTACTTGAAATGATCCCTCCCACAAGAAGGGTGAAGCTGCTGGATATCGGGTGCGGGGAAGGGAAGGATGCCGTGTTTTTTGCGCGTAACGGCTATGATGTCACAGCATTCGACATTTCGGATGCGGGGATTGAGAAAACGAAGAAATTGGCCGATCATATTGGGGTTCACGTGAACGTATTTAAGGCGGATATTTCGGATTACCGTTTGGATTCGGAGTTTGACGTGCTGTATTCCAGCGGCGTTCTGCATTATATCAGACCCGAGTATCGTGAAGAGATCTTTGCTAATTATAAAAAATTCACGTCGGCAGAGGGGCTTCATTGCCTTAATGTGTTCGTACAAAAGCCGTTCATTGCGCCTCCTCCCGAGGATGAGCCGTACGCTTACGACTGGAAATCCGGGGAGCTTATGACGCATTACCACGATTGGTTGATTCACAGCTGCCCGGAGGTAATTTTTGATTGTAACTCATCGGGCATCCCGCACCGGCATGCGATGAGTAAGTTGATTGCGCAGAAGGCGTAACGGAAGGGAAGTTAGGCGGTCTGCCTGCTTTTACACATAAATATGAGGATTGTTAACATAGCGGCCCCTTTCCGGACATACATAAGGGTGTAGGAATCATATCGGCATGGGAGGTCTTTCATGAACAACCAAAACCATTTCGGTTATCCAGCCCCGACGGGTTATGCACCGGGTTACTATGCCTATCCCCCGCCTCAACCTATATCGCCGAATTACGCGCCGCGTATTCCAGCAATTCCGCAGCCAGCCCACTACGCAGCGCTGGTTGAACCGGTATTTATTGAACATCTGCTCCGGCATAAAGGAGCCAAGGTGGTCATTATGACCACCGCGGGGAAAGTCGATGGGATCTTATCCGGCGTTGCGGTGGACCATCTTCAATTGACGGTCGGGGATCATAAAGCGCTGCACATTCGTCTGGCTGAGGTGGTGTACTTCGAAGGAGTTCCGTTCTGATCAAAGGGGAGCAAAAATAGTTTAAACGAAAAATTACCGGCTGGAAGGGAAGGATTAGGCCGGCAAATCGCCAATTCATACAGTACAGATCCGAAGGCGTTCCGATAGGGGCGTCTTTATTCTATTGAACTGGGGCCGAACCGATTGGGGTCGGTGTGGAGGAACGATGAAAAAAGTACGAATTCCATTCGACATCAAGTCGCTGCCTGCCAGCTTGCAGCCATATATCCAGAATGCTGCCGTCTATGACAGCAGCTCATCGGAACAGGCCAAAACCCTGTACATCGAGGGAGCGAACCAACCGATGTTTTTGAAGATAACGAAACGGGGTGAACTTAAGAGAGAAGGGATGATGTCGGATTATCTGCACGGAAAAGGCCTGGCTCCCAAGGTGCTGGCTTATGAGCAGCATGGCGAGAACGATTACCTGCTGACCGTCGCTCTGCAGGGTGAAGATGGGGTGTCCAGGGGACACCTTGATGATCCGAAGAGGCTGGCTGCCGTGTTTGGGGAAAGTTTGCGTTATCTCCATTCTGTATCAGCTGCGGATTGTCCCTTTCCGAATCGAACGGCTGAACTTCTCCAGGAATATCAGGAAAGTTTCATGAACAAAACGGAAGATAACGAAGGGTTTCCGGGCGGAAGAGAACAGGTTCTATTAAGCCTTGAGAAGCTGCAGGGGACAGCGGGCTATGATGTGCTGCTCCACGGCGATTATTGTCTGCCGAATCTGATAATGAGGGATTTCCAGCTTGAAGGTTTTATCGATCTGGGTTATGGCGGGATCGGGGACCTTCACTACGACCTCTATTGGGGGATATGGACGCTGCGATATAACCTGGGGAACGATGACTATAGGGATATTTTTCTGGACCATTACGGCCGGAACGATTTCGATCCGGAGAGATTGGCGTTATGGACTGTACTGACGGATCGTATCTAGGAGGAAAGGGAGATGCACATGAATTCATATCATATTCGAGTCGCTGGCCGGGAGGATGTATCCTTTCTACGGGAAATGCTGTATGAGTCCCTGTATGTGCCCGAGGGAGAGGAGCCTTTTAGCAGGGATATCCTCGAGGAACCGTTTATGAAAAAATATGTGGAGAACTGGGGGAGAGAGGGCGATTTAGGCTATATTGCCGTGAATGCCGCAGGAAAGCCGACAGGCTCGATTACGATCCGTTATTTTGATGAAGGGAACAAAGGATTCGGTTACGTGAGCGATGACATTCCGGAACTGGGCATGGCACTGCTGCCGGAGTCCCGCGGGCAAGGGCTCGGAACGGCCCTGATGAAGGAATTGTTCAGAGGAATGAAGGAGCAGGGAATTCAGAAGGTATCGTTAAGCGTCGCTCCGGAGAATACGGCCGCTATGAAATTATATGAGCGTTTCGGATTTCAGGAGGTGGGCATGAGCGGAACCTCTATCACGATGCTTGCGGATGTAATCTGAAGAATAAGAATTGGGGATCTAAGAAGGGAAGGGGGATCGCGATGCTGGTGTACGAGGCTGGACCGATTACGGTTCGCGAGCTGGAGGAGAAGGATGAAATATCCTTAGCTTCTTGGCTGTCCAATCCGGATGTGCTGCAGTATTATGAGGGACGGGACAATCCTCACGACGTGGAGCGGGTGCGGGAGCATTTTTACGTGGATGATGATGAGACTCGCTGCATCATTGAATATGAGGGGATATCGATCGGGTATATTCAGTTTTATCTTCTGGATGAAGAGGCGCTAGGCGAGTATGGGTATAACGGGAGTGATGCAGACTGCAGAACCTTCGCCACGGATCAATTCATCGGGGAGCCGGATTATTGGAATCGGGGCATCGGTACGAAGCTCATGACTTCCATGGTGGAGTATCTCGTGTTTCAAAGGCAGGCTGATCGGATCGTGATGGATCCGCAGGCTTGGAATGAACGGGCGATTGCTTGTTACGAAAAGTGCGGCTTCCGGAAGGTCAGACTGCTGGAGAAGCATGAACAGCATGAAGGTGAACTGCGGGACTGCTGGATTATGGAGTATCGGGCAGAGCGAAAGTAAGTCGATTGGGCATTGAAGGGATGGGCCGGAGCGGCTAAGATTATACGTGCTGCGTTTTCAGTTTAGGTAGGAAGCAAAAGAGTACGGTCCTAGAGGAAACCGTACTCTTTTGCATTTTCTTTAAATACTCATATCATCATGGTTTAAGATGGGACGCTCTGAAAACTTAGGGATCCATCCTCTTTGAGCTGCAGCTGCAGCTGCGGCTGGTGCTTGGCGAATCCTCCCCGTTTCATGGAATCGTAATCGTTAGCGGTATTCCCTTGGAATACGGCGTGCTACGCCGGTTCGGATGGCTGCCTGGATGACAAGGTCCCGGATGCCGCTGACGACTTGCTGATTGAATACGCTCGGGATGATGTAATGTCGGCTCCGTTCCTTGTCCGTGACCGCCGATGCAATCGCTTCGGCTGCGGCGAGTTTCATCTCCTCGTTGATGGCAGAGGCTCGGCAATCCAGGGCGCCGCGAAAAATACCCGGAAAACATAACACGTTGTTAATCTGGTTCGGATAATCCGAGCGGCCTGTTGCAATGACACCCGCGATATCCTCCGCCTCCTCCGGCAGAATCTCCGGGATCGGATTGGCCATCGCGAAGACGATCGGTCGCTCTGCCATCGTCTGAACATCCTTTCTCTTCAGGATTCCGCCAGCAGACAAGCCGATGAATACGTCGGCGCCCCGGATGACGTCTTGAAGCGAGCCTGAACGCCGTTCGGGGTTGGTGTTGCTGGCGTACCATTGCCACATAGGATGGTCATATGTCTGATCGGAGGTCAGGGCGCCGAGGCGATCGACGCCGATGATGTTCTTCACGCCCGCCGACATAAGTATTTTGCTGCAGGCAACGCCGGCTGCGCCAATGCCGCAGACGACAACCTTCAGATTCTCTACGGATTTACCGACGACCTTCAGCGCATTGATCAAGGCTGCATACAGGACGACGGCGGTTCCGTGCTGGTCGTCATGGAACACCGGGATGTCCAATTCCTCGCGTAGACGCTGCTCAATCTCAAAGCATCGCGGCGAGGAGATATCCTCCAGATTGATACCGCCAAACGCGGGAGCGATCGCTTTGATCGCCGTAATGATGCCCTCGGTATCCTGCGTATCCAGACAGATCGGGAAGGAGTCCACATCCGCCAGCTGCTTGAAGAGCATCGACTTGCCTTCCATCACCGGCATGGCCGCATAGGGGCCAATATTGCCAAGTCCCAGGACGGCGCTGCCGTCGGAGATGACGGCTACGGTGTTACGCTTAACGGTAAGCGTAAAGGCTTTACGCGGTTCTTCGTGGATCGCCATGCATACGCGAGCTACATCCGGCGTATACACGCGGGAGAGGTCGTCACGGTTCTGGATCGGCGCTTTCAGCTTGGTTTCAATCTTTCCTCCAAGATGGAGCAGGAAGGTGCGGTCAGATAGATGCAGCAGCTGAACACCGGAGATGCTGCGAATGCGCTCGGCAATAATGTCGATGTCAATGGTGTCGATCACCGTGATGGTGACGTCGCGAATCGTCGTATGCTTACTTGTCTGAATGACGTCAATGGCCACGATATCGCCTCCCGCCTCGAAGATGGCGGCCGTTACTTGCCCGAAGCTTGCTTCTTCCGTATGCATCTCGATTCTTGCGATGATACTTTTGCCGCCTAGTTTGCTGGTATTCATGACTGCCTCCTTAGCTTATCGATATACGTATGATGGGTTAGCCTTCTTCGTTCACGACAACTTCCTTGCCTCTTCGCTTGAGTAGAATCGGAACGATAATCCAGAGCAAGGCGATGATGAGGAATGCCAGCGACATCGGCTTCTGCAGGAAGATCATAAAGTCGCCGTTGGATGTGGTCAGCGCCCGGCGCATATTGTTCTCGATCATGGGACCCAGCACGAGTCCGAGCACCAGCGGCGCGAGCGGAAAGTCATTGCGGGCCAGCAGGAAGCCGGCAATGCCGCAGATGAGCAGCAGGATCAGGTCAAAGATCTGTGCTTGAACGGCGTAAACGCCGAAGATGGAGATGGCAATGATGATTGGTATGAGGTATTTGGCCGGGGTCTGGATGACTTTAGCGAATACCTTGACCAGCGGCATGTTCAGTACAAGCAGAAGCAGGTTACCGATGAGCATGCTGGCGATCAGTCCCCATGCAACTTGAGGGTGCTCCTCGAACAGAAGCGGGCCTGGTTGGATGTTGTACATGATGAGCGCCCCCATCAGGATGGCAGTTGTTCCGGAACCCGGAATACCGAGTGTCAGCAGAGGGATCATAGCGCCTCCGGATGCCGCATTGTTGGCCGACTCGGGTGCAGCAACGCCAGCGATGTTGCCTTTGCCGAAGGATTCGGGATGCTTGCTAACCTTTTTCTCAACGATATAACTGAAGAAGGAAGCAAGCGTTGCGCCGGCGCCCGGCAGGATGCCGATAAAGAAGCCGAGGATCGAGCCGCGGGCAATCGGTGCCGCGCTATCCTTCAAGTCTTGGCGTGTCGGCAGGATGCGGCCGATCTTGGAAGTTGGACCCGCTGCGTAGTCCCTCTCCAGGATGGATTTAAACACTTCGCCAAGGGCAAACAAACCGACGGCAATCGTTAGAAATTCTAGTCCGGAGTACAGGATGGGGATATCGAAGGTGAATCGGGCGACGCCGGATACGGTATCCATCCCGATGGTAGCGAGCAGCAGACCGAATACGGTCATGATGAGCGCCTTGGTGATCGATTTGCCTGCAAGCCCGCTTACCGCACAGAGTCCCAGCAGCATGAGCGAGAAATAATCAGCTGGGCCGAATTTAATCGCTACATTGGATAAAGGCTCCGCCAGCGCGATCAATGCCACAAGCGCGAAGAGCCCGGCTGCGAACGAGCCGATCGCAGCGATGGACAATGCGGGGCCTGCCCTTCCTTGCTTCGCCATCTGGTAGCCGTCCAGCGTCGTAACGACAGAAGAGGACTCTCCGGGCGTGTTCAGCAGAATCGAAGTTGTAGATCCGCCATACATGGCTCCATAATAAACGCCTGCCAGCAGAATGATTGAGCTGGTTGCTGCCGCTTCCGCCGGCAAGCCGCTAGTCATGGAGGCGGTGACGGGGATCAGAAGCGCGACACCGCTCATCGGACCGATGCCGGGAAGCACCCCGACCGAAGTACCGATCAGCACGCCTAAAAAAGCGAAGAGCAGGTTATGCCACTGTAAGGCGGTCATAAAACCGTCCGCCAGATAATCCAGAACATTCATTGTAGATTCCTCCCATGCTCATGATAGCCAAGACGGGAAGCCCGGCATGGAGCCTTCCAGCAAGACGACAAAGATGACGTACACGCCGCCGGAGAACAGCGCGGAGATTAGAATGGATTTCAGCCACTTGCCTCGTTCCAGCGTCTGAAACGCAAACAGGAGGAACAGGAAGGTACCGATGATATATCCGATGAATTCCAGGATATAGGCATAGAGAAAGGCTGCCGCAAAAATCATGAAGAACCGTTTGTAGTCCAGTTTCTCTGTACGGTTCTCCGTCGGCTTGGCTTTCAGGGCCTCATAAAACAAACGAATGCTCAGCAGCACAAGCGCCAGCCCGAGGCCGAACGGGAAAATGTTAGGGCCAACGGTGCTTCCGTACGCGGATGAGCTGATCTTGGCACTCTGCCACATAAAGCCGATGCCAAGGAGCAGAAATACGATGCTGGCGTAGCGGTCAAACGTTCTGTTCAAGGTGGACACCTCCTCAAGGATGAAACGGGAGAGGGGAGCGCACCGCTCCCTTCAGCTCCAAGGCTTATTTCTGCATGCCCAGCGCTGTGAGCAGCTCCTGTACGTCTTGCTCCTGTTCTTCAAGGAATGCCTTGAAGTCAGCAGCGTTTCGGTATTCGCTTGCCCAGTCGTTGGCAACCAGCTCTTTCTGCCATGCTTCGTTCTCGGAGAGGTCCTTCAGCGTTTTATCCCAGTAGGCTAGCTGTTCTTCCGTCAGTCCCTTCGGGCCGAATACGCCGCGCCAGATCGTAAATTCGGCATCCAGACCGAGCTCCTTCAGGGTCGGTACATCCGCGAAGTCTCCGCCCAGGCGTTCACTTGAAGTAACGGCCAGGATTTTGATCTTGCCGGCTTTCAAGTAACTGCCGAGCGAAGAGATGTCCGTGCCAATCGCGTCGGCATTGTTGCCGAGGAGGGCCGCGATGGCTTCGCCGCCGCCATCATAGGATAAGTACTTCACGGTTCTCGGATCCACGCCGGATTTGAATGCGGGCAGAACGCTGATCAAGTGGTCCATCGAGCCCGGAGCGGAGCCGCCAGCTAGCGTGACCGAAGTCGGATCGGCTTTGATCGCGTCGATCAGCGATTGCAGATCGGTGAATTTAGAGTTTGCCGGTACGGCAATCGCTCCAAAGTCTTTGGTCATTTGGGCGAGCGGTGTCACGTCTTTGTAGCCAAATGGACTGTTCCCTTCTTTTTTCAGATTGTTAATGAGAATGGGCGGAGAACTCACGAACAGCTTGTAGGGATCTTCGTTGTCTTTTGCTACGTATTCCGCGAGAAATACGGTCCCGCCGCCGCCGGGCTTATTCTCAACCGTCATGGTCTGTTCGATGAGCTTCGTTTCCGTTAATACTTTGGTGAGGGAACGGGCCGTTTTGTCCCATCCACCGCCGGCGCCTGAAGGCGCGGTCACGATAAATGGTTTTTTCGGATATTCGCCGGTGCTGCTCCCGGAAGTGCTGCAGGCTGTCAGGCTCATTGCCAGGACAAGTGCAGAAGCTATGATTGTGAAGCCGGTTCGTTTTAGCATGAATAAGTTCCTCCTTTATGGACAACCAATGCTCGTAATTACTGTAAGCGCTTACTTTATGGGATTCCTCTATACTATCATCGAGAATCTGGCTTGAATAGAATTGTGCCATAAGTTGAAAAAGCTTCATTTCGCTAATTTTGTTCATAAAATTCACGGCCGATTTTCCTCAGAGACTATTGTTATAGATGTGATCTAGAATACAATAGGGAAATCAGAGCCGCGTTTATGGCGACAATCCTTTTGGAGGAATATGAATGCGTTTACAGACGAGATTGATTCTGCTTATAGGCACCCTTTTGTTTTCTGTTATTGTCGCCTTGACCTTCAGTTTTGAGCGGCTGCTCGTCACAACGCTGGAGAAGAGCGTTGGCGCTTCGGCATTAAAGCTGGCGAAGGCCGTGGCGGAGATGGACGTCATTCAGGACGCGTTCGAGGAAGAGAACCCGTCTGCCATTATTCAGCCTGTGGTGGAGGAAATTCGGCTGGAGACGGACGCGGAGTATATCGTCATCGGTAACCGAGAAGGGATCCGTTATGCGCATCCGCTCGCCGATCGGATCGGCAAAGAGATGGTCGGTGGCGACAACGGCCCGGTACTGCAGGGCATGAGCATCATATCGAAGGCGATTGGCTCCATGGGACCCTCGCTTCGGGGGAAGACGCCGATCTACAATGACAAGAATGAAATCATCGGTATCGTATCGGTCGGCATTTTGATGAAGGATATCGAAATATCGGCACAATCGTATCGCAATCGTGTCCTGTTCTTTGCAGGAATTGCGTTAATCCTGGGATGTGGCGGCGCTATCTGGATATCGTCCAGCGTCAAGCGATCCATTCACGGGCTGGAGCCCAAGGAAATTGGCTTATTATATCAAGAGAAACGGGCGATTCTGGAAACGATTCATGAAGGCATTATCGCTGTCAATCGGGAGGGCATCGTAACGTTGGCCAACCATACAGCCATGATGCTGATCGATCCGGAGGAGCGCAGGGCGATCGCCGGGCAGTATATTCAGGACGTTATCCCGGGCACCAGGCTGCTGGAGGTGATGCAGACCGGGGTAGCAGAGAAAGATCAAGAGATGTTCATTAACGATCATGCGGTTGTGGTAAACCGGCTGCCTATCTATGATCATGAGCATCGGATAGTAGGGGCGGTCTCCAGCTTTCGAAACAAGTCCGAGCTGCTGCACTTGACCGAAGAGCTTACGCAGGTGAAGAGATATACGGAAGCGCTGCGCGCGCAGACGCACGAATATTCCAACAAGCTGTATACGATATACGGCCTGATTCAGCTGGAATCGTACCAGGAGGCGATGGATCTGATTACGCATGAGACCGATGTGCACCAGAACCTGATTCAATTCCTGCTGCAGGAGATTCCCGATCCCATCATCGGCGGCATTCTTATTGGAAAGTTTAATCGCGGAAGCGAGTTGAAGGTGAAGGTTGAGATCGACCGGAGCAGTTCCTTTAAAGACATTCCCGGTCATATTAGCCGAAACCAGCTCGTTACTATTATCGGTAATTTGATCGACAACGCCATGGAGGCGGCAATGGGATCCAAATCGGAGAATAGATGGGTAAGGATAGAGTTACACGATCAGGCCAATGAATTAATGATCGAAGTATCCGACAGCGGGACCGGTATTGCCGAGGCTGGGACGGATCGACTGTTTGAGTTGGGTTACTCCACCAAGGGGGAGCGCAATCGAGGTTTTGGCCTATCGATCGTCAGTGGGACCATACAGCAGCTGCAGGGTACCATTGCTTTTCGCAACGTACCTGAAGGCGGGGCCGTGTTCACGGTCAAGATACCAAAAACAAGGGGAGATGTTCATGATTCGGGTAGCAATCATTGAGGATGATGTGCGTATTGCCAGCATTAATCAACGGTTCGTTGAGAAGGTAGAGGGCTTCGAGGTCGTCGGCATTGCAACGGATCGGGCCCAGGCGCATGAGCAGCTGGATATTCTGGCACCTGATCTGGTGCTGCTGGATTTGTATTTTCCCGATATGTCGGGATTGGATCTGCTGCAGCATATACAACGGGGATATCCGAATACCGATGTTATTATTATAACGGCAGCCAAGGAATTCGATACGGTGCGGGAGGCGATTCGCGGCGGAGTGTACGATTTTATGATCAAGCCGGTGGTCTTCGATCGTTTCCAGGAGAAGCTGAGAGCTTATCAAAAATATTACGAGCAGATGAAGCAGCTCGGCGGCGCGAACAAGCAGATCGATCAACAGGGCATCGACCAGCTGTTATGGCGTGCCGGTGAACGGATGGACAGGGAAGCGTATTTTCCAAAAGGCATCGATAAACTGACGAGCGAGAAAATCCTGTCCTACATCGAGGCGTCCGGGGACGTGTGGACCGCGGAGGAATTGGGCAAGCGTGGAGGCTTCAGCCGAACGACAGCAAGAAGATATCTGGAGTACTTCGTGGAGAAGGGCGTCCTCGTGGCGGATATTTCCTACGGCACGGTGGGCAGGCCGGAACGAGTATACCGGAAAGCGGAGGATTAAATAACAGGGATGATGGTTTTCGGCAACTCTCCTAAGCTTGCAGGGTTATCGCTTAAGCTATTACCTGTATTCTCAGAGAAAGGATGGACGCTATCTATGATTAGAACCGTTGTTTTTGATCTGGACGGAACTCTGCTTGACCGCGATACATCACTGGTTCGCTTCGTACAAGACCAATATGATCGTTTATTGCTCCATGATGCGTCAGTGGATAGAGAGGTGTATGTGAGACGGTTTGTTGAGCTGGATCGCAGAGGATATGTGTGGAAGGACCAAGTGTATCGTCAGTTAACCGAGGAGTTTGCTCTGCCTCTGCCATGGGATACCCTCCTGACCGATTACATATCCGAGTTCCATCAACATTGCGTCGGTTTCCCCAATCTGCATGCAGCGTTGGACAGCTTGAAAGGGAAGGGAATAAAACTCGGACTGATCTCCAATGGTTACGGCGAATTTCAATATAACAATATCAAGGGACTCGGCATCGAGCCTTATTTTGATATTATCGCGATTTCGGAATGGGAGGGCTTACGCAAGCCCGATCCAAGGATTTTTACCAACACATTAAGCCGTCTTAAATCAAAGGCCGAAGAATCGATCTATGTCGGAGACCATCCGGACAACGACGTAACCGCAAGCCGGCGTATCGGCATGAAGGGCATCTGGAAGCGGGATCCCTACTATGATCCGGACTTCGCCAAGGATGGGGAGATTACCGATTTGCTTGAGATTATGAATTATTTGCAAAAATGAAGAACCATTCCCTATGCCTCCTCGTTATTATGATATGAGCCTAAGCGGGATAACTGGTTGTGCTGGGTGAGGAGGGGTGTCCACGTGAATCGAAATAAAACCATGACCTTAACAGGCAAGGGTGAGAAGTGGAAAGCAACTTATGCCATTACCCATCAGGATAAAATCAATGCGAAGTTTACCGTGTTTCAGGATTCGCTTGGTGGAAAGCTGAAGCTGCAATACTTAGGAAAGGAACCTCTCGACCATGGCAAAGTAGACTATCGGCTGGAGGATATGGCGGGCCACTTTATGGAGGGCGAAATCGTCGTGGGGATCGACTATGCTGCCGTGAAGGAAACCAAAGGGAAGCTTGATTTGGAGCATCTGCTTGATATGATGAACCCTAACAAGGATCTAACCCTAAAGATAGAGTGGAGCGGGCATCGTGAGCAGTTCACGCTGGGACTTCCCAGGAAGATCAGCTTTGGAAAAGCTGCGCGTAACCAGAAGAAATAACGGGACTTGATGGAAGCTGTACTGGGGCTGGCTCCCGTCAACCAATGCGTGAAGGTAGGAACGATGACCATGCTATTCCGATGACATTCACTCAAATGCGTCTTGCATATGGTGCTCCTGCCCACACTGCTGGTGTGGGTTATTCGGTTTTGGGGTAAACCGTAACCCCCGGGGTAACAGCAGGGCCGATAATGACGCGGGTATGCGTTTTTTAAACGCATTTTAAACGAAGGAATCCCCATCATTTAAACTTGATCCTGTAACTTATAAGTAGAACATCACAGAGGGAGTGAACGAAGAGCATGCTGGAAGCCTATCTGTTTCCTATATCTTATGCATTTTTAACCTTTCCCATAGCGGCTTTGCTGTGCGCAGTTCCCTTTCTGATTGTGCAGTATCGCAAATATGGTTATTTTAATAAATTCCGGGGGTTTCTGCTGTATCTATTTCTGCTCTACATGATGAACGCGGTGTATCTGGTGCTCCTTCCTTTGCCTGCCTCGCGGCACAATGCCCCGATGAATGTAGCCTCGGTCATGCAGTGGATTCCGCTGAATTTTATACAGGATATATTGAAGGAGACCAAGGTGGTATGGGCCGTGCCCTCGACTTACCTGCATTTATTTAAGGAAAGAGCCTTCTTGCAGGTTGTGTTTAACGTATTTCTCGTGGTCCCGTTCGGTATGTTCCTGCGTTATTACGCTCGGGCATCCTGGGTTACATGCTTGGTGGCCTCATTCGGACTATCGCTGTTCTTCGAGGTGACCCAGGTGACCGGCATTTACGGCATCTATGATCACCCTTACCGGTTGTTTGATGTGGATGATCTGCTGTTGAATACCATGGGTGGGATGATTGGATTCGTGCTCGCGGATTGGATGAAAAATCACCTGCCACGCCTGGATCGATTGGACGAGACGGTGGATCTGTCGCAGAAACGGGTCAGTTATACGCGCCGGGCGATCGCTTTTGGCATTGATGCAGGGATCGTGCTGCCGATCATCGGCGTGTTGACCGTACTGAACGTGAGGGGTGCGTATTTTATTGTCGTCATTTTATATCATATCGTGCTGCCTTATATGATGCAGGGACAGACGCTGGGCAAGTGGATTGTCCGGGTCCAGATTCGTGGTGCAGTGGAACATCTGAAGTTGAAGGAAGTTATTATCCGTAACGGTTTGTTATATGTGGTATGGGGTGGACTTCATGCCTTGCTTATTACCGTTAATGTCTTGGGTTCACAGGTCCTGGCTGCCATGTATGCACTAGGGGTATTGCTTCTGGACGGCGTTGTGTGTATCCATGCGCTGCTATGTCTCATCCATCGTGACCGGAAGCTGCTGCATGAAGCCAAGAGCGGAACGAGGCTGGGTATTGTAGAGAATAAACCATTAACCAAGATTGATTAATTAAGGTTACCACAGGGTCTCCTATTTGTTATAATGTGGAAAACGGGTTCGCCGAGGAGGAGATATAACTGAAAGGTAAAATCCTCTCCATTTCCGCAATCATCGTGGGGTTGCTGTTTATTTCCAATCAGCATCTGGGCTATTCGTTCGGGGATGATCTGTTCCGCTGGGCAGGGATCTCGCCATGGACTAAGGAAGGCAATTATGGCTTTCATCTGCCTGTAATTACCGGTCTGATTTTGTTGATGGTCGGTATCCTGCGGGTGGTCCGCATGTATCGCCCCCGTTATCCGAAGATCATGAGCCGGGTGATGATCGGCTGTGTTGCATGGATCGTTATTTTTCCATTCATATCAGAGTTTGTGATGTATGTGGTGAATTATAATTCGAGCGGAATATCCACCGTGTCCTATTCCAGGAAAGACAGCAAGTGTGATTATCGCTCAGAGGATGATGCTATTCGGGCACACTGCCAGATTTATATTTACAGTTATGGCACCGAGCAGCAGGTTATGGTACGCCCGCTAAGCGTTAATATTGGCGGGAAGATGGTTGATTTCGAGCCTAAGGCGGTAACGGTTCGGCCACGAGGGGTGGTGCAGATCGAAGAAACCTTTGAGGGTTCGACAGGGCAAATCGATGCTTCATACGGTGTATCAGGCGGAATAAACGAGCCGGGCATCGAGCTGATCGTCGATGGGAGCAGCAATCAGGTCAAATAGCAACACATTACGAATGAAGGTACATGACTCTGATATCCGAGGGACCATGTTGAATTTCCATCGTACAGAATGGTATATGAAAATACCGCTGATGCCATCCTAGGAATTACTACGGAATCCGCCATCGCGGTTGAGACGCAGGAAGGCTATGTCATGGCTCGTTATGAGGGTGAGTATGGCGGGTCCCGTGTTCCGTGGGAGATCATGAAGGATTGGATAGCGGCGGGGTTCATCCCGCTGATCGTTGTGTGCGTAGCGGCCGTTGTTCGAAGAAAGCGGACGAGTGGCTCATATAGGCGCTAGATGGCTACGGGAGCTAGGCACTTATTCATGATGTGTTATAGTGTTATAACATAGCCGGTATTCTTTGAGCATGCTCATAGGACACCGGCTTATTACATTCATGTATTTGCACGAGTTGCAGGCCGACTCATGGAGGATTTATATTTGCTACAATAGAATACAGAACTAGAAACCGATACGATAAGGAGACAGCTCATGAAACCGATACGAAACTCGGCCAAGGCCGTCATTATGCGGAATCATCAAATTCTGCTAACGAAAAACGTAGACCATTTGGGGGATTTCTATCTGTTCCCTGGCGGCGGACAAGAAAAAGGGGAAACCTTGGTGCAGGCGGTGATCAGAGAGTGTCAGGAGGAAATCGGGCGTAAGGTGGAAGTTCGCGACCTGCTGCACGTCCGTGAATACATAGGGGCCAACCACGAGTTTGCGGAATGGGATTCCGATGTGCACCAAGTGGAGTTTTATTTTGAGTGCAGATTGGCGGATGCAGGGGATACCTTTCTTGGCCATAACCCGGATGAATACCAGGTGGGCGTGGAATGGATCGATCTGTCCGCATTGGATGATATTCGGGTATACCCTCGCTCCCTGGTTAAGCCACTTCAGGATAAGGCTGCGCGCCCCGTCGTTTGCTATGTTGGCGATACGAATTGATTTTATCTTATAGAAAATGTTCAAGTTTGTGGTCTAAATTCTAATTGAGATGATGGAGGATGCCGCGTATGGATCAATGGGAATACAAAACGCTGAAATACAAAACAGGAGGATTCCTTGGAGGCAAGGTGGACGAGGAGGAATTCGAGGATTTATTGAACAGCTACGGAATTGACGGCTGGGAATTAATCTCGTGCTTTGATACGAGCGTGCATCAGGGCCAGTCCAGAGACATCATTGCCGTTATGAAGCGAAGAGCATATCTGGGGTAGAGAATAGAGGGGAGACGATCTGATGATCATTCGCGAGACAGAGGATGCTTTTGTGATGACCACTCAGGACGATCATGGCCGATTCTCGGGCGATGTTGCCCGGGGCTTCCGGCGAGAGCTGTTTATGGATGAGTCTGTATTGGAAGAAGTACTGCTGGCTATAACCGAGCATGATCGCGCTTGGCTTCGGATGGATGACACGCCGATATGGAATGACGAGAGCCGGACTCCGTATACTTTTATGGATTATCCGGTCCAGCCGAAAATGCTAATGTATACCAAGGGTGTTGATGAGATCGAAGCGATGAGTCCTTATGCAGGGTATCTCTGCAGCCTTCATTTTGCGTCATTTATGAAAAATGCGACAGAAGCGCCGCTGGTGGAATTCTACCATTCGGAGACGGAACGGCAAAAAAGACTGCGTGAACAGGTTTCATTCCCCGATGAAGATGTGGTTAACAGGCAGTTTGGCCTGCTGCAGCTGTGCGATGACATCTCGCTCTATGTAAATATGAATGCACCCGGTGTTCCCAAGGATCAGGAGCATCCTTGGTTCCAAGAGGGCTTCAATATGTCGATCGATGGGGAAAGGGTCAAGGCGTCCTGGGCAAGCGAGCGTGAGATTCGATTGCGTCCGTTTCTGTTCGATCAGGCATGGCCGGCTTCGGTGAAGTGGAAGTACGTGTTGAAGGCGAAGATTGGTCAGCAGGGAGTGGCCAGGGCATTTCATGAAGCGGCGTGGACGGAGCAGACGGTTACTTTTGTACCGTAATTTCATATAAACGGTCATCTTTCATCGCAAAAATATGATATGATCACAACAGTGGGTTATAGACTGGAACAGATTTGATTCTGTAGGAATGTAGAGGATGAATAATGAAGAAAAAAGAATTTTTGATCGTAGCACTGCTTAATTTTTTGGCTGCGATAGCGTTCTTGGTGGTTGTTTTCATTACGGATCGAAGCTCTTGGCAGTGGGGATTTGGAGTCGTTTCACTGTTGTTTGCGATTGGTGGAGTAGGAAACTTGGTTTTGCATGCCAAGAACAAATAAAACCTCGGGTAGAAAAGAAATAAGCTTGAAAATGTAAAACAGGGAGCCCCGTGCTTCCTGTTTTTAGGTTGACATGGAGCAACTTTGCTCTGGAGGAGCGAAGGGTTGACGTGGAATATGAATCATTTATGCCTTTACTTGTTATCACATTTATGTGATAATATTCACAAATAGTCTGTTTAGATGTCGATGTAGTCTTTCCAAGTAAAGGAGCGTTATTCATGAGGAATAATGGGAATTGTGTCAGCTGCGGCGGCGAGGTATACCCTGCCTCTAACAGATGCGCTCAATGCGGAATGCTGCAGTCGTCCGGTCCAGCGAAGCGCACATTCATGCTGCAGGTCGCTTCGATGATTGGTGCCGGGTTGCTTATTTTTGCAGTCCCGGTGATCCTGCTGATGATGTGGAGATATTAGGATCGAAGCGAATCAACATAATATATAAACTCCCACTGGAAGACTGTGACCGAAGCGTTCAAGTATCAGGGGAATATTTCATTATATTGATCTTATACCGAGACCCTCATTCAGGATAAGTGGTAAAATACCCCTAACTAGAAAAAGGAAGGGGATTTGCGATGATACATAAAATAGAGGAATTTGCTGCCAGCATTCGTTTTTCGGGTGCTGTGCTCGTAACCGACGAAAATGACAACATTGTATGGAATGGTGCCTTTGGTTATTCAAACCGGGCCGATCAGATCCCGAATCAAGCAGACACCAGGTTTGGCATTGCCTCAGGCTGTAAGCTGTTCACCGCGATTGCGGTTTGTCAGCTTATCGAACAGGGCAAGCTGTCGCTGGACAGCAAGCTAAGCGATTGTCTTGATATTCCGCTGCCTAATTTTAACCCGGAGATTACCGTTTTTCATTTGTTGAGTCACAGCTCGGGTATTCCGGATTACTTTGATGAAGAGGTTATGGAGGATTTTGAGGATCTGTGGAAGACAATTCCCATGTATACACTCCGTAATGGAAGGGATTTCCTTCCTCTGTTCCGGGATGAGCGCATGAAATTTCAGCCAGGTGAAAGGTTTCATTACAACAACGCAGGATTCGTGGTGCTTGGCCTGATCGTTGAACAGCAGACCGGAATGCCGTTTCGCGACTACGTCCAGCAGTTTGTATTGGAGCCGTGCGGCATGGAGAATTCGGGATATTTTCCGCTGGATCGTCTGCCCGCGAATACGGCTTACGGGTATATTGATGAGGAAGACGGCACGTGGAGAACGAACCAGTATGCCATTCCGATTCGAGGTTATGCCGATGGCGGGGCCTATGTGACGGTACCGGACATGATCAAGTTATGGAGATCGCTGATGAACAATACGCTGCTCGCCGCATCCATGACGGAGAAGCTGTTGGCTTCACATATACACGTTCCGGACAGTGAACTGCATTACGGGCTTGGCGTGTGGATTGGCAAGAAAAATGAGGATGTGTTTAAATATCACGTCATGGGCTATGATCCGGGGGTGAATTTTCGGTCTGCTTATTATCCGGCCACCGGTCATACCCTTGTAGTGGCTTCCAATGCCGCTGGCGGCGCTTTTGAAATGATGCAGTTCATCGAGGAAGAATGGCTGAAGTGATCTGACCTATATGAAACAGCCCCGAGCCTTGAATAGGTCAGGGGCTGTTGCTCTGTTGATCCCAAGATCAAGCGGATGCTGAGACTTACAATTCAGCTTTGAAATACCGATTCGCCGCGGGCCTGAACATAAAAATCAAGGCTGCAACAACGGCGATCACATGAAGGATACGGCTGGAGGCAAACAGGATGGAAATATTGTCTGCATTAGCAAATACGTCCCAAAGAGAACCGCCCGTTAGGAGCCATTTGATGGGGTCAATGATAAGGGAGAGCATGCCAAACCCGCCTAAAAACAAAGCGAGTGTGATACGGGCCCAATTCTTACCCCGAAGCATTCTGATCATGATGTAGACCAGGACAGCGAACATCATGGTTCGTGCTGCGACTTGAGTGAGAATACCGACAATTCCAGAACCCGTTTGGCTGGATATCGAATCGATAACCGCCAGAGCCATCTCGAATACCCCTGCACCGATGGCAATGACCCATAACAGAAAGGACTGGAACACCTCAGAGGGGACAGCATCCTTTTTCAAGATTCATCATTCCTTTCGTGCTAGAGTGATACAATAACACGTTGTTAGGGGAAACGGGATTAAACGATGGTGCGTCTGGCCGTGAACCACCAGCCTCCTGCAAGCAGAACGAGGGAGATAATCAGCGTGAGCCCAAGCCCTTGTAGCAGCGAATCGTTGAAGAGAAGGGCCAGCAAGCCGTCAGCCAGCGTATGCCGGAGTGAAGGAATGGAGGTAAAGATCGGGATTGCCGCAATAAATACCACCCAGATCACCCAGCCCATAATGTGACGTAGACCGGAAAACAACAGATTCAGTAGTGAAATAAGAAGCAGGTAAGCGCCGAATTGATAGAAGAACATGCCAACGATTCCAAATTGAGTCCACCCAAAGATTTCAAGGATGTTGAAGGTATTCTCGTATTGTCGTATAAAGCTGATCTCCAATTGTAACCAGATGATATTGAGGACAGCAAAAATGGCGGACCATATGGAGTAAACCAGAAGCATGCCAACATAATATTCTTTTCGTGTAGCTCCCAAATTCATTACCCGCCGGAACAAGCCTGCCGGGAGCACGCTGCCTACAAATATAAGGAACACGATGAGGAGATTGGCCGCAGACACCTGCGTATTCTCCGTGCTGTCTCCAAGAGACAGGCTTACGATTACATTTGTAATCATACTTATCGCAACAGTGCCCAGCATCACCAGGAGATAAGGTCGAAGCTGAAGAAATGAAGCCCTCATGAGCGCAGTGGTTTTATTCAATGGATTGGCCTCCTTCGATCAAATAGGAGAAAAACTTTTGCAGCGGTAAACCGTCAATAGCGATACCAAGCTTGTTGGCTTGTGCACGGTCTGCCTCATGGATGGCTCCATATATCGCGGTTAACGAACCTTTCCCGTAAGATTCTTTATAGATCACGTGGCAATCCTTCGTAAACAGTTCGACTTGCTCCTGGTTCCCGGTCAACAGATGGGGATTGGCACGGATATGGTCAACATCGTCATGCAATAATATAGCCCCGGAATCCATGATGTAAACTTTCTCAACAACGGTTGCGATCTCATCAATCAGATGGGTCGAGAGCAGGATGGTCCGGGGATGATTGGCATAATCCTCAACCAGAACGCGATAAAATCTCTCTCGCATGAGCACATCCAATCCCAGCACCGGTTCGTCAAATACGGTAATCGGGGCTCGGCTGGCCAGACCGATAATGTTTCCGACCAAAGACTCCATTCCCCGTGATAGCTGGCGGATTTTTTTGTCCGGGTTCAGCTTGAATGTCTTCAGCAGGCTCTGGGCATAGTCCCAGTCCCAGTTCTCGTGAAAGGCCGATGCCAAGCGCAGCACTTCAATCACCTTGGCACCGCCGAAGAACAAATTCTTCTCTCTTACGTAACAGACCCCTTTTGGGGTTTCCCCATGCTTAAGCTTGACACCCGAGATCTGGATGCTGCCATCGTCGGGAAAAGATCCCCCGGTCATCATATTAAGCAGCGTGGTCTTTCCGGCGCCATTGCGGCCCAGCAGGCCATAGATCGTATTCTCTTCCAGCTGGAGCTCCAGATTTCGAACCGCTTCCGTACGCCCGTAACTCTTGCTCAGGTTGGAACAGGTAAGTATTGCATTCATCTCGCTCATCTCCTATCTCTCTGTTTGATCATTTCTATAACATCGTCGGTGGTCAATTCAAGCTTTTCCGCCTCATCAAGCAGCTTCAATACGAGTTCGTTGTAAAACCGGTCCTGCCGCTTGGTCAATATGATCTGTTTGGCATCTGCTGCAACAAACATGCCCAGCCCCCTTTTCTTGTACAAAATCCCTTCATTGACAAGCAGGGCAATGCCTTTTACAGCTGTAGCGGGATTGACCTGAAAAGTACTCGCAAACTGCGACATCGAGATAATCTGATCATCCGCTTGGTATGTCCCGTTCAATATGTCATCCTCAATCATATCTGCGATTTGCTGAAAAATCGGCTGTCCTTCGTCAAACCTGGAATTCATGATATCACCCTGTCAGTATGTTAGTCTTGTAACATACTATAATGCCAAGTGGAAAGATGTGTCAACCAAAAAAGAAAATAAAAGGCCAAACGTTGGCCCGTTTTCGATGCGAAGCACAAAAAGCCCCGTCTTGAAGAGACGGGGGGAGGTGTGTGAGCAAGGTGTGAGGGCCTAAATCCAGCCCTTCTCCTCTGCCATCGAGATAGCTTCGATTCGGTTCTTGGCACTCAGTTTGCTTAAGATTTCGGACATATAGTTGCGGACAGTCCCGTAGGATAAGTGGAGCTTCGACGCAATTTCATTAGAACTGTTACCGTCGGCAGCCATTCGCAGCACTTCCCGTTCGCGTTCGGTCAGCGGATTGGCACCCGCACCTGACAGCGTACCGAATACGAGCTCTGGGGAGACCTCCCGCCGTCCATCCATGACTCGGCGGATAGCTTCTGCAAGCCGTTCGCTGGGCTCATCCTTAAGCAGGTAACCCTGAACGCCCGCCTGCACGGCCCGCTCGAAATAACCGGGCCTAGCAAAAGTGGTCAGGATGATGACCCGGCTGGGATAACCGCGCAGCTTTACTTCCTCCGCCACTTCGAGACCGCTGCGCACAGGCATTTCGATATCGAGCAGGCATACGTCAGGTTGATGCAAGGCAATCAGGGACAGCGCTTCATCGCCGTCGCCGGCTTGACCAATCACATCAATATCGTCTTCAAAATCAAGCAAGGAAGCCAGAGCGCCGCGCAGCATTCTCTGGTCCTCGGCGATCAGCACTTTGATGCTCATGGGAAGTGTCCTCCTTCCGGTTCTTGATGATGATCGGAACATGAATCACTAATACCGTGCCTTGTGCCTCGGAGCTGACCTCAACGGTGCCCCCGATGAGGGAAAGCCGCTCCGCCATGCCTTTCAGGCCGTTACTGTTGGATGAAGCTGATGGAACTTCTTCCTTGCTATGAAGACCAACCCCATCATCGGCCACCTCAAGCCGCCACTCATTGCCCAGCGACTCGATGGCAATCCGGCACTGGCTCGCCTGACTGTGCTTCACCACATTGGTTACGGCTTCCCGTAAGCAGAGGCTTAGAATATTGTGGGCCAGGTCGGAAATTCCCTCCAGCTTCGGATTACCGGCACAGCTAAACTGGATATCGGCGCTCTCCAGAATGATCTGGGCCTCGACCAGTTCCTCGGGCAAGGTGGCGGTCCGCATGTCGGATACCAGCTCACGCACTTGGCGAAGTGCGGCCCGCGAGGTGTTCTGAATCTCCCGGGCCTCCATTTGGGCTTTCTCGGGATCCTTAACCGCCAGCTTCTCCACAAGCTGACTCTTCAACGTGATGAGAGACAGGGTATGACCCAAGGTGTCGTGAAGATCTCTGGCGATACGCATCCGCTCTTCGCCTTTAATCAAATTGCGGATCTGCTCGTTAGCCTGCGCGAGCTCCTTCTCCAGCTGCTGCCGCCGGTTTAGAGAGCGGATGCCGAAGGGTGAGAACAGCATGATGAGAAAGAAAGGAATCATAAAGACCAGATCCCTCCATCCCAGCATGCTTGCGTTTTTGATTAAGGGAACAACCTCTATGATGGCAAACAGCACAAGGGATATCGTGAAATTGCGCCGGTCGGTATACCAGCCAATGAAATTGGCTGTGAAGAACCCCATATACATATAGGTGGGGTGGTACCACATGCAGAGAATGAAAATGATGGACATCTGAATGCCGAGCCACCAGAAAAAACGAGGTGTGTCAGCAGCGAAGTAAAGCTGGCGGTACGTGAGGAGAAACAAGGCAATCAGCGTATATCCAATCCCCATCTTCCAGCCTTCTTCGCTCATCATGTTAATTATGGGCAGAGATATATAAATGAGCCACAGATAGGGGAAAAACCCCAATTGCGTTGGAAAAACCTCAAATCCCGCGGACTTCGCGTCTTTCAATTTTTTCATGAAGCCATCATCCTATCCCCTTAATCGGCTTGTTGTTTTTTCCGAATATAGGTGGATAGTAACATAAATACTGCCAAATATCCTGCCAAAACCATGAAATTATCCAATCCCGGCGCTTCTCCGCGAACGATTGACCACGCACCTCCGCCAAAATGATAGGAGGGCATCCACTTGCCGATGGCTTGCATGATGGAAGGCATCGCTTCGATCGGGAACCACATCCCGCCCGTAACGGCCAGCCCTAAGTAGATGCCGTTGCTGACGCCGCTTGCCGTATCGACCCGTTTCATGGATCCAATCAAGGTACCGATGGCAAGAAACGGGACGGATGCGATCAGAATCCATAGTCCGCTGAGCAGCCATTGTCCGTAGGTGAGGGAGACTCCGTTAATCAGGTAGCCGGCTACGAAAATGACGAGGATGCAGAGCAGGTGCATAACCGTCTGCACAAACATTTTGCCAAAGAAATACACGCTGCCAGGAAGCGGTGTTACCCGCATATATACAGCCCAGCCCTGGACTCTCTCTTGCACGAGGCGAATGCCGAGCGACATGATGGCGGTGCCCATGACACTGAAGGACGCCATCGACATGAGATAGTGGGCCTGCCATTGTCCGGCATCGTCGGCCCCCGTGTTCACGACCCGCGTAAAGATGAAATAGAACAGAATTGGCATGGCCAAAGACCAGAAAATATAATACGGATTGCGTACCATTCGGAGTAATTCCATTTTGCACTGCAAGGTGATCAGTTTCCAGGTTGTCATCGTTATACAGCCTCCCCTTGATCCATCGTTAATTGGTCGAATGCTTCGTCCAGGCTTCCTTGATCGATGCGAATGTCGCGTACAGCCAGCCCGGCTCGGAACAGAGCCGCCAGCGCTGTATCCGTATCATCGGTTACGGCGTTCAGCCGGCCGTTGTGTTCATGCACATCGGTTACGCCGGGCACTTCATGAAGCAGCTCCTTGACCTGCTGGTGGTCCGCATCCACGATAAAGGAAACCGACCTTCGTGTCAGCTTGGCTTTGATCGCTTCCGGCGTGCCATCGGCGGCAACCTGACCTTGATGGAACAACAGAATGCGGTCGGCCATATCGTCAGCCTCTTGCAGATAATGCGTGGTGAACAGAATCGTTTTGCCCTGATCAGCAAGCTTGCGTACCGTCTGCCAAAATAATCGGCGGGCCGATGTATCCAAGCCGACCGTCGGTTCATCGAAAAACAGCAGCTCGGGGTTGCCCGCAATCGCCAGCGCAAAGCTGAGCTTGCGTTTTTGGCCGCCGGACATTTTGACAGCCCATTTATTCAGTTCTTCCGCGGTAAGTCCGCTCAAGTTCGCGATTTCATCCAGTGTTAGCGGGTTCGGATAATAGCCTTGGATAAGATTGATAATTTCGCGCGTCCGCAATCCGTCCATTACACTGACCTCTTGAAGCATGGCGCCAATCTTCTCGCGGACCGTCAAGTCCTTCGGATTGCGTCCGAATAGGAGAACTTCACCCTGGCTCGCGTCTTTAAGGCCGAGCATCATGGAGATGGCGGTTGATTTCCCTGCTCCATTAGGTCCGAGAATGGCTGTGATCGACCCTTTCTCTATCGTAAACGACACTTGGTTGACGGCTTTTTTGCTTCCGAACATCTTGGTTACCTGCCGCAGCTCTGCAATTGGTTCTTGGATTGGGTTTGTCATGGAATCGCTCCTCCGTAATCGAAATGATCTGAATTCATCATACGAAAGCGAGGGAATGCCTGTTAGTAAAGGATGTCACCACTTCGGCGTGACAATTGTCATGTCGGATCTGTCATAAGGAGAGGGGAGTTAGATGATGAACAAACCAGGGAGGTTTCGAGGATGATTGGATGCGCTTACATAATCGAAATTAAAGGACTGATTACGGTTTCCCGTCACGCGGTGTTCTCTTGACCGCGGAAGTGCCTTCAATTATAGTGGGTACAGTAGGAGCAATCTATAATATAGAAGGAAAAAGGTGGCTTGAAACATGTCTGAGAACATCTACGTCGGTGTCGATCTGGGCGGAACAGCAATTAAAGTCGGAATTTGCAATGAAGAGGGGCATCTTCTGCATAAGTATGAGGGACCGACGGAAACAGCCAAAGGCGTTGACACGGTTATTGACAACATTGAGAAATATGTGCGTCACATTGTGGAAGAATCGCCATTCAGCTGGGATCAACTTGCTGGTGTGGGAGCTGGATTCGCCGGCTTTACGAATATTCGTGAAGGCATCATTATTCTGGCACCGAATGTAGGATTTAAGGATGTACCGATTCGCGCACTGCTTGAAGAGCGTCTCGGCAAGCCTGTCAAAATAGACAACGACGCTAATGTGGCTGCATTAGGTGAAGCCTGGAGCGGTTCAGGGCGCGGCGTTGAGAACTGCGTATGCTACACGCTGGGCACTGGCGTTGGCGGAGGCATTATTATTAACGGCAAGATCTATCAAGGTTTCGGCGGCATGGCTGGAGAGCTTGGACATATCTCGGTTGTGCCGGACTTGGAAGCGATTCAATGCGGATGCGGTGAAATGGGCTGTCTGGAGACGGTTTCGTCAGCAACCGGAATTATCCGTATGGCGAAGGATGCCGTAGAGCGTGGGGACCGTACTTCCCTTGCCCATGTTGAGAGCATTGCGGCGAAGGAAGTGTTTGATGCTGCAAAGGCCGGCGATGAAGTTGCCATTCGGATCGTGAATCGCGCAGCTTATTATCTGGGCAAATCTATGGCTGCCGTTGCGGCCGTGTTGAATCCGGAAGCCTTTATTATCGGCGGCGGCGTATCCAAAGCCGGTGACATTCTGTTTAATGAAGTCCGCGCTGTATTTGCGAAGCTGACACCAGAGCCGCTTCAGCGAGGCGTACGCATCGTGCCGGCTGAGCTCGGCAATGATGCTGGCGTTGTAGGCGCTGCCGGACTGCATTTGCGTTCGTAGTCATTATTCACCATACATCGTCTGATCTAAACTATAAGGGAGGGAAAGCTGATGCTGGAAGCAGCCAACCGAGGCGGCAACACATCATCCATGGCCACCCTGATCATCATCACCGGGATGTCGGGAGCAGGTAAGACCTTGGCCGTACAAAGTCTGGAGGATCTTGGATTCTTTTGCGTCGATAACCTGCCTCCGGTGCTCATTCCCAAATTCGCGGAGCTGATCGATCAATCCAAGGGTAAGATCGGCAAGGTTGCATTGGTCATCGACCTGCGTGGCCGCGAATTTTTTACGGCTCTATCTGAGTCTCTGAGTTACATCAAGGACCACTTTACCATCCATTGCGAGATTCTATTCCTGGATGCAACGGATTCCGTGCTTGTACAACGTTATAAGGAAAGCCGTCGTCGCCATCCGCTCGCTCCGGAAGGCATGCCGCTTGACGGTATAAGGTTGGAGCGCAAGATGCTGGATGAGCTGAAGAATTCCGCTACTCAGGTGATCGATACCAGCAATATGAAGCCTGTGCGATTGAAGGAGAAGATTATCTCACGTTTCACACATCTGGAGAGCAGCACATTATCGGTAAATATCACATCCTTTGGGTTTAAATATGGGATTCCGATTGACGCGGATCTGGTGTTTGATGTGCGCTTTCTGCCCAACCCGCACTATGTTGAGCAGCTGCGCCCAAATACCGGCCAGAACAGTGATGTATATGAATACGTGATGAAATGGCCGGAGACGCAGGCGTTTCTAACGAAACTGCTCGATATGCTGCATTTCTTGATCCCGCAGTATCGGAAGGAAGGCAAAAGCCAGGTTATTATCGGCATTGGCTGTACCGGCGGGAAGCATCGCTCCGTTGCGATAGCGGAATACCTTGGCAAAATGCTGGGCGTTAGCGAAACGGAGGCGGTATCGGTGAGTCACCGTGATTCCGACCGGGATCGGCATTAATTAAGGGAAGTGATAAATGTGGCTGTGCAAGCTAGAAAGCGTCCTCGCATCGTAGTGATGGGTGGAGGAACCGGGCTGTCCGTTATGCTGCGGGGACTCAAGGAGAAGCCGCTCGACATTACGGCTATCGTTACCGTCGCTGATGATGGGGGCAGCTCCGGCATACTGCGTAGCGAATTGCAGATGCCGCCCCCGGGAGATATTCGAAATGTACTTACAGCGCTCGCCGATGTGGAGCCGCTGTTATCCGATATATTGAAATACCGTTTTAAGAATGGCTCGGGACTGGCCGGGCACAGCCTCGGCAATTTAATCTTGGCTGCCATGACGGATTTGCACGGTGATTTTGTCACGGCAGTCAAGGAGATGAGCCGGGTTTTTGTTGTTCGTGGACAGGTGCTGCCTGCGGCGGGTGAAGCCGTTATTTTGCATGCAGAGATGGAGGACGGTTCCATCGTGACCGGTGAATCCAAAATTCCGGAGGCTGGGCGCCGCATTAAGCGGATCTTCCTGGAGCCGGAGCATGTTGAGCCGCTGCCGGAAGCGCTGGAGGCGATTCAGCAGGCCGATGCAATTCTGATCGGTCCGGGAAGTCTATATACCAGTATTTTGCCCAATTTGCTTGTTCCCAAGCTTGCTGAAGCCATCGTATCCTCTGAGGCGATCAAAATGTTTGTGTGCAATGTGATGACGCAGCCTGGAGAAACTGATAATTATACGGTGAGCGATCATTTGCAGGCCGTTTACGATCATATTGGTCTTCATCTGTTCGATTATGTTATTGTAAATGATGGCGAAATCCCGCCGCAGGTTCAGGATAAATATGCTCAAAAGGGTGCAAAGCCCGTGTTCCTGGATCGTGATGAGGTGACCAGCAGAGGGTACAAACTCATTGCAGATAAGCTTGTGCTATTTAGAACATACTTAAGACATGACGCTGACAAACTGAGCAATCATATTTTTCAACTGGTACAGGATTGGATTACACGAAAGGGGTGAGTACCTTGTCCTTTGCGGCACAGACGAAGAAAGAACTGACAATGATCGAAAGCCAGAACTGCTGTGAAAAAGCCGAGCTGTCCGCGCTCATTCGGATGAACGGTTCTGTTCAGCTTTCGAACAAAAAGGTAATCCTGGATATTTCAACGGAAAATGCCGCGATTGCAAGACGTATTTATTCCTTAATTAAGAGGCATTTCCAGGCACATACCGAACTTTTGGTGCGTAAAAAAATGCGTTTGAAGAAGAATAACGTATATATCGTTCGTATTCCCGCCCAGGTTCAGGAGATACTTAAAGAACTGCGCATCGTTTCCGAGGGCTTTCTGTTTCAATCGCGGATTGATGAACAAATCGTTCGAAAAAATTGCTGTAAACGCGCCTATTTGCGCGGTGCCTTCATGGCTGGCGGATCCGTGAATAATCCGGAGGGGTCTTCATACCATCTGGAAATTGCTTCAATGTATGAAGAGCACTGCCAGTCCTTGGTGGATCTGGCGAATGAATTTCATCTGAACGCACGCTGCATCGAGCGGAAGAAGGGCTTTATCTTCTACATTAAGGAAGGCGAGAAAATTATCGAGTTCCTTAATCTGATCGGTGCCCACCAGGCATTATTCAAGTTCGAGGATGTCCGGATTATGCGGGATATGCGGAATTCGGTGAACCGGATCGTGAACTGCGAGACCGCTAACCTGAACAAAACCATTGGCGCTGCCGTTCGTCAGATTGAGAACATTAAGCTGCTCCAAAAGGAAATGGGTCTTGAGAATTTGCCCGATAAACTGCGGGAAGTGGCTGAAATTCGACTGGCTCATCCGGACATGAATCTGAAGGAAGTCGGCGAGCTTCTTAAAGGAACCGTCAGCAAATCCGGCGTCAATCACCGCCTGCGCAAAATTGACGAATTGGCCGAAAAGATTCGGAATGGGTAAGAATTTTTTCTTCTAGTGTCCTGTATGGTAAAATGGTATAATATTATAAAATGTCAATCGCGCTTTCAATGCAGCAGATTTATTAGATAGGGGGTAATTTTCATGACAAAGCACCCGGTAGTCGTTCGGTTAAAGACGGGTCTTCACGCCAGACCGGCCGCGCTGTTCGTTCAGGAAGCGAATAAATACTCATCTGAAATCTTCGTTGAAAAAGATGATAAAAAAGTTAATGCCAAAAGTATCATGGGAATTATGAGCCTTGCGATCAGCTCTGGTACGGAAGTTTACATTAGTGCTGAGGGAGCCGACGCGGAGCAAGCGGTTACTTCACTCGTGAACTTGGTGAGCAAAGAGGAACTCGAGAACCAATAAGGGTTACCGTGATTGAAGTTTAAGAAAAGTCTTGTTACTGCAAGGCTTTTTTTGCTATTTATTGCTGGATTCTTGCTTGGTTTTCGTGCTACATATGAATAGATTTCAAGAAGGGGCGGAGAAATCCGCTCTTTTTCAACATATTAGATGTATAAGTTTCTATGGGGTCTCGGCAAAGTAGGAATAAGCATGTAGCTTAGGCTCCGCTTGGTGGGGTTATTTTAGGTTGTTTCTCTAGAAGTAAGCCTTCGTTTAACTTCAGTTTAACTTGCTGATATATCCTTCCCTTACAGACAATAAACAGGGATGGAAGGGAAGAGAAAACGATGAGAGAAACGGATCATACTTCGATACAGGAAATAGCTCAGGAAAGGCGGGCCGGCAGCAGCAAAGCAGGTTCGCAGGCCTTCTTCCGGCTGTTAAAAGAAACGAAACCGCCGATGCTGCTGCTGATTGGAGCCATCCTGCTGAATGTGGTATCAACCCTGGTCGGGCTAGTCATTCCGATGTTTACAAAGAGCCTGGTGGATGGCTTCTCCTTAACGGATATGAACCGTTCCCACATCATCGGACTTGGGATCGCATTTGTGGTACAGACGATAGCCGCCGGGGTTTCGATCTTCTTGCTGAGTTATACGGGACAGAAGATGGTGGCCGCCCTTAGGGAACGGCTGTGGAAAAAGCTGCTGGTGCTGCCGATCCGCTACTTCGATCATAACCGTTCAGGGGAATCGGTCAGCCGGATGACGAATGATACAGGAGTGATTAAAAGTCTCATATCGGACCATGTGGCCGGATTTTTTAGCGGGATCATTTCTATTGTAGGTTCCATCGGGGTGCTCCTCTATCTAAACTGGAAGATGACACTGACAATGTTTATCGTCATTCCGATTGCAGCGCTGATTCTTGTGCCGCTTGGCAAAAAAATGTATAGAATCTCGCTTGGCATGCAGGATGAGACAGCTGCGTTTACGGCGAATATCAGTCAGGTGCTGTCGGAGATTCGTTTGGTGAAAGCATCAAACGCTGAGGACAGAGAGTATGAGAATGGGCATAAAGGGATCACCAATCTGCTGAATTTCGGGATCAAGGAAGGCGTGGTATCCGCCTGGATCGCGCCGCTGATGTCCTTCGTGCTGATGATGCTGCTGGTGGTGGTCATCGGGTATGGCGGACTTCAGGTATCCACGGGGGCATTGACCGCCGGCGAGCTGGTTGCGTTTATCCTGTATCTGATTCAGATCGTGATGCCGATGACGCAGTTAACGACGTTTTTTACCCAGTTTCAGAAGGCCAAAGGAGCAACCGAGCGAATATTGGAAACACTGGATGCGGAGGAAGAGTCCATTTCAGCCGGTGCCGATGTGGTGAACGCGAACCAGCGTTTGTCCATCGAGAATCTTTCGTTTGGTTATAAGCCGGATGAGCTGGTACTGCATGATATCAGCTTTCAGATGGAGCCGGGCACGGTCACGGCAGTGGTTGGACCGAGCGGCGGGGGCAAAACGACGCTGTTCTCCATGCTGGAGCGGTTTTACCTACCGCAAAAAGGGCAGATCCGATTGGGCAAGACGGCGATTGATTCGTTCTCTTTACGCTCATGGCGCGGGTTGATTGGTTATGTCTCACAGGATAGTCCAATGATCGCGGGAACCATTCGTGACAACTTATGTTATGGGATGGACCGGGAAGTGAGCGATGGGGAGATCCGAAGAGCGGCAGAAATGGCCTATGCTGATGGATTTATCGACGAACTGCCGCATGGTTTTGATACGGATGTTGGCGAACGGGGCGTGAAGCTCTCCGGCGGTCAGCGGCAGCGGATTGCCATCGCCAGAGCCTTGCTGCGGGATCCGAAGATTCTGATGCTGGACGAAGCTACCTCCAGTCTGGACAGCCGTTCCGAGATTGAAGTGCAGAAGGCGCTCAAGAACCTGATGGCTGGCCGGACGACGATGATTATTGCGCACCGGTTATCCACGGTTGTAGGAGCGAATCAGATTATTTTCATTGAAAAAGGAACGGTAACCGGACGGGGAACGCATGATGAATTGATTGAGCAGCATGACATGTACAGAGAGTTTGCCGTGCAGCAGCTGCAGATGAATGAAACGATCGAGGCTTAAAGGCGCATTGAAGATGCAGGGGAAGAAGGGATGGCCACCATGGCAAAAATATTGGTAGTGGACGACGACCCGAACATCCGCGAACTCATAAAGGTGTTTCTGGAGGAAGCGGGGATGGAAGGGGTATTCGAAGCCTCGGATGGCGTCGAGGCCTTGTCCGTCATGGATCAGACATCCGTCGATCTGGTCGTGATGGATATCATGATGCCGAATATGGACGGATGGGAGCTATGCCGGGAGATCCGGAGGAACACCGGTATTCCTGTGCTGATGCTGACGGCAAAAGGGGAAACGAGGCAGATCGTGAAGGGTTTTGAGCTGGGTACCGACGATTATCTGGTGAAGCCCTTCGAACCAGCGGAGCTCGTTGTGCGCGTCAAAGCGCTGTTGAAGCGGTATCAGGTAGCCGCATCGCAGACGGTGACCATCGGCAAGCTGCAGATGAACCGCAGAACCTATGAGGTCAAGGCGGGTGATGAGGCTTTTACCCTGCCGCTGAAGGAGTTTGAGCTGCTCTTCAAGCTGGCCAGTTATCCGGGGAGCACGTTGCCGCGCGACCGGCTGATCGAAGATATATGGGGATATGACTTTGAAGGGAACGAACGGACGCTGGACGTCCACGTAAATCGCCTGCGGGAGCGGTTCCCGGAGGAGAAATACCGGTTTAGGATTCGGACGGTGCGCGGTCTGGGTTATCGTCTGGAGGCAGGTGAAGGTTAATGAAGAAAACGCATAAAATATGGTGGAAGATCGTTCGGGAAACGCTACAGATTATCTTGGTCTTCGCGGTCTTGGGCGCGTCATGGACGGCGGCGACCTATGTGACGCGGTTTATTTACACCTGGACGGGAACGCCGCGTTGGGATTATGTCGTCCAGCTGATCAACTTGTTTTTTGGCGTCATCATCTTCTTCCTATGCATGCTGGTCGTGGGCATGTTCTTCAAGCATCGACAAATGGCCATGCTGAATTCCATTACAGATGCCATGCGCCGGATATCGCAGGGAGACTTCAGTGTAAAGATGGACGAACATGAATGGCGCGGGGAATTCAAGATGATCGCCAGCGGCATTAACGACATGGCGGGCGAATTGGGCCGGATGGAGACTATGCGTCAGGACTTTATCTCCAATGTGTCCCATGAAATTCAATCCCCGCTCACTTCGATTCGGGGGTTTGCAAGGGCGCTCCGAAATCCGCGTCTCACGGAGGAGAAGAGAGCCCGTTACCTGGAGATCATCGAAGGAGAGGGCCGCCGTCTGTCGCAGCTGAGTGATAATCTGTTGAAGCTGTCGTCCCTGGAAGGAGAGCAGCCTGCATTCGAAATGGCGCGCTACCGGCTCGACGGGCAGCTGCGTGCGGTCGTCTTGGCGCATGAGCCGCAGTGGCTGGCGAAACGGATTCAGGTGGATCTGGATCTCGCTAAAGTAGAGATTGAGGCCACAGAGGATCTGTTGAGTCAAGTGTGGACCAACTTGCTGCACAACAGCATCAAATTCACGCCGGAAGGCGGTATGATCACCATCGTGCTGAAAGCAGGGGAAGACGGAGCCGAGGTTACGATGACGGATACGGGAGTCGGGATGTCGGAGTCGGACCAGCTGCATATATTCGAACGCTTCTACAAAGCGGACAAATCGCGCAATCGCGCTGCGGGCGGCAGCGGACTAGGCTTATCGATCGTGAAGCGGATCGTCGATATTCATCAAGGGAAGATAACGGTCCAATCCGAGCTTGGGAAGGGCTCGGCTTTTACCGTAAAGGTTCCTTATAAGCGACCACCGGATGCGAAGTAGTGATTGTGTGGTGAAGGTTGGACATCAGACATCAAGCATTTCCTCGGTAATCTTGCGAATGTAACGGACACCAAGGACCTTATTTGCCGAATGAAGCAACCGTAAACTAAAATAACGGACACCAGATCCGTTATTTTAGACTTTGTATAGATAATTGCGGTCTTTTGGAAGGAATAACGGATCCTTAGTCCGATGGTCTTCGAAAAAGCCCCATTTCCCCTCAAATAAGGTAACTCTCGGTCCGTTAGCTCCACAAAAGCTGGGTGCAAAGCACATGAATATGCTCGACAGCCAAGCACATTCCGAGGCCGCCCACCATGTTTACCGCGTGCCTCTCCCGCGTGCGGTGTGATAATGGCAGCTGCAGGATGATTTGCGTCGACGGTACCTCGGCCACGGGACCGTGCGCACAGTGAGCAGTGCGCACAGGGAGCAACCCGCAAGGTTCGTGCAGCCGCGCAGCAACGGCTTACTAAAGACAGGATAGCTGCCCCATTACAGCACTTTCTCCAAAAAGCTGATCGTACGCTCGTGCTTCGGTCTGCCGAACACTTCCTCCGGCGGGCCTTCCTCTACGATATACCCGCCATCCATGAAGATCACCCGATCCGCAACCTCGCGGGCAAAGCCCATCTCATGCGTGACGATCATCATCGTCATGCCTTCGCGCGCCAGATCCTTCATGACGCCGAGCACTTCACCGACCATCTCCGGGTCCAGCGCCGATGTCGGCTCGTCAAACAGCATGATGTCTGGATTCATTGCCAAGGCCCGGGCGATCGCAACACGCTGCTTCTGACCGCCTGACAGCTGGCTGGGGAAGGCCTCAGCCTTATCGGAGAGGCCTACTTGTTCCAGCAGCTTCAGCCCCGTGGCACGCGCCTCGGAAGCGCTCTGCTTGCCCAGCTCGACCGGGGCAAATGTGATGTTCTTCAGCACATTGAAGTGGGGGAACAGATTGAAGTGCTGGAACACCATGCCGATGTTTTCACGGGCCTTGTTGATGTCCGTTTTAGGGTCATTGATATCCTTGTCATGCACGAACACCCTGCCTGCCGTAATGTCCTCCAGTCGGTTGATGCAGCGCAGGAAGGTGCTTTTGCCGGAGCCCGAGGGCCCGATGACACAGACGACCTCGCCTTCCTGAACCTGCATGTCGATGCCCTTCAGCACCTCGTTCGTGCCAAAATTCTTCTTCAGTCCTTCTACGCGGATTTTATCCATGACGCACCTTCCCTTCCAGACGGCCCGAAATTTTAGTCAGAATAGTAATCACGACCAGATACATGATGGCGACCACGAGCCAGATATCAAACGAAGCGAATGTTCTTGCGATGATGATTTTCCCGGATTGGGTCAGCTCAACCAGGCCGATTACCGACAGGATCGACGTATCCTTGAGCGTAATTACCAGCTGGTTAATAAAGGTTGGAATCATGACTTTGATTGCCTGGGGAATGATGATTTTCATCATGGCTTTACGGTATGGCAAACCGAGCGATCGGGCAGCCTCCAGCTGTCCAGGGTCTATGGATTGGATACCGCCCCGGATAATTTCCGTGACATAGGCACCGGCATTCAGGCTAAGTGTCAGGACAGCTGCCACGATCGGCGACATCGTGAATCCGAGCGCTTGCGGAATACCGAAGTAGATGAAGAAGGCAAGGACCAGCAGCGGTATGCCGCGGAAAATATCCACGAATACAGTTGCGATGCCTCGGAGCCATTTGTTGCGTCCGACCTTCATAAAACCGAATATCAACCCTAGGAAAAACGCGAAGAACAGCGATACGATGGTCAACAGCAGCGTATTGCCAAGGCCCTTCAGCAGCGAAGGCAGCGACTCCACAATCAGTTCCCAGCGGCTTTGATTCGCCGCGCCCACGGCATTTTCGCCAATGTATTTTGCCTTAATGCGATCATATTCTCCGCTGGCCTTCAGGTTGATCAAGCCGGCATTGAATTTTTCCAGTAGCTCCTGGTTCCGTCCCTTGCCCACCGCAAATCCGTAGGAGGCACCCGGCTCCATTTTCGTGACGATCTTCAGTCCATTATTCTGTTCGACTCCGTAAGCCAGCACGGGGAAGTCGTCAAAACAAGCAACGGAATTGCCGGTCCTGACATCGTCATACATCTGGGCGGAATCGTCAAAAGGCACGATGGTGAAACCGTACTTGGACGAAATGGATTCAGCAAAGCTGTAGCCCTCCGTACCTGTTTTGACGGCGACTTTTTTCCCTTTTAGATCCTCATACCCTTTAATTGACTCCTGATCCTGGCGGATGGCCATGACCACACCTGAGTCAAAATAAGGATCGGAGAAGTCGAATTTCTGCTTCCGCTCTTCCGTGATGCTCATGCCGGCAATGACGCCGTCCACCTGATTGGCTTCTAGCGCCTGAACCGCCGCATTGAAACCGAGCGGCTTGATCTCATATTTGAAATTCTGATCTTTTGCGATCGCATCCAGCAGATCCATGTCGATACCGACAAATTTGCCGCTTGCATCCTGGAATTCAAACGGGGCAAACGTAATGTCGGTTCCGATCTGATAGGTTTTACCGGAGGCTGGCTCTGCCGCGGCGCTTGCCGCCCCGTATGGCATGCCCGCTGCCATGAGTATCAGCAGTGACATGAACGCGTATAACATCCGGAATGATTTCATAGTGACCTCCTCTTTTTAAACACCGATGTAAGTTAGTTACCCATTATGGGTTCCATATTAAACAGTTGCCGTCTTCTCCATGGGGTATCTTATTTTGCCAATCAACCAATCATGACTAGATATACCAATTAAATGGGCGTATCAACATAAGTGAAGAAAAATCTCAAAACACTCCAAACCGGATGCAACATTTACCAATGCCCTCACGTTAGAAGGGTAAGGCAAGCATGGCAGCGATGCCAATATTGAAGGAGGCTGACAATATGAAAAGATGGGTCAAACAAGTAGGTTCCGTCATGATCGCAGGTGCACTGTTGACTGGAAGTACGGCTGTAGTTGGATTGAGCGGGGCAACCGAGGTGCATGCGGCGGAGGCAGCACAGCAAAACCTTCTGACCGTACTCGGTAAAGGCGAGATCTCGGTGAAGCCAGATATCGTATATCTTTCCATCGGGGCTGAATCATATGCGGAAACCGCAAAATCCGCACAGAAGAGCAACGCACTGAAAATGGATAAGATTACGAAGCTGTTGAAAGAAACCTGGAAGATCGATGACAAGGATATCAAAACCGAGCAGTTCTATGTACAGCCCAACTATACGTACTCCGATGAGAATGGACGGAAAGTGAAAAATTACACCGCGTATCATTCCCTGGAAGTGACGCTTCGCGATTTGAACAAAGTCGGCGATCTGCTTGATGCAGCATCCGATGCCGGCGCCAATTCCATTGGAAACGCACGTTTCTCAGTGGAAAACCGCGATGCGTTCGAGGCCCAAGTGATTGATAAGGCGATGGCGAATGCAGACCTGAAAGCTCAGGCGATGGCAAAAGCCTCCAAGCGCCAGCTGGGCATCGTGCTGAACATTGTTGAGGGCTCCGTTGGTGTAGATACCATCTACGGTCTCGAAAAAATGCAGATGGAAGCACAATCCACGGCTGCGGACGCTGGCGCAAACACATCCGTGAAGCCAGGCGAAATCAAGATCTCGACGCAGCTGTATGTGCAATATGAGCTGAAGTAGTCGTTGTTTTCGACTCGGCTTGCAGAAAACCGTTCATCCGGATCTTACCGGGTGGACGGTTTTTTGTTATCCTTTTTCGAAAATTGAAATACCATAATCAGCCCCCACATCCGTCCCTTCCCCTGTCGAAATACACAGAAAAGTGTTGTGTATAGG
The DNA here is from genome assembly GCF_003269305.1 of Paenibacillus sp. MDMC362. Taxonomy (NCBI): domain Bacteria; kingdom Bacillati; phylum Bacillota; class Bacilli; order Caryophanales; family Paenibacillaceae; genus Paenibacillus; species Paenibacillus sp. MDMC362. The sequence goes on from NZ_QLYT01000050.1 coordinate 57,594, forward strand.
GGGAAAACGAGGTATAGTGAATATGCGAAAAACTGAACTTTGATCTGAACGTTACAGCCATACCCATGGATATGGCTTTTTTTTCTTAGTAGAGACTTTTAGCATCCTCCACCTTTAAGAAACGGATTCTGCCAACCTGAGCACAACAGGCAGTAGGACCGTTTCTTCTTAGTGGGGAACGTTTTTGTGCATACCGGTTAGCAGGAATGTACACATGGATTAGGTCACATTTTGAAGAAGGGGTTGATGCATGTGATTGAACTTGTCCAGATCGAGAAGCATTTTCAGGGACAAGCGGTCGTGCATCCGCTGTCGCTCTCCATTAAAGAAGGGGAATTCCTGACTTTGCTGGGCCCCAGCGGCTGCGGCAAAACGACGATTCTCCGAATGATAGCAGGATTCGAACAGCCAACCAAAGGACAGGTCTGGCTGGCGGGTCAGAATGTGACGGAAATGCCTGCGAACAAGCGGGATTTGAATCTGGTATTCCAACACTATGCTCTGTTTCCGCATATGACCGTAGAAGATAATATCGCTTTTGGGTTGAAAATGAAAAAAATGTCGCGTCAGCTCATCAAGGAGCGGGTGGACGAAGCCGTTGCCATGACGCAGCTGACCGCTCTGCGGGAACGCTTCCCGCACCAGCTGTCCGGCGGACAGCAGCAGCGCGTGGCCATCGCCCGCGCCATTGCCAACAAACCGAAGGTGCTGCTGCTGGATGAACCGCTTGGCGCACTGGATCTGCAGCTGCGAAAGAATCTGCAGTCCGAGCTCAAGCATTTGCAGCGGACGCTCGGGATTACGTTTGTGTATGTAACGCACGACCAAGAAGAAGCCATGATGCTCTCCGACAGGATTGTCATCATGAACCATGGACGGGTAGAGCAAATCGGTACGCCGCGCGAGATCTATGCAAGGCCGCAAACGCTGTTTGCCGCTACGTTTGTAGGGGAGAATAACGTGTTTTCTTCGCCAGAGGGTCTCTTTGCCGTGCGGCCGGAGAAACTCATTCCCCAGCGGGAATCGGGTGCCAAGAAGAGCGGCGTGATTGAGGATGTGCAGTACCTCGGCAGCGTTCATAAACTGCTGGTCCAATTGGATGATGAACCGATGAAGGTCATGATTGCCCTCGATATCTCGGATGATCAGCCATGGGAGGTTGGCGAACGGGTTGGAGTGAACTGGAACGCCAAGGATGAGGTGATCATCGGATCATGAGGAAATCAAGGTTCCTGTTGACTCCGGTCCTGCTGTGGTTATCCCTGTTCCTGATCGTTCCGATGCTAATCGTGGTCGGCATCTCCTTTCTCTCACGGGATTCGCTGGGGAACGTCGTGTTTTCCTTCAGTCTGGAAGGATACAAGACCTTCTTTGATCCATTATATTTGGGGATCTACTGGGATACCTTGGTACTGTCGCTGCTGACTACGGTGATCTGCTTGTTAGTCAGCTATCCTTTGGCCTATTATATAGCCAACGCTTCCCCGCGTATCCAAACCTGGGGATTAATTCTGATCACGGTCCCGTTCTGGATCAACTTTTTGATCCGCACCTATGCTTGGGTCCTGCTGCTTCGGACCCAAGGCGTGGTGAACAGCCTCCTGCTGTGGATGGGATGGATCGACGAGCCGATTCAGATGCTGTATACGTACGGCGCCGTACTGCTCGGGATGGTGTATAACTTCATTCCGTTCATGGTGCTGCCGATTTACGTGGCTCTGGAGCAGATGGACAAGCGTCTGCTGGATGCGGCCAGCGATCTGGGCGCTTCCAGGTGGAAAGCATTCCGGCACATCACCTTGCCGCAGAGCAAATCCGGCATCATGACAGGAGCGGTTCTGGTCTATGTCTCGACTTCCGGGATGTTTGTAGTTACGGATATTTTGGGAGGCGCGAAGTCCTCCATGATCAGTAATATCATTCAACAGCAGTTCCTGGGCGCGCGCAACTGGCCCTTTGGAGCGGCGTTGTCGGTGATCTTTGTGATTACGTCCCTGGTGCTGATCCTGCTCTTTAACCGGGCGATGCAAGCCCGCCATCAACGCGTAGGGGAGGGGAGATAAGTGAAGAAGAAGAATCACCGGCTGCTTGGGATTCACTCTTTCCTTATGATGGCTTTCATCTATGTACCGATCATCATGATCATCATCTATTCCTTTAACGACACGCGGCTCAGCGGCAATTGGGAAGGATTCACATTGGATTGGTATGTGTCGCTATTCGAGAACCGGCACGTGATGGAAGCGTTGATGAACAGTTTAACGGTGGCGGTCATATCGACGATCGTTTCTACCCTGCTCGGAACTGCGGCGGCGCTCTCGCTTCGGAATCTGGGACGCCGAGGTCGCAGCGGCATGAACGGGCTGCTGTATCTTCCGGTTATTATCCCGGATATTATTATGGGGCTATCGCTGCTGGTATTGTTCAGTCAGCTGAATATGCCGCTTGGCAAGACGACGGTGATCATCGCCCATATTACGTTCAGCCTGTCGTATGTGTACGTCGTAGTGACGGCCAGACTGTCGGGCATGGGCAAACAGCTGGATGAGGCGGCCCAGGATTTGGGCGCTACGCCTTGGCAGACGTTCCGGCATGTTACATTGCCGCAGATTGCACCGGGCATTATCTCCGGCGCCTTGATTGCTTTTACGCTGTCATTGGATGACTTTATGGTCAGCTTTTTTGTTGCCGGCCCCAGCTCAACGACGCTGCCGATCTATATTTACGCTCAAGTGAAGCGCGGCATCTCGCCAGAGATTAACGCGCTGTGTACGCTGCTCATTCTGGTCAGCATCACGCTGATTCTGCTAGCGCAATATATTCTTAACCGCGGCAACGGGGAAAAGAAACATAAAACATTACCGATCTAAGCATAGGTACTGCTTTTTTCGAAATAAAACATGGAAGTGGAAAGAGAGGAGATATTGAATTGAAAAAATCAAGATGGACCCGCCTGCTGACGGCAGGCATGGTTGCGGTATTGTCTGTAGGACTCTTGGCCGGTTGCGGCTCGGATAAAGAGACGCTTCACATTTACAGTTGGGCGGATAACTTTGATCCCGAGGTGCTGAAGGACTTCGAAGAGAAGTTCGACGTAAAGGTAACCTACGACAATTATGCAAACAATGAAGACCTGCTGGCTAAAATCAAGGCCGGCGGCAGTGGGTATGACCTCATTCAGCCATCCGATTATATGGTCAAAACGATGATTGAATCGGAGCTGCTTGAGCCGCTTGACATGAATAATATCCCGAACTTCGCCAATCTAACGGATACTTTCAAGGATCCTTCTTATGACCCGGGCAATAAATATTCGATTGTCTACACGTCCGGTGTAACGGGAATTGCATATAACAAGAAGTATGTGAAGGATGAGATCAACAGCTGGGAAGATCTCTGGAACCCGGAATACAAAGGTAAAGTCCTGCTTCTGGACGATAACCGTGAAATGATCGGCATGGCGCTGAAGAAGCAAGGAAAGTCCAACAGCAGCATAGATGAAGCGGAAATCACCGCAGCTGTGGATGAGCTGAAGACCCTGCTGCCGAATGTGCTAGCGTTTGATACGGATAACATCAAGCAGAAGATGATCCAAGAAGAAGGCTGGATTGCAACGGTCTGGTCCGGAGACGCGGCCTTTATTGCAGCGGAGAATCCGGATGTGGCTTATGTCGTGCCAGAAGAGGGGGCAACCATCTTCTCTGATAACTATGCGATTCCTAAGGGTGCCAAGAATAAGGAGCTGGCCGAGAAATTCATCAATTTCATGATGGAGCCCGAGGTCAGCGCCAAAAACTATGAATTTATCGGATACAGCAATCCGAACACCAAAGCGATGGAATTCCATAGCGAGGAATACCGTGCCAATACGATGATCAACCTGACAGATGAAGAACTGGGCCGTACCGAATGGCTAGATAATGTCGGTGACTCGCTCTCGATTTATGATCGTTTATGGACCGAACTGAAGAGCGGGCGTTAATTATAGCCTTGCGTTTTCATATATTTGTAATAAAAAGAGTCTGTCCCATTGTGGGCAGGCTCTTTTTTTACTGGTAAAAAATAGGTCCTTAGTCCCGGAATGGGGAGAATAGCCGATTTATACGAATTACACCACAACTTCGGGGCCTGTTTCGTTGTTATATATAAAGGAGGACGCAAATAACTTAAACCAGGTATCTACGCGTTTAATCAGGAAAAGGAGAAAGCGGCTTGAGCGATGTAATGGGCTTACTCGTTATTGCAGGAATCGTTGCCGGCGCAGCGGCGGCGTTGTTTCTGAGCATCTTCAGGAAAAGCACGCTGCATCTGCTGTTATTGAGTATTCACAGTGCGCTTGTCGGTATCGGATTAATTCTATTAAGTTATGCAGTCCAGGGAAGCGAAGTCTTGCTGTTTATGGGTACATGCGCTCTCTTGTTCGGTGTATTTCTAAGCGTAAAAGCATTCATGCAGAAAGATTAGATAAACGTATGGGTCCTGAGGCCTGGAATCAAAATTGTCATTGACTTTGTTACCAATACATTGAAAGCTTTCCTTATAATGATTAAGGGTAATAGATTAACAACTAACGGAAACTTAATTTAACAAAGGTGGAATTCTGATATGAATCCTAAATTACGTGTATGTGCATCATTAATTGCAACTAGCGTCCTGCTTGGCGGTTTGGGTTTGAGCGGACAGGTCATCGATGCAAGCGCCGCTAAGGCACCCGTTTCCGCCAGCCAAAAATCGTCGAAGAATGAAGTCGTACTGAAATGGAATGGCAAGACCCTGTCACAGAAAGGTCTCGCGCTGCACGGGGTAACTTATGTGCCGGCAACCGCTTTGCGGGACGGCCTGGGAATGCCTCTTAAATATGATGCAAAAAAACGTACGTATACACTGGGCAACGGTTATAACAAATTGAGTGCCATCGTATATGATTCAACTGAAATCGGTATTCTGGTGAACGGTTCGTATGCCGGCGAGCCTGGAGGACAGATCATTAATGGCCGTCTGTATGTCCCATTCAAAACGATAAGCGAATACATGGGTGTTCAGGGACAATGGCACCCTTCCTTGAAAACACTCAGCATGACACAGAAGAAACAGAACGACATTACGATCAAATCGGCTGCGCTGAAGAAAAAGATTCAGGGCGCGGATGCCGTTGTGAATTATCCTGTAATCAGTGGACTCGCAAATGCGGAGGCCCAAGCCGAGATCAATCAAGTGCTGAAAGAAAATGCGTCCGGCGTAATCACCCGTGCCGAAGGGAATGCTGAGGAATTCCCGCCATCGGAATCCAGCTTCCCTTACGAATTCAGTGGGGACTTCGTGGTCCATTACAACCAGGATGATATCCTGAGCATCACGGCATACGATTATTCCTACACTGGTGGCGCTCATGGCATGACCTTCCGCAAAAGCTTCACGTTCTCCTTGAAGGATGGCAAACAAATGAAGCTGGGCGATTTCATCAACATGCAGGGCAAGAACAAACAGAAGCTGAACAACCTTGTGCTGAGCAAGATGAAGAAAGAGGGGGGCTACCTCGGCGGATTTGAGGGCGTGCCTGCCGATGCGGACTTCTACGTGAAAGATAACGCTGCGGTGCTGTACTTCCAGCTTTATGAGTACACCGCGTATGCTTATGGATTTCCGGAGTTTGAACTGAAGCTGAAAGAGTGGAAGTAAGAGTATACGTTAAGCGGTGTGTGTAAACTGCAATCATTTATTTTCATGCTTAGCTTGTCTAGAAACATGATGTTGTCCTGATGTAACACTGTACTGGAACGAGTTACGAAAAATCCCCTGATCACGTGAGCGTGGAGCGTGTACTCCCGTTTCCTGCGGTCAGGGGATTTTTGTGTTTATCGAGAGGCTTTCTTGCGTGTTTCATTAGGCCTTACGCAATCCGATTGCCCGTGCAAAGGAATCCTGCACGGGCCTTCCTCTATTCCCCTCCCCACAAGTTAGAGGCGGGCCTTTTAGGAGGGGGATGTCCTTGTTTTATTGAAAAAACGTACCGAAGTGAGGGTATCCTTGGAGGAGCAACGCGTTCGCCTTTGAAATCGGGAAACCTCCCTATCCATTCATTCAAGTTTCCCGATTTCAACAGCGACCGGAGGGGATGCTCTCACTATTTAGTACTCGAAGTTTTCAATGATCCAGAGGATAAGAAAGGGCAGGCACCGGATAACGGCGCCTGCCCTTTACTTCATTTTTTATAAGCCTTGCGGTGGTGTATTCTCTAATACTTGATCAATCAGACCGTATTCTTTGGCTTCGTCAGCCGTCATGAAATAGTCACGATCGGTATCCTTCTCAATGCGCTCCAGCGGTTGGCCAGTGCGATCGGACAGGATGCGGTTCAGCTTGTCGCGCATTTTGAGGATGCGGCGAGCACGGATCTCAATATCCGTGGCTTGACCTTGTGCGCCGCCGAGCGGCTGGTGAATCATAATCTCGCTGTTAGGCAGACCGTAACGTTTGCCTTTAGCGCCTGCGTTGAGCAGGAATGCGCCCATGGAAGCAGCCATGCCGACACAGATCGTCGAAACGTCCGGCTTAATGAACTGCATCGTATCGAATATCGCCATACCTGCGGTAATGGAACCGCCAGGACTGTTGATGTAAAGATGAATATCCTTCTCAGGATCCTCAGCCGACAAGAACAGCATTTGGGCAATGATGGAATTGGCGACCACGTCATTTACGTCGGAGCCGAGGAAGATAATGCGGTCTTTCAGCAATCTGGAATAGATGTCGTACGCCCGCTCGCCGCGGTTGCTTTGTTCAACGACCATAGGTATAAAACTCACGTGGAAAACCTCCTCTTAAGTACCTCATATAAATACTGTTACCGTATTACCCACATGATAAACAATTTAAATCAAAAAGTCAAAGATAGTCAAACTATTGGGTAAAAAAAAGAGCCGTCATGGGCGCTCTAGGGTAATCAGTATAGAGAATAAAAGTTATAATGGCGCGCCCGCGAGGAATCGAACCTCGATCTCAGGCTCCGGAGGCCTACGTCATATCCATTGGACCACGGGCGCATAAGAAAAACGTCAATCGAAAATTAGCAACGAAGTTGATTATACCGCATCTATTTAAAAAATACAATAGCAGACAAAACTTTGTTCCTATTATATAGACGAGCCAGTACTTGGCCATAATGTATAAGAATGCCCGGGGCAGAGAAATATACTTTCGGACACTTGCAACCGGCATAATTATTGGTTAGAATAAAGGTGGGACTTAAAAAGTTTAGCTGGGACATTTTACGACCAGGTAGAGGAGAGCCGAGACGAAGTTTGCAGGAGTGGAATGCATGCGTAACCTATTAGAAATACAAGAGCAGCTTCTGCCGGATCTGATGGACACTCTTAAACGAAGGTATACCATCCTTCATCAGATCAAGTTGTCTGGAATTGTTGGCCGAAGAACATTGGCTTCATCACTCTCGATGACCGAGCGTGTTCTCAGAGCAGAGACTGATCTTCTGAAAGCGCAGGGGCTGATCGAGATTGAAACGCTTGGCATGCGCATCAGCAGCTCAGGGATATGCTTGCTGGAGGAGCTGGAGCCGGTCATGAATGAGTTATTCGGACTGGTTGAACTGGAAGAGAAGATTCGTCAGGCTTACGGGCTTCGTAAAGTGGTCATTATTCCCGGTGACAGCGAGTCATCTCCGGAAGTCAAACGTGAGCTTGGCCGGGCCGGAGCAAGAACGCTGCTAAGCTTTGTCCAGGATGGAGATACGATTGCCGTAACCGGCGGCTCCACGCTCGCCGAAGTGGCCGAGCAGATGTCCTCTTTGCCAGGCGGCGAACCGCTGACAAGCACTTGGTTTGTACCGGCGCGGGGCGGTCTTGGGGAGAGCATGGAGATTCAAGCGAACACCATTGCTTCCAAGATGGCAAAGCGCGTTGGGGCTGAGTACCGATTGCTTCACGTACCGGATCTGCTAAGCGAAGATGCCTATCAGTCGTTGGTGCAGGATCAGCATATCCAGGAGATCGTCGATGTGATCAGGCGCTGCCGAGTCATTATTCACGGCATCGGAGATGCCATGGAGATGGCAAGAAGACGTAAGCTGGATGAAAACTCTATTCAGAACTTGCAGGCAGATGGCGCGATCGCGGAATCCTTCGGCTACTACTTCAGTGAAGATGGTGAAGTTGTCCACAAAATGCTTACACTCGGGCTGCGGCTTGAGGATATCATGCGGACAGAGACGATCATCGGCATTGCTGGGGGTCAAGGCAAGGGCAAGGCGATTCACGCGGTGCTGAAATTCGGACATGAGGATATCCTTGTTACCGATGAAGCCGCTGCACTGGAAGTCGAGAAGGAGATTGACGCCGGGATTTGAACCCACGGGCATACACACTGATTTTTCCTTATTGTTGTCTTGATTGGCTTAACGGCCAATCTTGAATATATAAATTTTACAAATATGGAGGGAACTACTCATGGTTAAAGTAGGTATTAACGGTTTTGGACGTATTGGACGTAACGTGTTCCGTGCTGCGCTGAACAACAGCGAAGTTGAAATCGTGGCAATCAACGATTTGACGGACGTAAGCACGCTGGCACACCTTTTGAAATATGACACAACTCACGGAAGACTTAATGCAACAGTTGAAGCTAAAGAAGGCGCACTCGTTGTAAACGGCCGTGAAGTGAAAGTATTCGCTGAGCGTAACCCTGAAGCATTGCCTTGGGCTGAGTACGGCGTTGAAATCGTTGTAGAATCCACTGGTATTTTCACAGCGAAAGATAAAGCTTCCGCTCACTTGAAAGGCGGCGCTAAGAAAGTTATCATCTCCGCTCCAGCAACTGACGAAGATATCACCATCGTTATGGGCGTTAACGAAGACAAATACGATGCGGCTAACCATACTGTAATCTCCAACGCTTCTTGTACAACAAACTGCTTGGCTCCTTTCGCTAAAGTTCTTGACGAGAAATTCGGTATCGTTAAGGGTATGATGACTACGGTTCACTCCTACACGAATGACCAGCAAGTGCTTGATCTTCCGCACAAAGATCTGCGTCGTGCTCGTGCAGCTGCTGAAAACATCATTCCATCCACAACGGGTGCTGCTAAAGCGGTTAGCCTCGTTCTGCCACAATTGAAAGGCAAATTGAACGGTATGGCAATGCGTGTACCTACGAAGAACGTTTCTGTAACGGACCTCGTAGTTGAGCTGTCCCAGAACGTAACTCTTGAAGATGTTAACGGAGCTCTGAAAGCAGCTGCTGAAGGCCCGCTGAAAGGCATCTTGAACTTCTCCGAAGAGCCGCTTGTATCCAGCGACTACAATGGCGACCCAGCTTCTTCCACTATCGATTCGCTCTCCACTATGGTAGTTGGCGACAACATGGTGAAGGTTGTTTCTTGGTATGACAACGAGTGGGGCTACTCCAACCGTGTCGTTGACCTCGCTGCTTACATCGCAAGCAAAGGTCTGTAATTGATCTAGCCATACAATCGAAGAGGAGTTCCGTTCCACGGGTCTCCTCTTTGGTTCATGGTTTTTACTTGTTTTCATGCCAGAGCACTGGGAAGAATAGACAAGATCCGGGCGCTGGTTAGCGATAGAGAGAGAAACGAGAGCAACTGCATGCTGTCGGTGAGGAGAATAGTTTTCTTAGGAGGAACGTGGAGATGAACAAGAAAAGTGTACGTGATGTAGAAGTAAGCGGCAAACGGGTGTTTGTCCGCGTCGATTTCAATGTACCGCTCGAAGATGGTAAAATTACAGACGACACTCGTATTCGCGAGACTTTGCCGACCATTAAATATCTGGTAGAGCAAGGAGCGAAAGTCATCCTGGCCAGCCACATGGGTCGTCCAAAAGGAGAGTTCGTTGAATCTTTGCGCCTGACTCCGGCAAGTCAGCGTCTGTCCGAGCTGCTCGGCAAACCGGTGGCCAAAGCAGATGAGGCGGTAGGAGAAGCTGTAAAAGCTCAAGTCGAGAAACTGCAAAACGGCGATGTGCTCGTGCTTGAAAATGTTCGTTTTTACGCTGGTGAAGAGAAGAATGATCCGGAACTTGCGAAGCAATTCGCCGAACTGGCTGACCTGTTCGTGAATGACGCGTTTGGTGCTGCTCACCGTGCGCACGCTTCGACAGAAGGTATCGCTCATCATCTTCCGGCTGTATCGGGATTGTTGATGGAGAAAGAGCTGTCCGTTCTCGGCAAAGCCCTTTCGAATCCGGACCGTCCTTTTACCGCCATCATCGGTGGATCGAAGGTTAAGGACAAAATCGACGTGATCGACAACCTGCTTACGCTTGCTGACAATGTCATCATCGGCGGTGGACTTGCTTACACGTTCTTCAAAGCTCAAGGCCATGAAATCGGCCAATCTCTGCTTGATAAAGAGAAGCTTGATGTTGCTCTCGGTTTCATCGAGAAAGCTAAAGAGCTGGGCAAAAACTTCTACCTGCCGGAAGATATCGTCGTTACGGACGAGTTCAGCGCAGACGCGAATACCAAGGTCGTTGATATCGACGGCATTCCTGCCGATTGGGAAGGCGTTGACATCGGTCCTAAGACTCGCGCCAAGTATGCAGAAGTGATCAAGAACTCCAAGCTTGTCGTGTGGAACGGTCCTATGGGCGTATTCGAAATCGCTCCGTTCAGCAACGGTACTCGTGAAGTGGCACAAGCTTGTGCGGATACGGAAGCTTACACGATTATCGGCGGCGGCGACTCGGCTGCAGCTGCAGAGAAATTCGGCCTTGCCGACAAGATGAACCACATCTCGACAGGCGGCGGTGCATCTCTTGAGTTCATGGAAGGCAAAGCACTTCCTGGTGTTGTGGCACTGAACGACAAATAGAAATAGGCACTATATTTGGATAGCAAGTGGATGAAGTTTGGACCCCGATTCTTCGGGGGAATAAAGGAGTGAATCGTGTGAGAACACCTATCATAGCTGGTAACTGGAAAATGTTCAAAACCGTTCCGGAAGCAACTTCATTTATTGAAGATGTGAAAGGCAAAGCGGAAGTAGAAGGCGTGGAAAGCGTGATTTGCGCGCCATTTACCAACCTTCCTGCATTGGTTGAAGCGGTCAAGGGCACGAATGTTAAAATCGGTGCACAAAATCTTCATTTTGAAGATAACGGCGCTTTTACGGGTGAAATCAGCGGTTTGATGCTGAAGGATCTGGGTGTGGACTACGTCATTATTGGACACTCCGAGCGTCGTCAGTATTTTGCTGAAACCGATGAGATCGTGAACAAGAAGGTACATGCGGCATTCCGCCATGGTCTTCTTCCGATCGTATGCGTCGGCGAGAAGCTGGAAGAACGGGAAGCCGGCCAAACCAAAGACGTGTGTAAAGTACAAACGGAAGCTGCGTTCGCAGGTGTTCCTGCTGATCAAGCGGTTCATGTCGTTATTGCTTACGAGCCAATCTGGGCGATCGGAACGGGCAAATCCTCTACAGCAGAGGATGCGAACGAAGTCATTGCTTATATTCGTGAACTCGTTAAAGGCCTGTACGGCGAAACTGTTGCAGAGCAAGTACGCATTCAATACGGCGGCAGCGTGAAGCCTGAAAATGTAGCGGAGTATATGGGACAAAGCGACATCGACGGCGCGCTCGTTGGTGGTGCAAGTCTACAACCGGCTTCCTACATCGCACTCGTTGAGGGGGCGAAGTAAATGTCTGCTCCAAAACCCGTAGCTCTGATCATCATGGACGGTTTCGGGCTTCGCAACACCGAGGTGGGCAATGCGGTCGCTCAAGCGAACAAGCCTAACTACGACCGGTATCTGAAGCAATACCCGAACACAACGTTGACTGCTTGCGGTGAAGCCGTAGGCTTGCCGGAAGGTCAAATGGGGAACTCCGAAGTGGGTCACTTGAACATCGGCGCAGGCCGGATCGTGTATCAGGACTTGACCCGCATCACGAAGTCGATTCGTGAAGGAGAATTCTTCGAGAACGAAACGCTGGTGGAAGCCGTTCGCGCTGCTAAGAACAACAACAAGAAGCTGCATCTGTACGGGCTGGTATCCGACGGTGGCGTTCATAGTCATATCGAGCATATGTTTGCCATGCTGGATCTTTGCAAGAAGGAAGATTTCCATGACGTATACATCCATGGCTTCATGGATGGACGCGACGTGGCACCAGACAGCGGCAAGCAGTTCGTTAAGGACCTGATTGCGAAGATTGAAGAAGTAGGCGTTGGCCAAATCGCTACGCTTTCCGGTCGTTATTATGCGATGGACCGCGACAAGCGTTGGGATCGTGTCGAGAAGGCTTACCGTGCCATGGTGTATGGCGAAGGACCGAAATATACGGATCCGCTGAAAGCCATCATCGAATCTTACGAGAAATCGGTTTACGATGAATTCGTAGAACCGACCGTGATTGTCAATGGTGAAGGCGAGCCGGTTAGTCTGGTGGAGAGCGGAGATTCCGTTATCTTCCTGAACTACCGCCCTGACCGTGCGATTCAGCTGTCCCAGGTGTTTACGAATAATGATTTCCGTGGTTTTGAACGGGGACCGAAGTTCCCGCAAAACCTGCATTTTGTATGCTTGACGCTGTTCAGCGAGACGGTGGAAGGCTTTGTTGCCTACAAACCGAAGAATCTCGACAACACGCTCGGCGAAGTGCTGGTTCAGCACAACAAGAAGCAGCTTCGGATTGCGGAAACCGAAAAGTACCCGCACGTGACATTCTTCTTCAGCGGTGGACGCGATGTTGAGCTTCCTGGTGAAACGCGCGTACTGATTAACTCGCCAAAAGTGGCGACCTACGATCTGAAACCGGAGATGAGCGCTTATGAAGTGGCGGATGCTTGCGTGAGAGAAATCGAAGCGGATAAGCATGACGCGATCATCTTGAACTTCGCCAACCCGGACATGGTAGGCCATTCCGGTATGCTGGAGCCGACGATTAAAGCCGTTGAGACGACGGATGAGTGTGTTGGCAAGGTTGTTGAAGCTGTTTTGGCAAAAGGCGGGGTTGTTCTGATCACCGCTGACCACGGAAATGCGGACATGGTATTTGACGAGAATGGACGTCCATTCACCGCACATACCACAAACCCGGTTCCGTTCATCGTAACAGATGAGAACGTAACGCTGCGTGAAGGCGGTATTCTTGCCGATATCGCGCCAACGATTCTCGACCTGATGGGTCTGCCGAAGCCGGATGAAATGACGGGAACGTCCATGATTGCAGCACGTAAATAAGTAGTTCATAATGGAACATAAACATAACATTTCAAAGGAGACTATACACATGACTATTATTTCTGATGTATATGCACGCGAAGTCCTTGACTCCCGCGGGAATCCAACCGTAGAGGTTGAAGTATACCTGGAATCCGGTGCGATCGGTCGCGCCATCGTTCCATCCGGTGCTTCCACTGGCGTTCACGAAGCCGTTGAGCTTCGCGACGACGATAAATCCCGTTACCTGGGCAAAGGCGTTCTGAAAGCTGTTGAGAACGTGAACGAAATCATCGCGCCTGAAGTGATTGGCATGGACGCTCTGGACCAGCTTGGCATCGACAAACTGATGATCGCTTTGGACGGTACGCCGAACAAAGGCAAATTGGGTGCGAACGCAATTCTGGCCGTATCCATGGCTGTAGCTCGCGCTGCTGCTGATGCATTGGATCTTCCGCTGTATGTTTACCTTGGCGGATTCAACGCAAAACAACTTCCAGTACCTATGATGAACATCGTTAACGGCGGCGCTCACGCGGACAACAACGTTGACGTTCAAGAGTTCATGGTATTGCCTGTTGGTGCACCTAGCTTCAAAGAAGCGCTTCGCATGGGCGCTGAAATCTTCCACAACCTGAAATCCGTTCTGAAGGGCAAAGGCCTGAACACAGCGGTTGGCGACGAAGGCGGCTTCGCTCCTAACTTCACGTCTAACGAAGATGCACTGTCTTCCATCATCGAAGCGATCGAAAAAGCCGGCTACAAGCCAGGTGAAGATGTATTGCTGGGTATGGACGTTGCTTCCACCGAGTTCTTCAAAGATGGCAAGTATGTTCTGGAAGGCGAAGGCAAATCCTTCACGCCGGCAGAATTCGTGGACTTGCTCGCTTCTTGGGTAGACAAATACCCAATCGTAACCATCGAAGACGGATGCTCCGAGGACGATTGGGAAGGTTGGAAATTGCTCACCGAGAAATTGGGTAACAAAATTCAACTCGTGGGTGACGACCTGTTCGTTACCAACACCGAGCGTCTGGAAAAAGGTATCAACGAAGGCATCGGTAACTCCATCCTGATCAAAGTAAACCAAATCGGTACTTTGACTGAAACGTTCGATGCGATCGAAATGGCAAAACGTGCAGGATATACAGCTGTTATCTCCCACCGTTCCGGTGAGTCCGAGGACAGCACCATCGCTGATATCGCAGTAGCTACCAACGCGGGTCAGATCAAAACGGGTGCTCCTTCCCGTACCGACCGTGTTGCGAAATACAACCAATTGCTTCGCATCGAAGATCAATTGGGCGAGCTTGCTCAATACAACGGCTTGAAGTCGTTCTACAACTTGAAGCACAATTAATGAAATAAGAGAAAGCCCGGCTCCTGCTTTTGAGGGAGCTGGGCTTTTTTGCATTAATTTGAGGGGAAGCGGCATAGGGCTGCACACTCTGTTATCGTGTTGTGGGGCGGTGCGTACATCGGCTCCGGTCGCTGTTAAAATCGGGAAGCTGGAATGGATTAAGCCGAGGAAGCTTCCTAATTTTAAGGCGAACGCGTTGCTTCTCCACCCCGATATACGCACCTAAGCAGGAAGAAGGTGTGCAGCCTATTGTGGGCAACTCATGGAAGTGCAAAGAAATCCCAGCTCATGTTAGGTCACATGAGCCGGGCTTTTGGGTGTATGGGAGGCGGGTCCATTAGCATTTCCGGTCTCGTCTTGAAATAACCGCTTAGTAAGAGGTCATCGAAAAGGATCATAAAGGTGGATTGCTGTAGACAAGATCATGTATTCATAAGGTTGATGATGCTAATTTTCTTTCGACGGGAAGATCATCAATTCTGCTGCAGCATCTCCAAAAATGCCCCTGCGGCCAGCGAGGGCGACTGCTGCTTCCGAACGGCGACGCCAATATATCGATCCGGTAACGGAGTGTCTGTTCGAAGCTCCAGCAAGGAACCGTCCGAGATCTGAGACGAGACAAAGGCCCGTGGCAAGAAGGCTGTTCCATAACCGCGCTCGGCAAATTCTGCTAACATGTCCAGGCTGTTCAACTCGAAGTCGGCTGCCACTTCCACCCCTTGCGATCGGAACCACCCTTCGATGAAGGACCGCGTCGAGCTGCCGGGGGACAGCATCAAGAGGGGGAGCTCCGTCAATTCTTCCGTCCGTAGAGGCCTGCGCGCCCAATCTGCGAAGGCCGTTCCGACCACGGCGCAATAAGGCGAGGTACGGGAGTCGATGATATGGATTTCCTCGTCCGATACGGGAAGGTGAACAAAGCCGAGATCCAACGATCCTTTCTTTAAGCGCTCCACGATGCTGCTTGTTCGCTCCTGTGACAGCTGAATGCGGATGTCGGGATAGCGAGCATGGAATCGGTCGAGCAAGGAGAGGAGAAAGTCCTTGACGATAGCCCCGTTCGCGCCAATCCTCAGCCTGCCTTCGCTAAACTGCTTTAGCTTCTTCAATCGCCGCTCGGCTGAATCGAGTTCGTCGAATGCTTGCCTTACATGCTGATACAAGGCCTCTCCTTCTGTTGTTAAGCGGACGCCCTTGGATAACCGGTCGAACAGCCCCACGCCGAGGGCTTCTTCCAACTGCTTGATGGCATAACTCACAGAGGGCTGTGTCATATGGAGGTTATGCGCAGCTTTCGTGAGATTGGAAGTCTCTGCAGCATGCAGGAACACTCGATACCATTCCGTGTTGGCGATCATTTGTTATCAATCCTCTCTATGGCAACTGTTGATTATTACGATTTCATTTATTTCAAATATACCTCTAAACTGAAGGATAAGGAATCGAAATGTTTACGGGAGGTATGAACATGGCAGGAAGTACGTTTGGAGAGCGGTTAAAAATGACTACGTTCGGGGAATCACACGGAGAAGCGGTGGGCGTCATTTTAGAAGGTGTCACACCGGGCGTTGAGCTGGACGAGGCTTACATTCAGATTCAGATGGATCGCAGAAGGCCGGGGCAATCCTCTGTTACGACTCCCCGCAAGGAATACGATAAGATCCGCATTTTATCTGGACTTTTCGAGGGGAGAACGACGGGGACGCCACTGTGCATCATGCTTAACAACACCGACATGCGCCCGTCGGCTTACGATACAATCAAATCGACCTACCGGCCCGGGCATGCGGATTTCACATATGAAAAAAAATACAAGATTCGCGACTATCGAGGAAGCGGAAGAGCTTCGGGAAGGGAGACGGCTGCGCGAGTGGCTGCTGGAGCCGTGGCGCGGAAGCTTCTGGAACGTCGGGGTGTCTCCATCCTGGCGTATACGACCGAGATCGGAGGTATCCGATGCGAGCAATTTGACGCCGATGCTATCGAACGGAATGCGGTTCGTGCGTGTGATCCGGAAGCAGCCGTTCGCATGATTGAGAGGATAGAACGACTGGCCGAAGAGGGGGACAGCTGCGGGGGGATTGTCGAATGCCGAATTAGCGGCATTGCCGCGGGACTGGGGGAACCCGTATTTGACAAGCTTGACGCTGAGTTAGCGAAGGCTATGTTGTCCGTCGGCGCGATTAAAGGCATTGAATTCGGGGCAGGCTTTCAAGCGGCCACTATGCGGGGAAGCGAACACAACGATCAGATGGACGCGGGAGGGTTCCGGACGAACCATGCCGGCGGAATCATCGGTGGTATCAGCACCGGGGCGGATATCGTGTTCCGAGTCGTCGTAAAGCCGACTTCATCCATTTCTACCCCTCAACAGACTGTCGATATAGACGGCAATGAACGGGAGATTGCGACGATCGGCAGGCACGATCCATGCATCTGTCCCCGCGTCGTACCGGTGATTGAAGCGATGGCTTGCATGGTCATCGAGGATCATTACAAGCGTCAAGCCGCCTTGCAGGACGAATAGCAGGGAACAATCTGGATGAAGCCGACCCGAGAGTGGCAGCTGTGCCTCATATCAGCCATCAGGTAATTCTGGAAGTATGCTTCGCCACGTCAATTCTTCGGGAAACAATCCGTTGAATGGAGCTGGAAGCGGGTGTGCCATTAGCGGCCGGCTGTCCAGGTGAGCGGTAAGAGCAAGCAAGTTCATATACAGCAAAAAAACCGGAAGGAGACTGACGTCTTTCTTCCGGTTTTTGATTTATTTAAAGATCTAATGCGGCTCTCAGGTCCCAAGGGGGCTGGGGAGCTGAAATCGCATTAAACCAGGGTTTGCAAGGATTCCGGCGTGAATGGGGCCAGCTCGTCGAAACGTCCGTCTCGAACCTTAGCGGCCCATTGCGGATCAGCCAACAGGGCACGGCCGACGGCAACCAGGTCAAATTCATTTTCCTCAAGACGATTCAGCAGCTCTTCGAGGTCTCTTTGGCCGGCACCCTTACCTTGGGTGAAGAGGCTGGTGAATACTTCATCGAGACCGACGGAACCGACGGTGATGACTGTTTTTCCTGTCAGTTTCTTGGCCCATCCAGCAAAGTTCAGGTCAGAACCTTCGAATTCAGGCTCCCAGAAGCGACGGGTCGAGCAGTGGAATATATCGACCCCGGCGTCAGACAGCGCGGTCAACAACTGACCCAGCTTTTCAGGCGTATCCGCCAGCTTGGCCTTATATTGGGTCGTCTTCCATTGGGATAGGCGGATGGCAACTGGGAAGTCTGGACCCACCGCTTCACGTACGGCTTTGACCACTTCGACCGCAAAGCGGGCACGCTTCAGCATGTCACCTCCGTATTCATCGGTACGCCGGTTTGTTCTCTCCCAGAGGAATTGGTCGATCAGGTATCCATGGGCACCATGAATTTCTACGCCGTCAAAGCCAAGGCGTTTGGCATTCGCGGCGGCATCGGCATAAGCTTGAACGACCTGCTCGATTTCATCTTTGGTCATCGGTTTCGTGACGACGTTGCCGTCCAGGTCAAGTCCGGATGGTCCGATCGGAAGTGCCTCCGGATTTGGCTCGGCACCTATTGGTCTAGTCATGCCGATGTGCCAAATTTGCGGCATGATCTTACCGCCGGCTTCGTGGACCTGACGGACCACCTCGGCCCAGCCGTTCAATGCGGCTTCACCATGGAAGTTAGGTATATTGGGGTTATCGGTTGCAGCCGGGTGATTTATCAGTGTTCCCTCGGTAATGATCAATCCGACGCCATTCTCCGCACGCCGACGGTAGTAAGCGGCCACATCCGGGCCTGGAACGCCGTTCGGAGAGAACCCGCGCGTCATAGGGGCCATCACCACGCGGGATGGAAGAGTAAGGTTACCGATGGTATATGGCTCGAATAGGGATGCTGTAGATCGGACACTTTGATTTTGATTGCTCATGTATGGAATCCTCCAATATGTTTAATATGCTTTTCTGTATTTTCATAAAAATAGATATATATGATAAAAAGAAAGAGCTTTTAAGCTTAATCTTCAATTTGAATTTGCTTGTTAAGCCTAAAGCTCTTCCTTGAGTTGTTCGATAAAACGCTTAATGCCCTCCTCATTGCGTCTGTAATATGTCCACTGGCCCGCTCGATGGGATTCCAGTAAACCGGCCTTTTGCAATTTTACCAGGTAGCCAGAAACGACCGACTGAGCGAGTCCTGTTTTTTCTGAAATGGAGCCCACGCAGATACCGCCATGAAAATCACATTTGGAAGGCATGTGATCCTGCGGATCAAAATGTTCCTCCGGATGCTTCAGCCACTCCAGGATTTTAAACCGGGACTCGTTTGATAGTGCTTTGATGGTTTGTAAGGTATCCATGTGTTTTATTATATCTATTTTTATAGAAATGTAAATATGGAATTTGAAAAAACGGGAAAAAAATAAACACGGTAGATCCCTGGTCCTTATGGCTTCAGGAGACCTATCGTGTTTATTTATTCTTTAAAGGCTAGGCCCTTCTCGGCGAGGGCTTCGCGTAGTATTCTGACCGCTTTGGGTCCTACCCCGTGAAGCGCCAGCAGTTCTTTCTCGGATGCTTGGGTGAGGTCTGCAAGCTGATGATAGCCTGCAACGATAAGGGCTTGGCGTGCAGGTTTGCCGGCCTTAACGGGAAAGTCGCTTTCTACAGCCGGAGTGGGGGTTTTGTCAGGCATGGAGATCCCTCTCTTTTCGATTGTTTTGTTCAATGGGCACAAGGTACAGGAATGAATGGTAGAGGCTAAATTTGTAGGAATCATCAGTTCAGTAAGATTATGTTATACCTCTAATGTTCTGTAAAGAACGAATCCTATTATCATGAAAGAAGGACAGATTCATGGATCGTTTAGACAATCTTCATAAATTCTATTGACAATCTTAATGAGAATAATTATCATTGTGCTGAGTGTTGATAATGATAATTATTCTCAATAATTATTATTAATAAACAATATCTACAATACATAGAGGGTATGAGGGGGAGAAACTCGATGCGCAGTATGAAGGGTCTCGTGTTTATCGTATTGATATTTGCTTTGGCTTTAGCCGGTTGCGGCGGGAACGCGGCATCCAATGAAGGAGGCAGCTCGACGGCAGCGAAGAATTCGGATCGAGGGGCCGCACAGGGCGGGGATAACACCGAAGCCACGCCGGAGACCCGAACCATCAAGCACGCTCTAGGCGAGACGAAAATTACGGGCGTTCCGAAGCGTGTTGTCGCGCTGGAATGGCTTTACGCGGAGGATGTCCTGGCACTTGGTGTTCAGCCTGTGGGCATTGCAGACATCGAAGGGATGAACCAATGGGTGAACATCCCGGTGGAGATTGGGGCGGACGTTACCGATGTCGGCACCCGTCAAGAGCCGAATCTGGAGCTGATCGCTTCCTTGAAGCCGGACCTGATCATCGGTTTGAAATCGAATCTTGAAGCCGGCTATGATACGTACAACAGCATCGCGCCTACCTTGGTGTTTGATCCTTATCCGACTGAGGGACAAGGGGATCAATATGAAGAGATGGTTAATACCTTCAATACGATTGCTGACGTGCTTGGCAAAAAAGACGAAGCCGCAAAAGTGCTTAGCAATCTGGATCAAACTTATGCCGATGCCAAAGCCAAGCTTGAAGCAGCCGGCATGACGGAAAAACCGTTTGCGCTCGCCATGGGATACAGTAACCAGAATGCGGTGACGTTCCGGATTTCGACGGATAATTCCTTGGCCGTCAAAATTCTGGAGCACATCGGGCTGACCAATGCCCATAAGCCCGATCAATTTGAGGTTTATGGCTTTACCACCACAGACGTAGAGGCATTGCCTGCCCTTCAGGATGCGAATTTCCTGCATATTATCCAGGAGAGCGATAACATCATCGAGAACCAATTGAAAGACAATCCGGTGTGGAAAGGTCTGAACTTTGTTAAAGAAGACCGCGTGTACGCACTTGGCGGTGACATGTGGCCATACGGCGGCCCATTGTCTGCCCAAACCATGGCCCAGAAGACAGCTGATCTGCTCACAAAATGAGTCTCGGCAACAAACTGGCACAAGGCTCCGCGCCGGTGAGCATCCATCCAGCCCCACCCGTTTCCTCAGGTAGGGGCTGGAAGCCGTTATGGATGCTGGTTGGAGGCCTGGTGGCTCTGTTATTTCTCACGTTTATCAGCTTGACGCAAGGGCTGGCCGATATATCCGTCAATACGGTCGTGCAGGCCCTGGTGTCTCCGCAGGATATTGCGGATCACCATCTTATCCGCAGCGTGCGCCTTCCGCGTACGGTCATGGGCCTGTTGGCTGGCGCCGCCTTGGCGGTGTCGGGCGTGCTTATGCAGACCGTCACGCGCAACCCGCTGGCCTCGGAGACGACGCTTGGCGTAAATGCCGGCGCTTATTTGGCCGTCGTGGCGGGGATGATCTTCTGGCCGGGACTGCTGCATCAGTATGCCCTTCCACTGGCAGTGGCAGGGGGGACGCTGGCGGCCGTCGCCGTCTATGCGCTGGCGGGAAAAACGCAGGGCTCTCCTCTGCGGATTGCATTATCCGGTATGATTGTCACCCTGGTTTTATCCTCCGTTACGAGTGCGCTGGTGCTTCTGAACCAGCAAACGACGCAGGGGATTTTTCTGTGGGGCTCCGGCTCGCTTATTCAGAATGACTGGGATGGCGTAGCTTTTTCATGGCCGTGGATCATTGGCGGGCTGATCCTGCTGTGTTTGGCGGTACGTCAGTGGGACATTCTGACCCTCAATGAGGAGTCGGCACGTTCCCTGGGCCAAAAAGTCGGCACCACCCGCTTGCTTGCGATGGGGGCAGCCATTGTGCTGGCCTGCGTGACCGTGAGCGTGGTCGGTCCGATCGGCTTTATCGGGCTGGCCGCTCCCCATCTGGTCCGCCTGTCCGGCGTGGTCCGGCATGCGGGGTTAATTCCGCTGGCTGCCTTATGGGGCTCGGCTCTGCTTGTCGGGGCCGACACGGTGGCCAGGATGTTCATAAACGCCTACGGTGAGCTTCCGGTCGGGGCCATTACGGCCATGATCGGAGCCCCGTGCCTTATCTGGCTTGCAATGCGGGTATCCCGCTCGTTGATCGGAGGGCGCGGGTCTTCCGGCGGATCGATCATGGCGGGCACGAGCCTGCGCCGGATACCTTATCCGGCCTTGGTAACACTGTTCAGCGTGCTGCTGGTGCTCGTATGGGTATTCAGCCTGATGAGCGGCAGTCTGCGCATTCCCTTCACGGAAGTGCTGGCCGTGCTTACGGGAGGCGGCGAGTCGATGTATCGCCAGATTCTGCTGGAGTTCCGCCTGCCCAGGCTGTTAACTGCCGGGCTGTCCGGCATGGCGCTGGCCGTCAGCGGCAGTCTTCTGCAGAATGCGGTCCGCAATCCGCTGGGGGATCCCCAGGTGATCGGGGTGACCAGCGGAGCCGGTGCTGGCGCACTGCTCCTGATGATCGGTTTTCCGCAATTGTCGGCAGGCTGGGTCCCGGTCGGCGCGGTTCTTGGAGGGATGGCTGCTGCCGCTTTGGTATATGCGGTGTCCTGGAAAAGAGGACTTCATCCGACGATTCTTACGCTGGTCGGTATTGCCGTTGCCGCGCTTGGTTCCGCCATCATCAATCTGATGATCATTCATGCCAAGGTCGACGTAGCCCCCGCATTATCCTGGATGGCGGGCAGCACATATAACCGGGGCTGGACGGAGGTGCAGCGGATTGTTCCCGCTATTCTGATCTTGCTTCCTCTGGCTGCGTGGCTCGGGAGGAAGGTGGATCTGCTGACGTTCAGCGAAGAAAGCTCAACCGGCCTCGGTCTCCATGTGCGGAATACCCGGGTGTATGTCGCCATCATTGCGGTGCTGTTGGCTTCGATCGCCGCAGCTAATGTCGGCTCGGTCGGTTTTATCGGACTGCTTGCGCCGCATGCCGCCAGAATGCTGGTTGGGGCTCGCCATCGGCAATCGATGGTCATCGCGGCGCTGCTCGGCGGAATTTTGCTGGCTGGGGCAGACTGGATCGGGAGGGTGGTCATGATTCCGAAGGAACTGCCTTCGGGTATCGTTACCGCGCTTCTGGGTGCGCCGTATCTGTTATATCTGATGGGAAAAACCAATAAGCTGAAGAAGAAATAACCGTCGCGATGATTAAATATTCAAAAAGGCTATTCCATAGTCGCCAAGAGAGGTGGCATGGGATAGCCTTTTTTGTCTTCATTCGGTTGATTATTAGATTTGCCGTGTTGTGCTTCTTGTGGCTGTGGCCGCCTGTTAGGCTTCCGTGTACCGCACAAAAGACAGGATGATGTCCTGCGGATGATCCCCGAAACTCGAACCATAGAGATTCAAGCCGTTCGGGTGCTCGGCATCTTTCTTCACTTCAAAGCGGACGCGGATTGGCCGGTTAAAGGCAAGCTCCAGCGAATCGATGGTCGTGGCGCTGGACTCGTGGCCATTGACCTGGCTGCCTTGTTTGGTTACGCGCCATTCCGTCAGCTTACCGTACTCACTGCCGCTTCTCCATTTATCCGGGGTGAGTTTCCCCTTGCGATCACCAAAATCACCGGGACTCCTCCAAGTGCCTACAGGAAGATCGTTGATGCTAACCGTGATGTCGGATGGCCAATCCTGCTGGAAGGAGGGAGCCTCGGAGCTAAGCTCCGCGCGGATGCGCAGCTCATCGAGGGCCGCTCCGGGCGGCATAGGGTTCGCAAAATAATATTCGATATATCCCGATCCCGAGAACCAGAGCAGCGCAGCCTCCGTTCGTTCCGGCATGTAAAAGGCGCGCGGATCGTCAGGGGATCCGATCAGAGATCCGTCCCGAGCTGCCATCCCGCAGGTTGGCTCGATATAACAGTGGGAGAACATGCCGATCGGCATGTGGATTTCTTCCGTACGCTGCAGCCCCTCGCCCGGCTTTGATGGCAGCTCGAGAAAAATGGAGCGGCAGGTGACGGCGCAAATTTTTTCCCGGTTTGCTCCTTGCGAAGAGACGATCAGCTCCGCTTGCTCCAGCATTTGGACATTAATGGACACCGTAGGCTGCGCAATCCCTAGCGCCTCTGCTAATTGACCGACACTCATCGGTTTATCGCCGAGCGCTTCAAGGATGCGGACACGGACATCACTGGATAGGGCCTTGGCCACTTCCACGATCCGGGATGCCGGATAACGGTTGGTTTCCAGCTTCGATTCGTTCATAATCCCCTTCCTTTACTGAAGAGTTGTAGTAGCTCCAAGTGTACAACACATTTGTTATATTGTAAAAGTATAATGTACATTGCATTTATTATATACAGATGCTAGAATAGGGGCAAATTCAGAAAAAGGAAAGGTTGTGTACGCTTCATGAAGACTCCTGTAGCACCCTCCATTCACACGGAAATTCCGCGGGCGGAGTACCCCAGACCTGATTTTGAGCGAAAAGACTGGTTGAATTTGAACGGCCAGTGGTCGTTCCGGCTCGACACGGAAGGATCAGATGATGAACGGCAACAAGCGGGTACGGGCGCCGATGGATACGCTGCTGCCCTGGAGGGTGGAGACGCCAGCCTTTTTACTTCAGAGATTACGGTGCCCTTCTCTTGGGTTAGTCCCCTGTCCGGCATTGAGCGTAACGAGAAGGGGGTAGGCTGGTATCGTCGATCCGTGAAGTGGGAGCCAACCGGGAGCCAGTCCCGGATCTTTCTGCGGTTTGGTGCCGTCGATTATCTGTGTGATGTATGGGTTAACGGCAAGCATGTCGGCTCGCATCAAGGCGGCTACGGAACCTTCGAGTTTGACGTGACAACGGTGTGGGATTCGGTAAAAGACAATACGATCGTTGTGCGTGCAGAGGACTTCGACCACAATTACCAGGCCCGAGGGAAGCAGGGGTACGGCGAGATCCGAGGCATTTGGCAGCCCGTTTGGCTGGAGGCCCGGCCGCAAACCTACTTGGAGCAAGCTATCTTTACGACTTCCATTGACGGTCGGATCGGATTGAAATCCAAGATCCAGGCTCAAGAAGCAGGGACAGTGACACTTCAACTCTCGTTTGCGGGGGGCTCGGTTACGCATCAGGTGGAGTGGGAGCTGCAAGAAGGCACGAATGAACGGGCAACGGTGTTCCAAGTCCACGACCCGCGGTTGTGGAGTCCTGAAACGCCTCATTTATACGAAGGGGAGCTGCGACTGGCCGGTTCATCCGGCGAAGATGTCGTCCATACTTATTTTGGCATACGCGAGATCGGAACGGCGAAGTTTGACGGACGGGATTACCGCTGGATCACGTTGAACGGAAAGCCGGTCTATTTGAACGGAACGCTGGACCAATCCTACCACCAGATGGGATTCTTCACTTACCCGACGGATACGGAGATGCGGGACGAGATCTATCTGATGAAACGGCTGGGACTGAACTTCGTGCGGATTCATATCAAGCCGGAGGAGCCCCGCAAGCTGTATTGGGCGGATAAACTTGGAATTCTGGTGATGGAGGATATGCCGTGCTTCTGGGGCAATCCGGATGAAACGGCGCGTTCCGCCTATGAGCGCGAGGCGCTGGAAGTGATGGAGCGGGACCGGAATCATCCTTCAATCTTTTCATGGGTCATGTTTAACGAGACTTGGGGGCTTCGCACGGATAGCGAGTCCGCCGGCCTGACGGGCGGCGAAGGGCAGCATCGGTATTATCTTCCGGAGACCCAGGAGTGGGTAAGGGAGAAATACAGATGGGCCAAGGAGCTGGACCCGACTCGGATTGTGGAAGACAATTCTCCATGCGCCTACGATCATGTGGAGACGGATATCAATACTTGGCATTTTTACATCAACGGTTATGAACCGCTGCGCAATCATATCGAGGAGATTGTCCAGAAGACCTATCCAGGGTCCGAACATAACTATATCGGCGGCAACCAACAAGGCGACGCTCCGCTCATGAACAGTGAATGCGGAAACGTGTGGGGAATTGACGGAGGAGCCGGGGACAGCGATCTCGCGTGGCATTACCGTTACATGCTGAACGAGTTCCGGCGCCATGATAAGCTGTGCGGCTTCGTATTTACGGAGTTCCGTGACGTGACAAACGAATTTAACGGCTACTACCGTCTGGATGGGACGGACAAAAAATTCGGGTACGAGGATTTTGTGCCGGGCATGACGATCGCCGATCTGCACACGCCGGATTTCATCGTTATTGACGCACCGCCTTGTCAGACGCTGGACCAAGGGGCAGAGGCTGTCATACCGCTGCTGCGCTCCAGTTATTCGGATCAATACCATGGACAGAAGCTTATTCTGGCTTGGGAATTATCCTATGATCAGCTCGGAACGAAGGTTGTCGCTGATCAAGGCACCCTGGATGTGGTCTGGGACGGCTACGGTGTTGCGCCACTAACGGAACTCAAGCTTCGCATGCCGAAGACCGATGCGGTTGGGATCCTCGGAGTTCGTCTCTTGAATGAAGGAAGCGGCGTGGTAACGCGCAACTTTACGACGTTTGATGTTCGTGGCGGAAAAGGTCAGGTGAACGATGGAGCGGAAGGCAGCACCGTAAGCATCCCGGTTAACACATTCCGTGATCAGAGCTTCGCTTACATGTGGGAGGCGCTTCAAGGCTCCAAAGTGAATGGCGGCGGAGAGGGACGATTCGTTTATGACGTGCAGCTGCCGGATCATGACGAACAGCCGCTGATCCGCGATATCGAGATATTCTTCGAGGTTGGCGCAAAACGCTTATTGGCCAGAAATATCGAGGGGGCGCGGCATCGCACGCACGGAATTGACTTTATGCACGGGGCGTCGGCGGACGTGGAGTATAACCCGAGCACGTACTATATGACGGATGAAGAGCTGCATGAATCCCGTGTATCGGTTTGGGTGGACGATGTCCAAATCGGCGAGGCTGTGCTCGCGGATGACCCTGCCGATAGTCGAGGCGTGCTGTCGTGGCACTATCAGCCGGTCCACAACCTTCTGGAAGAGGCCGGTTCGTACGGATACCTGTGCCAGGCACAGGTTCCGGGAAGACTCGCGGCAGAGCTTGATCGCAAGCGCAGCTTCCGACTGGAGCTGCGGGCCGAGGAAGGCGGCATGAGTCTGTATGGTCGGAATGCAGGCCGCTATCCGATCGATTTACTGGTGCGGTGTCGGTGATATCGTGACAGATACAAGCCCAAACCTTTAAAGTAAAGTTTAATCGTAAGCGGGCTGTCCATTCGTAGTGAACAACGACTTGCCGGGCAGCCCATTTTTTTATGCTGATTATTCGTTTAGCGCTTCTCATATAAATTAATCTTCCATCCATTACTCCAATTTAAGAATCGTACATGTTTATATCCTAAATCGAGATAATATTGGTTTAATCTCGTATTCTCGGCCATACAATCGAGTCTTATATGGTTTTTGCCTTTACCTCTAATATATCTTTCAGCCCAATGTATCAATTGTTTACCTATTCCATGCCCTGTATGATTTCTGCTTACCGCAAACCTATGTATGTATCCTGATTCATGATTATCGAGTTCTTCCCATAGAATTGGATCTGACCAACAGATATATAATGTTCCTACAACTTCTTCGTTCAATCGCGCCAAATAAAATTCAAACCCGTTATTGAAGCACTCATAAACTTGATTCATACTCAATTGATCCGGGTTCCATTGATTAATCCCTTTGGATTGGATCCATCTTGCAGACCCTTTCCAAAGATCAAGTATGATTCGACTATCAGCTTCTGTTGCACGGTACACATCAATATGGTTGTTTTCTTGAACTTCCTTCATCGATTTCACCCCAAATCCTTAGTGCTTAGTATTCAGTTCTCAAGCCACTCCCCTAAACTCAACCACCAATCAGAATTATCTTGTACAGAGTAATATAACTACTAAAATACTTCTTCTAAAAGCCTCGGGCAGACCATGGTCAATGCCCCAGCTTGGATACGTTGTTATGTAATAAAGCTGCTGCCATTTTCGTTTACCTTCAACTTAATTCTTCGTGTTTCAATTTTTATCCTTCTAAGTCGATAGGAGGAACACGCGTATAAGCGTTCTTGTAGACTAAAGGGACGATCCTGCAATGAAAACTCGATGTTATAGGATGCAAGCACCTTCTTTGAACTATTAATATCATCAGTTAACGCCATGCCTGAGGACATTCTAAACTGCGAACGGGTCCTTATAAAAAAGCCAGCGCCATCCCAAAGATTGGATAACGCTGGCTTCTTTTGCCGGTCTTGCGACGAGCCTGTTTCACCGCTTCTTCCAGAACAGCTGGAGCGCTAACCTTGCGCACCACAGGGAGAACAGCAGGAACAGCAGTGCCCAGACGAAGGCCGGGAGCACGGTCATATTGGCCAGGTTGGAAGCGTCGCCTGCTTGTTTGGGCTGGGTCAGCGCCATGGTCAGGAGGGTTAGCGGACCGACCACGGACTCTTCCAGCACGAGAAAGGCAAGCAGCAGGTAGTAGAAATTGCGGATCTTTTCGCCGAGGAAATAGAAGATCAGATTCACGATCATAAAAATAATGAGCCACCATAATCCATAGCCGGCACGAACGAAGAAGATGATC
This sequence comes from Paenibacillus sp. MDMC362, assembly GCF_003269305.1. Lineage (NCBI taxonomy): Bacteria > Bacillati > Bacillota > Bacilli > Caryophanales > Paenibacillaceae > Paenibacillus > Paenibacillus sp. MDMC362. The sequence goes on from NZ_QLYT01000050.1 coordinate 85,736, forward strand.
ATAATGAGGGCAAGCACGGTAATGGTGATCAGGCCGGTGGCCTGTTTTTTCTTGGCATAGCCGTAGAACATCAGAATGGCGAACAGGGACGCCGACATATAACCTGCAAGCGAGACGATAATCGGACTCCAGCCGCCGGAAGCCAGCATGGAATAGGTCACGCCGCTGTGATCCGGATTCAGCTCGATGCTGAGCACCCGCCCCGACATCAGTAGGGTCATGACGGCATGCCCCAGCTCATGGACCATCGTATCCAGGATACGGAACCAGGAAGAGAAGGGGATCAGCCTTGTCAGAATAGCCGCGCCCACTAGAAATAACAATGCTTTCAGCCATTTATTCATTCGAAGGTCCTTTCAGCATAAAGTCATTCGCTAGACTGTCATTCCGTCCATTATAATACAGATGAGAAACATGTGAAAACCGGGTAGTCCCTATAGGTTAAATGGTATAATTGAAGTTGTGACGGAGGTTCATGTTCGATGACAAACGATAAGCCTAACAACGACAATCACATAAAACATATAAGACAAACTACGCACGTGAGCGACCAAGGGATTCGCTTTGCCGAATTCGAGCTGGCCGGTGATGAGCAGGACATTTCGCTGCCGGACAAGCAGTCAGTTATGCTGAATCAGGAGCAGGAACCCATGAATCCTGTGGCACCAACGAAGAAATCCTTGATTGTGAAGCCGCAGCAGCCGCTGGATATGAACTGGGGCGAGGAATTTCGCTACGTGACCAAGGAGCAGCAATTCGTGCAGAAAGCAAGGGAGCTCGCATGGCATGTGGAGGGAGAGGCCCCTTTTGTGGCTTTCAAAAGCTATTGGCCGACTTACGACCAGATGGCCAGCGACCAGTTCAAATGGTATTTTTACTGGCGGGAGGAAGTCAGGTCCGGGCGGTACCCGGATACGGACTTATCCTATTTATTTGTCTATTTTTACGAGCTGATCCATGGCGTGGGCTGGAGCGATCCCCTGCAGGGCTATGGATTGATGGAGCAGGCATGGGCGGCCTACCGCAAGCGGTATGCCAAGCTGGATACGTACCTGCGGGAGTGGCTATATGATTTTATGATCGTGCATAGCCTGGATATGCCGATCCGGGAAACGTACGAGCGCTTTCCGCGCGTTCTATCCAGTGAGCTGAAGGAGAGGGAATGGAAGCGACGGTTCTCTCTCCAGCCGATAGAGCTGACATGGGACCTGCTGCTGGACCTGCTGGATTATGACGTGGAGAAGAGCCGTTTTTACCAGGAGAGTGGCCGCAAGGATCTGGAACAATATGCACCCAAAGTGATTGCCCTTGTGGACAGTTACTTAGCCAAAATGAAGGGGCAGCGCTTCATCGACCGCTTTCAGCCGCGGCCCCGGCAGGTGAAAAGGCATTTATTCCGCAGTGCGGTGTACGATCATGGGTTATACGGGCGAAACGTCGTGTTGACGGTGGTGTCCTTAAGCGAGTACGCTCCTCTGCGCTCTTATATAACGGCGCTGGTACGCTTGACCGAGAATAAGCTGCGGGAGCTGAGAGGTTTCAAGGGACGGCTCCGTGGTGCGGATGTGGTTGAGCCCAAAGTGGAAGAGGTCATCACCCGTTATTTGAAAAAAGAGATTCAGGAGCAGATAGAGGCCCAGCGCATACAAGCGATACCTGAGGTTCAGATCGACACAGGGAAGCTGCGCCGATTACAGCAGGAGTCGGACCAGGTCCGCGACATGCTGCTTACGGAGGAAGCGGGGCGGCAGGCTGAAGTAATCAACAGCCAGCCGGCACCGGAGTCTGCTCCATCTGTTGGTGCTTCTTCAGGTCACTCCGAAGATTCGGGAGCAAGCAGTAACATGGCTGTACCTTCCAATGGTCGGTCTTCCCGAAAATCGGCGGCGAAGAAACCGGATGTGTTCCAGGCTGTGATGGATTTTGATGCGGATCCTTATGAGCTCGATTCTTTAGAGGTGCGTGATCAGCTTGATGAAGCAAATGTCAGTGTTCATTCCGTGAACACGGAAGAATCGGAATCAGAAGCAGCGAACGGAAGGTCTATGGAGCCGTCAGGGAGTGCTGATGATCGCTTGATGGAATCCATGGGCTCTCTAGAACAGGATTCATCTGAAGTTGGGGGCATCCACGTTATAGACCCGCACGTCGTAGATGTAGAGGCCCTTATAGGGATGCCTACAGTAGGAGAGCAGTTGTGGCAATGGGAGGTAGAGGATGAGGAATGGCAGGAGCTCGCAGAGCGTCTCAATCCTATCCATCTGGAAGTTCTCCACGCCCTCAAAGCGGGACCGAACCGCTCGGAGCTGCAGCAAATTGCGGAGAGGGCCGGTTCCATGCCAGCGTTACTGCTCGATGAGATCAATGAAGCCGCGATGGATACCATCGGTGATCTTTTGATCGATGGAGAGGCCATTGCGGATGATTATATAGATATGCTGGAAACATTAAAGTCCGTGTAACCGGACGTGTTGAAATAGACTGGCTCTTTATGTTTTGAGAGATGTTTGTAAGATGCTTGAAAGAGGTGGAACTATGACGGAACTAAAAATACCGAAACGGCTCACAACGGCCCTCGTAAACTCTTTAACGGCAGGGGTCGTGCCGCGGGTAGGGCTTGAGTTCATCGCCGTCGGCCGGAAGCCGGAGGTGGAGTCCATCCTGCGCGATATGGATAATATCGCCGAAGGCGGCGCCGCCTTCCGCCTGATTACGGGCCGCTACGGAAGCGGCAAAAGCTTCCTGCTGCAGATCATCCGCAACTACGCGATGGACCGTGATTTCGTGGTGGCGGATGCGGATCTGTCGCCGGAGCGGCGGCTGGTGGGCACCAAAGGGCAAGGGCTTGCCACATACCGCGAGCTGATGACCCATCTGTCCACAAGGACGCGTCCGGACGGGGGCGCGCTGGAGGCCATTTTGCAGAAATGGATTGCCGCGATCCAGCAGGACATCATGCAGGAGACGGGCATGCGGCCAGATGATCCTGCCCTGAATGATCGGGTGGAGCTGCAGATCTATGCGGTGACAAACGGCATGCAGAATCTGGTGCACGGGTTTGATTTTGCGAAGGTGTTGGCTGCCTACTGGAACGGCTATAAGCTTGGCGATGATGACCGTAAGGGAGCGGCTCTGCGCTGGCTCCGCGGGGAAGTTCCGACGAAGACGGAGGCGCGTAAGGACCTTGGCGTCGGGGTCATTATCGATGATGACAATTGGTACGATTATATGAAGCTGTGGTCCGAGTTTACGGCGGTCATCGGGTATAAGGGATTGCTGCTGTTCATTGACGAAGGGGTGAATCTATACAAAATCACCAACAGCGTATCCCGCCAGAGCAACTACGAGAAGCTGCTGACCATGTTCAACGACACGATGCAGGGCAAAGCGGAGCATCTGGGCATCTATATGGGCGGCACGCCGCAGTTTGTCGAGGATGAGCGCCGGGGGCTCTTCAGTTATGACGCGCTGCGTTCCCGCCTGATCGACGGACGCTACGGCAGCAGCTCGCTAAGAACCTACACTTCGCCCATCCTCAAGCTGGATATGCTGTCGTATGAGGAGATTCTGATTCTCCTGCAAAAGCTGCGCGATATTCACGCCCTGCACTTCAAATATGAAGCGCAGTTGACGGATGGTCAGCTCATCGCCTTCATGCAGACGGCCGTGAATAGGTTGGGAGCAGAGGAGCTGCTTACCACCCGCGAGGTGGTACGGGATTTCATGGATCTGCTGCATACGCTGCATCAGCATCCGGAGGCCGCGTTTGAAGAGCTGCTAGGCGAGCGTGCCGCAGCGCAGCCGCAGGGCAAAGGGCCGAATGATGCCGATTCGAACGATCTGGACGATCTGCTGGCGGAGTTTGAATTATGAGTGCGAACCCTTTTTCCAGACTGGCCCCGTTCATTCAGGAGTTTATCTATAAAAAAAGATGGGATACACTCCGTGAGGCGCAGGTGGAAGCCTGCCGTGTCCTGTTCGACACGCCCCATCATCTGCTGATCGCTTCCGGTACGGCATCGGGCAAGACCGAAGCCGCATTCTTCCCGGCGCTGACGGAGCTGTATAACACGCCTTCCAGTTCGGTCGGGATCCTGTATATCGGCCCGCTTAAGGCACTGATAAACGACCAATTCGAGCGCATCTCCGATCTGTTGAAGGAGGGCCAGGTGCCGGTATGGCATTGGCATGGCGATGTGTCCCAAGCCGAGAAAACGAAGCTGATGCAGAAGCCGTCGGGCGTGCTGCAGATTACGCCGGAATCGCTTGAAGGGCTGCTCATGAACCGGCCGAATGCCATCCCGGCACTGTTCCAGGATTTGCGGTATGTCATCATTGACGAGGTGCATGCCTTTATGGGAGCGGATCGGGGCATTCAGGTGCTGAGCCAGCTGACCCGGATCGAGCGGATGGCTTCCTGTTCGCCTCGCCGTATCGGGCTGTCGGCTACGCTTAGCGATTACGAGACCGCAGCCGGCTGGCTGGGCGCAGGCACGAAAAACGCGGTCGAGGTCGTCTCGCCGCAAGGGGGGCGGAAGCTGCGGCTGTCGGTCGAGCATTTCTCTTTCCCGGATGCAAGGGATGAGAAGCAGGCGGAGCAGCTGGAGCTTGCCCGTAAAGCCTATTACGATTTCGTATACGACAATACGCATCTGAAAAAAGCGCTGGTCTTCACGAACAGCCGCTCGGATGCCGAGCTGACGACGCTCGAGCTGCGCCGGATTGCGGCCAAGCGCGAGCAGCGGGACGTCTTCCATGTGCACCATGGAAGCATCTCCGCCATGCTGCGCGAGGAAGCCGAGGCCGCGCTCCGCGAAGGCCCGGGGCCGGCGGTTGCGGCGGCCACCCTGACGCTGGAGCTCGGCATCGATCTCGGCGAGCTGGAGCGGGTGATCCAGCTGGGCGCGCCGTACAGCTGCTCCAGCTTCGTTCAGCGGCTGGGCCGATCCGGCCGGCGGGGGGATCAGGCCTCCGAGATGATGTTCCTCTGTCCGGAGGACGAGGACGAGGAGGCCATGCTGCCTGCGCGCATGCCATGGATGCTGCTCCGGGCTATTGCGGTTATCGAGCTGTATATTCGCGAGAAGTGGGTCGAACCGCTGGCCCTGCGGAAGAAGCCGGTGGGCGTGCTCTATCATCAGACGATGAGCACGCTCAAGAGCATGGGCGAGGCAGAGCCGCCGGATCTGGCGAGAGCGGTGCTGACACTGCCGGCTTTTCGCGGCATCGAGCCGGAGGAATACAAGGAGTTCTTGCAGTATTTGCTGCAGACGGACCATATCCAGCGTACGGAGGAAGGAAGCTTGATCATCGGCCTTGGCGGGGAGAAAATCGTGAACAACTACCGCTTCTACGCGGTGTTTAAGGACGATGAAGAGCATGTCGTATATAACGGGTCCGAAGAAATCGGATCGATTACGACCGTGCCGCCGCCGGGCTACTGCTTCTCGCTCGCGGGCAAGCTGTGGAAGGTGGAGGAAGTCGATACGAAGCATAAGGCCCTGTATGTAAAGTCGGCCAAGGGCAAGGTCGATACCTTGTGGCTTGGCGCAGGCGGCGATGTGCATACTCGCGTGGTGCAGAAGATGCGGGAGGTGCTGGCGGACAGCGCCATTTATCCGTATCTGGCGCCGGGCGCGGTGAATCGTCTGGAGCGGGCCCGTCGTCTCGCCCGGGAAAGCGGACTGCTGAAGCAGGTGGTCCTACCGGCGGGCGGCGACTCCCTGTTCATCCTGCCTTGGGCGGGCAGCAAGCAGTTCCGCACGCTGGAACGACTGCTGAAGCATAATCTGTCCGAGCGGCTGGCGCTGCGCTCCATCGTCCCGATGGAGCCGTATTATATGGTGGTTGCGGGTAGGGTCGATCATAAGACGCTGATGGAGGAAATCAAGCAGGAACTGATGGATTGCGAGGACGCAAGCGCGCTCCTGGATCCGGACGAAGCGCCGTATCTCGGCAAGTATGACGAGTTCGCCCCGCCGAAGCTCGTTCGCACCGCTTTTGCCGCTGACGGGCTGGATCTGGAAGGACTGGCCGAGGTGCTGGGGATGGCACGTGGAGCAGCGGGAAGGGGAGCTACGAATGAGTGACAAGGAAGAAATACTTCCTGGTGGCAATGTTAACGAAGTCGTACGTATCGGTAATACCGTTCATCGTACGACTGAATGGAGTTCTTTCGTGCATGACTTGCTTCGACACTTGGATAAGCAGGGTTTTGAAGGCGCCCCCAAGTTCATAGGCATTGATCACAGCGGTCGTGAGATCTTGTCTTACATTCCTGGCGAAGTGCCGGGAAACCAATATCCTGATTTTAAACCCTATATATGGTCGGAACATGTCCTTATCCAGAGTGCAGCGTTGTTACGGCGTTATCATGACGCCGTACAGGGCTTTGCCGCAGCTTCAATCCAACCGGAAGTTGCAAATAACTCTCAGGTTTCGGGGGAATGGGACGAAGAAGTGGTCTGTCACAATGATGCCGCGCCATACAATATCGTGTTTCAAGACGAAGTGCCGGTTGCACTGATTGATTTTGATTTGGTTGCGCCAGGTCCAAGAATCTGGGACATGGTTTATATGCTGTACACCTCAGTCCCGCTGGCAAGCTTTGCAATAGATTACACTACAGGGACATCGATACCTTATCAATCGGAAATACATGCTGCGGATCGCACGCACAGAGTATCGCTGTTCTTTAAGTCCTATGGCATATCACCGCCTCCCAACTTGAAAGAATGGACTATAAGACGCATCCAGGCATTATGCGATACACTCACAACCGGTGCGGCACAAGGCAACAAGGCTTACCAGAACATGATCGATGAGGGACATGTGGCCCATTACGAACGAGAGGTTCAATTTCTGCAGGCACACTTTGAAGAGTGGTACCGATGAAGGGTACCGATTTGAAGTGCCTGCTTTTTTCATATCTATCCCCCCAGGGTCGTTGAGTATAACTGAAAAAAATTTGTAACCCCTTCCAAAAAAGCATTGTGTTCACTTCACGTATGTGGTAACTTATGTACATAAAAACGTTTTTATCGCAAAGGAAGAATGGAATGGTTATATGGGTAAAGTAACAATCAAGGATGTGGCAAGAGAAGCCGGCGTCTCCATTTCTACGGTTTCGAATGCATTGAACGACGTAGATGTATTGAACCCGGAGACTAAATCCCATGTGCTGAAGGTGGCGGAGCGACTCAATTATGTGCCTAACCTGAACGGGAAGCTGCTGAAGTCGGGGAAGACCAAGATGCTGGGCTTCTTTACGACAAGCGTGTCAGGGCCTTACTTCTATACACTGGTGGAGTCGATGTCACGCGAATGTGACCGTCTGGGTTATGGATTGAACGTGTTTGTGACGAAGGATAAACAGGTAATCATGAGCAATATTATGGGCGGCCGGGTGGATGGCGTCATTATCTTTGAAGAGCTGAAGATCGACGATAGAGACATCGCCGCAATGGAGAAGGACAAGATTAAGGCCGTTTTCCTGGATCGCGAGGTTCAGAGTGAGACGATGGGCAGCATTATATTCGACTCTTACGTGGCCGGTTATGAAGCAACCAAGTACCTGATCAGCCTGGGGCATAAGAAAATCGCCTACATTTCCGGCGTGGATACGATGTTTGACAGCGTGCAGCGGAAGGAAGGATATCTGGCTGCGCTTCGGGAGTGCCAATTCCCGATCGACGGAGACTACATACTGCAAGGCTATTTCGAGGAAGAAGGTTCCTATAACGCCGTCAAATCGTTTCTTCACCTACACCCTGGTAAAGTGCCGGACGCTTTCCTTGCCGGTAATGACGTGAGTGCCATCGGCTGTATTCGGGCTTTGAAGTCCCATGGATACGAGGTTCCGCAGGACGTCAGCGTCGTAGGCTTCGACGATATCGATATCGCGCAGTATTTTACGCCGCCTTTATCGACCGTACGCAATCAGATTGCCAGACAGGGGATTCTGGTCGTGGACCATCTGGTGCGCATGATTCAGAAGAAAGAGAAGGGCAAGATTCAGAAGCTTCCGGGAGAGCTGGTCGTTCGCGGCTCCAGTCATGTGAAGATGAATCGGAATGAACCGGGTTAAGCGAAGAGACGAGACTTACCCAGTCGTTTTTTAAAATGATTCAATAAAATCAGGGTGTTTTTTCGCCGAAAATAAAAACGTTTTTATGACGGTTTGAATCAAAGGAGGCTAAGCAGGTGAGCAAAACAGCTGCAGTTCAGTCAACCGGCACAGGCCCGGTTCGACCCACCGGGAAAAAGCCGATGGGGCAGAGGATCAAGGAATTCTTTATGGATTACAAGCGGCAATGGGAGCTTCAATCGATGATCATTCCCGGCGTCATCTTCATGTTCATCTTCTGCTACATACCGATTTACGGTTTGACGATTGCGTTTAAAAATTACACCGTTATCGATACGCTGGATTCCGCGCCGTGGGTTGGCTTGGATAACTTCAAAATTATTTTGTCGGACAAGTATTTTTGGGATTCCGTGGTCAACACGCTGGGCATCAGCTTCTTGAAATTGGCGATCGGCTTTGTCATTCCGATCATTCTGGCCATCATGATTTACGAGGTGGGCATGGGGCGCTTCAAAAAAATCGTCCAAACCGTCTCCTACCTGCCCCACTTCTTGTCCTGGATCGTATTGGGCGGCATGCTTATTACCTGGTTCTCGACATCCGGCCTGTTCAACGAAATATTGCTTGCTTTGGGGCTGATCTCGCAGCCGCAAAACATTTTGCTCGACCCGAGCAAGTATTGGTGGATTGCCACGCTTTCGGATATTTGGAAAGAGGCCGGCTGGGGAACGATTCTGTATCTGGCGATCATGGCGAAGATCGATCCTACCTACTACGAGGCCGCAAGAATCGACGGGGCCAGCCGTTTGAGACAGATCTGGAACATCACGATCCCGAACATGAAGATGATTATCAGCTTGAATTTGATCTTGACTGTAAGCGGTTTATTGGGATCAAATTTGGATCAAACCCTGGTGCTCATGAATTCGCAGAACCGGGAAAAGGCCGAAGTCATTAACTCGTACGTGTACCGGATGGGTATGACGCAGGGCGATTTCTCCTATGCCACAGCCGTTGGTTTGGGCGTATCCATCATCTCCGTCATTCTGCTCGTTACGGCCAACAAAGTGACCAGTAAATTGAATGATAATCAATCCGTCCTATAGGTCGTGCAAAAGGGAGGTATTACGGTGAATTTGAAAGCAGCAAAAGGGGATCTCGACAGTCGGATCTTTGATACGATTAACATCATTTTACTGGTTACGTTTACGATCATCATCGTGGTTCCGTTATGGAACGTTGTTGTTTCGTCCTTCAGCTCGGGCAGGTCCCTTGCCGAGGGCGGGTTCATCTTCTGGCCTACGGAATTCTCGCTCGAGAATTATCAGGCCGTGTTCAGGGATGCGAATATATGGAACGCCTTTTTCATCTCGGTGGCCAAAACCCTAGTCGGTGTCATCACGCACGTGTTCTTCTGTGCCATGGTGGGTTACGGGTTGAGTAAAAAATACGTCCGCGGCCGCAAGTTCTACGTCGCAATGGGTGTCGTCACCATGTTTTTCTCGGGCGGCATGATTCCGACGTACTTGTTAATCAAAGACTTGGGGATGTTAAACAGCTTCTGGGTTTATATTATCCCAGCCCTCTTAAGCTTTTACGATGTCATTATTCTAATGAATTTCTTCCGTAACGTGCCGGATTCGCTGGAAGAGTCGGCCAAGATCGACGGCGGGGGCGACTGGAGAATCTTCCTGAGCATTTTCATTCCTCTCTCGATGCCGGCTATGGCGACGATTGCCCTGTTTAACGGGGTGGGGCAGTGGAATGATTTTATGACCACCAAATTGTATATCACCGATCAGTCGCTGTATCCGTTACAGATGATGCTGTATGAGATTATTGTGCAGTCCCAGACCCAATCGATGCAAAATATCGGTTCGGTTGCAATTCAGACAACGACCAAAGGGGTCCAACTAGCAACAATTGTCGTGACGACGCTGCCGATTGTTGTGATGTATCCAATATTACAGAAATATTTTATCTCCGGCATGATGCTCGGAGCTGTTAAGGAGTAGAGAAGCTGCTCTTTAAAGGGGTGGAACAGAAGCAAGTCAGGGTTTGGAAAGTAAGCGCTTTTATTCAAAGGGAGGGTTACAGGATGTTGATGAACAAAGCTTTTGGCAAGAAAGGACTTACGCTGATTACGGCACTGATGGCGGTTGTGCTGGTTGTGAGCGGCTGCGGCGGGTCTGGCGGGAAATCCGGCTCCAAGAAGGAGAATTGGGTTTCGATCGAGGATCGTTATACACCGAATGCCGAGACGCCGGCTTGGCAGCTGGATAAAAAAGAAGAGACAACCGAGCTTACGTGGTACGTGAATGCGGATTGGTGGAATACGGATTTTGGCAAGGACGTTGTAACTAAAAAGATTAAGGAAGACCTGAACATCAACATCAAATTCATCACGGGTGACGACACCAAGCTGAATACGTTTTTTGCCGGCGGGGACATGCCGGATCTGATTACGACGTTTGACTCCAATTCTCCGGTTGTGCAGAAGGCGGCGACATGGGCGCTGCCGCTGAACGATCTGGCCGAGAAATACGACCCTTACTTCAATAAAGTAGCGGCGCAGGATACCCTCAACTGGTTCCAATTGAAGGATGGCAAGACGTACGGATATCCGAACTACTCCAATACCCAGGAGGATTATGACAGCGGTAACATTCCAGCCAAAACGGCATTTATCATCCGCAAGGATGTTTACGAAGCGTTAGGTCAGCCTGCTATGGGAACGCCGGAGGAATTCCGGACCGTTCTCGCTGATATCAAGAAGCAATTCCCTGCTCTGATTCCACTTGGATTCAACTCCATCGGCGAAGGAACAGGCTCGCTTGGCGACGTGCTGCAGGATTTCATCGGCGTACCCCTGGAGGAGAATGGCGGTTTCTATAACCGTAATCTGGATGAAGATTATTTGACTTGGGTGAAGGCGTTCAATACCGTATATCGGGACGGCGCGATCAGCGATGACAGCTTCGCCGATGACGGAACGGCTTTTGAAGAGAAGGTAAAGGCGGGCAAGTACGCAACGATCATGCTGGACGGCACGCCGCAGCAGGGCGGAAACCTGCAGAGCTTCTACAGCAACAACAAAGGCAAAGAATACATCGCAATTGACGGACCGCAAAGCACGGCAGGACGCAAGCCGACGTTGAACCAATCCGGTATCACCGGCTGGATGATCAGCTTCATTACGAAAAATAATGCGGATCCTGCCAAGTCGATTCAGCTCTTCACCTACCTGTTAAGCGAAGAAGGACAAATGCTGATGAATTACGGCATCGAAGGCGAGACTTACCAAGTGAACGCAGACGGAACGGTGGAGTTCCTCCCTACAGTGAAGGATCTTCAGATGAACAATCCGGATACCTTCAAAAAGGATTACCGCATGGGCGAATTTATGTTCTTCGGGCATGACCGCCATAAAGCGCTGAGCGGGGATGCATTCCCGGATGCGATCAAGCAAATGCAGGAATGGGGCAAAGGCAAGCTGACGCCGCACTTTATTTTGGAGAACATCAACCCGGATCAGGGAACACCGGAAGCACGATCCCTGACGGCCATCAATACGAAATGGAACTCCACGCTCGTCAGCATGATTCGTTCCAAGGACGACGCAGCCTTCGATGGTCTTTTGAACGAATATAAAAAGTTCCTGGACGATAACAACTGGGATAAAATCGTCGAAGTCCGCAACGAAAAGATGAAGGCGAACAAAGAGAAGCTGGGGCTGAAATAACTTTGCTGTAATGGTGGGAGGGCCCCTTTTTGACAGGAGAGGGGCTCTTTCCAAGTTATCTTCGGTAGGCCATGGATAGGAAGACACAAGATACCTGGAGGGAAACAACATGCTGAACATCACCATCTACCAGTCAAACGGGGAAGAAGAATTATTCGTGAAGAAAGACAAGGCGCAGCTGACACCCGAAACTTCGGGTGCACAGCAGCATACGGTTGTCATCGATGAGGAGCAGACGTTTCAGGAGATGGACGGCTTCGGCGCGTCCTTCACGGACTCCGCTGCTTATTTGATCCATCAGGTGCTGGATGCGACGCAGCGTTCAGAGCTCATGACGCAGCTGTTCGATCCAAACGAAGGGATCGGGTTATCCGTACTCCGCCAGCCGATGGGGGCATCGGATTACGCGCGTGATTTCTACAGTTACAATGATTTGCCGGAAGGCCAGACGGATGTAGAGCTGGAGCATTTCTCCATTGCGCATGACGAGGAAGACGTTATTCCTCTCCTGCAGGAAGCGCTGCGATTGAATCCGGACGTGAAGCTGATGGGTTCCCCGTGGAGTCCGCCCGGCTGGATGAAGACGAGCGGGTCAATGATCGGCGGAGAGCTGAAACCCGAATACTATTCGGTGTATGCTAATTATTTTGTGCGTTACATTCAGGGGTATGAAGCCAACGGGCTGCCAATCTATGCAATCACGCCGCAAAATGAGGCATTATACTCGCCGGGTCATTATCCCGGCATGATCATGCTGCCCGAGGCGCAAAGCGATTTCATCAAGAATCATCTGAAGCCGCAATTCGTGAAGAGCGGTATCGATACGAAAATCCTTTGTTACGACCATAACTGGGACAAGCCGGACTACCCGTTGACCGTTTTTGAGCAAGCGGGTGACGCTGTGGATGGCGTCGCTTGGCACTGGTACGGCGGCAAGCCGTCGGCCCAATCCGAAGTGTTCGATGCATTCCCGGGGAAAGAGGTTCATTTCACGGAAGGATCGGGCGGGGAGTGGATCCCGCCGTTTGAACAGGCCTTCTCCAATGTCATGCGAACCGGAATCGAGATACTCCGCAATCATAGCAAATCCTATGTGCTGTGGAATATGGCGCTGGACGAGAAGAACGGCCCTACCGTGCCGGGATTTGGCAAAAGCACCTGCCGCGGCATAGTGACGGTAAATCAGCAGACGAAGGAGCTTACCTATACGCTGGACTACTATGCGCTGGCGCATTTTAGTAAAGTGATCCGTCCGAAAGCGATTCGCATTGCTTCTACCAGCAATGAGTGCATCCGTTCGGTAGCATTCAAGAACACGGATGGATCGATTGCCGTTGTGTTGTTTAACGACAGCGAGCAAGAGGAGAGTACTGCACTGCACTTGCGAGGAACGGAACACCTTAACCTCCGCCTTGCGCCGAAAAGCGCCGTGTCCGTTTTAATAGAGGCGTTAGTTTGAGGTAACATTTTTCATAAGTTAAATAATATAAGGCACCCTGTTCGGCGCCGTCGGCCTTTTTGGTTGATGGTTGCCTTGGCGGGGGTGCCTTTTCATATATAGAGTTGGTAATTTCATATAGAAACGGTAGAATAATAACAAGAATAAGGTTTACCAAAGAAAATACAGGTGACAATCATGACCATTAAAACGTTATTTATTGCTCCGTATCCCGCAATGAGCCATTTAATAGAAGAATGCCGGAAGGAAGAGCCGGAGCTGGAAGTGCGAGTCGAGATCGGCAATTTGCTAGAAGCGGTTCCTCTGGCCAAGGAAGGCGAACGCCTGGGATATGACGTGATCATTAGCCGGGGCGGTACAGCCAAGCTGATCGAACCCGAAGTGCGGATTCCCGTTATCGATGTCCATGTTTCAGGCTATGACATGCTGCGCGTGCTCACCTTAGCCAATCATTTTCCAGGCAGAAAAGCCATTGTGGGCTTCTCCAATATTACGCTTGGAGCCAAAGCAATTACCGATGTGCTGGATATCGAGGTTGACGTGTTCACGGTAGAGAAGGCCGAAGAGGTAGATCGGCTGCTCGAGGATCTGAAGGCGAAGGGCTTTGAATTAATCATGGGCGATGTGGTAACGATAGAAGCAGCTGCCAAGCACCATTTGGAAGGGATTCTGATCCAATCCGGGCGCGAGGCCATCTTCGATGCATTTCAAAAGGCCAAATCCGCGTTTCGATTACATGAACGGACGCAGTGGGAAATATCCTTTCTGCAAGCACTGCTGGAGGAAACGGCTGCGAACCTTGCCGTATTGGACGCGGAGGGACAGGTTGTATATGAACAGTGGCCGGATTATGGCTCCTGTCCGCTCCCGACGGAAGCCTTGCAAGCCGATGTGCGGCTAAACCGGGAGGCGGAAGCCTCTGTCCTGATTAAGGATGACGGAAGCCGGAAGCTTAAACAGAGAAGGACACTGAAAGTAATACAGGGACAGCGGTACTACCTGTATACTTTTTCCGAGATGAAGCAAAATGGGGAGGCCGCAGGCTATCATGTCGAGGCCGTGACCCAATTGCCGATGTTGATATCGCAAAGCGAGGCGATGCGCGGGTGCCTGCAGCGGATCGAGGATCATCTGGACAGCCGTGCCATGATTCTCATCGGCGAAGCAGGTACAGGCAAGCAGCTGCTCTCCCGATATATTCATTACCGAAAGAACGAAGGCCGGGGCTTGTATGTCCGGCTTACCGGAAAGCAGGCTGCGGCTTTGTCGGAAAACCACGAAAAGGAAGCTTGGGACAGCGATATCCGCACGCTATATATCCATGGATTGGATGCGATCGATCCGAAACAAATGGCGGATTTGAAGCAGTGGATGAACGAGATGAAAAACAGGGCGTTCACGATGATCCTCTCGCTGGAAAAGGACGATTCGAATTATCATCCCCTCCTGCTGGATGAGGAGGCGGCAAGGATTGCTCTCCCGGCTCTGCGCGAGCGTAAGGACGATATCAAACCGTTGGTCACTTATTATATTGCGTCCTATCATGGCACGCTTGGGACTTCACCGATCAAGATCAAGGATGAAGCGATTCAGCTGCTGACCCAGTACGATTGGCCGGGGAACGTGTCGGAGCTGAAAATCCTGCTCCAGGACGCAGTGACGGAGGAGAAGGGCTACGTGATCGGCAAGCCGCTCATTTCCCGGCTTCTTGCCAAGAAGGAAGGTCATCCGTCAGCTGCGATGAGCCCCGAGTTTCTTCATGGTACGCTGGATGAGATCGAGAAGAGGATCATCAACGCGATTATGGAGGAAGAACAATTTAATCAGACGAAGGTTGCGGAGCGGCTCGGTATCAACCGTTCGACCCTGTGGAGAAAGCTGAAACAATAGTTTCAGCTTTTTTGTTTATGCGATCAATAGATCCCTCCGTTTCGGCAGATATTAGGATGAAGAGGGATATATTTCAATAAACCAGAGGCAATGCAACAAATAGTTGTTTAAATTTGCAACAATTAATCTTCAATATGTTGCAAATTTAATTGTATGCACTTACAATAAACCCTGCAAGCGATTTCAATATGGAATCATTGTTTAATATTGAAACAATTATTAAAGGGGTGTTACAATAATGAAGATTAAAGCGACGTTGGATCGGATTCCTGGAGGTATGATGGTGGTACCGTTGCTTATTGCAGCAGTCATCAATACCTTTGCACCGGATCTACTCCGGATCGGGAATTTTACGGAGTCTTTATTTGTAAACGGTTCAAGTACATTGATCGCGTTGTTCCTGCTCTGTACGGGGGCACAGATTAACGTCAAGTCCTTTGGCGTATCCGTCGGAAAAGGGGCCACGCTGCTTGTCACGAAGTGGGTGGTCGGTGCAGCGTTCGGACTGATCGCTTACCTGTTTGCCGGAGAAAACGGATTGTGGCTGGGTCTGGCGCCGATTGCCGTCATTGCGGCAATGACCAACAGTAATGGGGGATTGTTCGTAGCTTTAGTAGGCCAATACGGCAGTAAGGAAGACCGTGCTGCGTATTCGCTGCTTGCCCTGAATGATGGACCTTTCCTCACGATGGTGGCCTTATCAATCTTCGGCGCCATGGGATTCGTGGACGGCATGTTCTCCTTCGTATCCTTCATCTCGGTTCTTCTTCCGATTATTGTGGGGATGGTGCTGGGTAATTTGGATGAGGAGATGCGCAAGTTTTTGGACAAAGGCAGCTCCATGCTCATTCCGTTCTTTGCATTTGCGCTTGGGATGGGCATTGATTTCGGAGCGATCGTGGATGGAGGCTTGTCGGGTATCATTCTTGGACTGCTGACGGTTTTCGTTACAGGTACCGCAGGATACTTTGTGTTTAAAGCGTTGAAATGGAATCCGATCGTGGGGGCGGCGGAAGGCTCCACAGCCGGTAATGCCGTGGCTACGCCTGCTGCAATCGGGGCGGCGAATGCTTCCTTTGCGGCATTTACCGATATCGCGACGGTGCAGGTTGCGGCGTCCGTGGTAACGACCGCCATCCTGCTTCCTTTATATGTCGGATTTTTAGTGAAGCGTCTAGAGAAGAAAGGGCACTCATTTGATACAAATACAGCAGATGCCGAATCATAGAAGGTGTGATGAAATGTGATAAAACAAATTGGAATCATCGCGGATGATCTGACCGGTGCGAATGACTCGGGCGTACAATTGGCGAAGAAGGGGCTGGTTTCCACCGTCGTCTTCGATCATCGCCATTACCGTCAGGACACACGTGCCGAAGTGTTGATCGTGGATACGGATAGCAGGGCGAAACGCAGCGTGGACGCCTATGAGGCGGCGTACGAAGCCGCTCAATTCCTTGAAGAGCAGGGCTGCCGCCACATCTACAAGAAGCTGGATTCGACCTTGCGCGGGAATGTTGCAGAGGAATTGCGGGCGGTGCAGAAGGTATTCCGGCCGGACTTGGTGCTGATCGCACCGGCTTTTCCCAAAATGAACCGCACAACGGTACAGGGACATCACTATGTTCAAGGTGTACTGATCACGGAGACGGAGTTTGCCAAGGATCCCAAAACGCCCGTTATGGAAAGTTATATTCCGAAGCTGCTGCATAGGGATGGTGAGCCTGAGACGGTGCTGGTTTCATCAAGTCAAGTGAAGCAGCCCGCCGCGCAATTTCTGCCATGGCTCCAATCCAAGCTGGCCGAAGGTCAAACCTGGTTTGTATGCGATAGTGAGACGGAAGCGGATTTACAGGCGATATCGGCATTATTTTCACAGCTTGACAAGAAGATTCTCTGGGCCGGTTCTGCCGGATTAATCGAATACTTGCCGGAAGCGCTGTCCCTGATTTCCGTGGAGGAGGGGAGCCAAGACTGGGCTGGGGCGGATAAAGCGCTGATCGTATCAGGGAGCTTGTCCCAAACGACCCGACGGCAGCTTCGTGCCGTCAAGGACATGCCCGGCTCGTTGATGCTGGAGATCGATCCGGCCGCGTTGATTCGTGAAACTTACGACACAGAAGATATCCTGCAGCAAATCGCTCAGGATATGGACAAGCGGTATTTGGTCCTGTACGTCGACGCTTCGGAAGATAACCGCAGACTGGCAAAAGAAGCAGGGGATGAGCGGGGATTATCTTCAACCGAGGTAAGCGAAGCGATCTCGCTGGGACTCGGAAGAATGACACAAGCCATTTTACAGGCATACGCTGAGATCCAAGGGTTGGTATTAACCGGCGGGGATACGGCTAAGGCTATCTGTATGGAACTTGGCATGGGAGAAATGCAGCTGTATTCGGAAGTAGAGCCCGGCCTGCCGTTCGGAAGGCTTCAGGGCATGGGAAAAGGGTACTGGACCGTCACCAAAGCCGGGGGCTTCGGAAATGATGAATCCCTGGTAGATTCCTTGCACTATATAACAAATAAGAAAAAGGTGAGAACATGAGCCAGCATAAACCGGTTATCGGGATTACCATGGGAGACGCCGCAGGCGTAGGTCCTGAAATTATACTCAAAAGCCTCATGAACGAGGAGATGTATCATATCAGTCACCCGGTTGTGATCGGGGACGTGAAGATACTGGAGCGGGCAAGGTCCTTCGTGGGCAGTGACTTGACCATCGAAGCGATTACTGCCGATGAGCTCGAGCAGGTTGACTACCGTTTTGGCACGGTTCATGTGCTTGATCTGGATCTGCTGCCAGCGGACTTGCCGATTGGACGAGTTGCCCCGGAAGCCGGCCACGCCGCGTTCAAATTTTTGGAGACAGCCATCGAATTGGCGAAGGACCATAAAATCCAGGCCATATGCACCGCTCCGCTGAATAAGGAAGCCCTGCATAAAGGGGGTCACAAATATCCGGGCCATACGGAGATTCTGGCGGATTTGACCGGAACCACGGACTACTCCATGATGCTGTCGGCGCCAAATCTGAAGGTTATTCACGTGACGACCCATGTCGGCATCCTCGATGCCGTCCGGTCGATTAATCCTGAGCGCGTATACCATGTCATTAAGCTTGCTCATGAGACGCTGCAGAAGTCCGGCATCGCCGCTCCGCGGATTGCCGTTTGCGGAATTAATCCTCATGCGGGCGAGAACGGACTGTTCGGATATGGCGAAGAGGAAGAGAAAGTCATACCGGGCGTCGAAAAGGCGCAGGCGGAAGGAATCGAGGTCGTAGGCCCGCTGCCGGCCGATACGCTGTTCTTCCGGACGGTACGCGGTGACTTTGACATTGTAGTGGCCATGTATCACGATCAGGGACATGGTCCCGTCAAAGTGCTCGGCTTGGACGCAGGCGTTAACATTACCGTTGGCCTTCCGATTATCCGCACCAGTGTCGATCACGGCACGGCGTTCGACATTGCCGGCCAGGGCATCGCCGATGAGAAAAGCTTGATGGAAGCCATCCGTCAGGCTGCGGAGCTGGCGCCTAAAGCGTAATTGGCGGGGCATAGCGGCCGCTACTAATTCTTTAATGGAAGTGACTGCAGAAGATTCTGCTGGATCAGCTGTCATAACAAAAAGATGACTCCACCTATGGGGTCATCTTTTTTATTGTTCCTAAGGTTTCTTCGATGTAACGGGATTCGCTCGAACTCGTCCCTTTGACTTCATCCGAGATGTTTCCGTATGATTTTTCGCTAACGTGAAAAACTCGATCAACAGCATAAAGGGAAAGGATGTTTTGGTGATGTTTGGGAATAAAATAGCAGGCTGCCGCGAAGAAAACGCGGCCTTTTTTGTACAACAAAATAAGCATCGTGCCTGAGACTCATTGAGCTATGCATGGTCCTTTAGTCCGTTTAGCTCAACATGTATCTTTAGTAATGCTTTTTATAAATAGAACCTTAGAGAACTAGTATTATCAAAATCAAATGATAGGTCGCACGTAGGGCAATACTGGTATAATATGGCTGTTTTTTTCGCATGGGAAGGACATATGTAGAAGGATGTCGTATTCCCACACCATATATCTTTCTTAGTCGGTTACCGCGGGCAAGTCTTTTTTTGGAATAGCGTTTCAACAGAAGGGCTTACCTTTCATGGTAACTCGCAAGCTTAACTGTCAGAGGGAGAGGGGTGATCATCCTTGTACAACTAACGGCTTGAAACGAATCGAGGACATCGGCTGATGTTTTGATTTCATGGCAGTTAACGCGTTACATAATGATGCTAAAAGGAGACCTCGTTACATACACAAGCGAAGTGATTCTTAAAGAGATCATGCAGGATTTTTGAAAAAGGTTAGTTGTGTAGGGAATGGGGTGGAAACGTCGAATGTGCGCGATTTTTGGTATAAACATGAAGGCGAGAAGCTAGTTGTCTTTCTCTTAACTTGCAACCAGCACTACTGTGCCTTTGACCGCGCACCCGCCATAATGCAGCAGCTTTCACGGTTCGTGAAATGAAAGTGTATGTATGGTTTAATCGACGGATGAATTCATTTGACAGCATCGGAATGGCTCCAAAGCCTTCCCATTGAAGATAGGGAGGAAACAATGAAAAGAAAACCGATATTCAGTCGGCGTGTAAAGTATTTGGCGGCTGTTTTCATCATTTTGTTCGGTCAGCTTCTGCCTTTGTACCCTCAACAGGCTGAGGCGGCTGCGGATAACTGGCTGAATTTTAAATTTGATGAATTCTCTCAAGATACTTTCACTCAATCGTTTACTAAGAATGGATCGGCCCAAGTGCCCCAGGGACAGAATTTTATTCGATTGACACCGCCGACTACATTACAAAGCGGAGCCGTATTTAACAATACTGCGCTGTGTCCTAGAGACAATTATTCATTCAGCACGGCCTTTTCTTTTAAAATGAGTAACCCGAGCGCTCAAGGCGCAAGCGACGGATTGACCTTTACGCTCCAGACTGGCACAACCAGTCAGGATACGAACGGTGGCGGCTTGGGATATTACGGCATTAGTCCGAGTTTTGCCGTTAAATATGACACGTTTAAAAACGATGTTTATAAGGATCCTTCTGCAAACTACGTTGGACTTGCGGTAAATGGAGACGTAGTGAATCAAGCAGGCTGGTATACCGATCTGAACCAATATAATTCGGTGAATAACACCAACTATGCATTATCTAACGGAACCCAGTACTATACGTGGATCGATTACAATAGTTCAGCTCAGAATGTTCAGGTATATCTGGGCACTTCGCCGGATCGGGTTAATGCCAGCAAGGTTTTAGATGTCAATGGCATTGATCTTAGTTCGATATTTGGCGGCCAATCGATTCATGCCGGTTTTACGGGATCAACAGGATCTCCGAATTACGAGACGCATGATATCCACAGCTGGTATTTTGTGAATGCATACGCACCGATTGATACTCTCAATCCGAATAATACTTACAAAGTGAACGAGGCACCCGTTGTGCCAGGTGATTCAAAAATCACCGCGGTAAATACGCCGGTCTCGGGACAAGTAATCGGCACGGACCCGGATGGAGATCCATTGACGTACGCCAAAGGCGCAACGGATCCTCAGAACGGAACTGTGACGGTTAATACGGACGGAACTTGGACGTATACGCCAGCACAAGACTTTATCGGTACCGATAGCTTCACCGTCATCGCCAATGACGGTAAATGCGCCACTGCCGAAGCTACGATTAACGTTGAAGTATCGGATTCGGTTCCTCCAACGACTCCGCAACCGCCTAATGCGTGTGGAGAACCAGTGGCCTTGATTAATGGAAGTTTTGAAGAACCTCCTGCAAGAATGCCAGGGGATACTGGTTCTCCAGGATCTGAACATGCATGGCAGTATTTTCAGGAGCATGAAGTTCCAGGTTGGAAAACAACGGCCTCTGATAAATTTATTCAAATTATGAAAAATGAGTATATTTATGCAGGCATGCAGATTAACCCACCTCATGGGAATCAATACGCAGAGTTAAATGCAGAGCAAGTATCGGCGTTATATCAAGATGTTGAAACGACGCCGGGCCAAACGATTTATTGGCGAGTAGCTCATAGGGGTGGGCTCGGTGTAGATACAATGGCTGTACAAATAGGTTCAACAAATGTTCCAATAGATCAGCTACCAGTAATCCAGCAAATCAGTACCGGAAATACGGAGTGGAAATATTATTCCGGCTCCTATACAGTACCAGCAGGCCAAACAACAACAAGATTTGCTTTTAACTCTATCGATGCAGCTGGTGGAGACCAACGCTGGGGGAATTTATTGGACGATGTTTTCCTAGGTACTGAAGCTTGCGTAACGGCAGACAAATCAGTTTCCCCTGCTGGAGAGGCATTTGTCGGGGATGAGCTTACTTACGAAGTCAACATCAAAAACGCAGGTGGAGACGTTGCCGCCAATACGGTATTCGAAGATGCCATTCCAGCGGGCACGGAGTATGTTCCAGGCTCCATGAAAATGGTGAGCGGGACCAATGCCGTTGATCTAACCGATGCAGATGATACAGATGCAGGGCACTTTGACGGCAGCAAGGTGATCATTAGGCTCGGGGATTTACGGAATACCAATGACTTGCCTGACGGCATCACGGTTCAATTCAAAGTCAAAGCATTATCCAGCCATGTTGGCCAGACGGTCACCAATAAAGCGACTGTTGATTACAAGAATTTACTCATAGATAAGGATGAAACGACCGAGTCGAATGAGACGACGAGTCAAATTATCGAAAGAGAAGTTGTTAATGCCTGCACTAGACCCGTTGCATTAATTAACGGCAGTTTCGAGGAACCTGCATATACGCCTGGTGATCCGAAGACCCCTACAGGTCCAGGGTATACATTCCCACAGGATGAGAACGTGCCGGGATGGCATACAACCGACTCAACAGGACGATATGACATTTTTGTTAAGAGCTTAATGGAGGAGCCTGGAACTCCTGCTGGAAACAAACATGAGGTAATCCATGGTGAGCAGTTTGCAGAAATTAATAGTTTTGAGAATGCAACGTTATATCAGGATGTTGAGACTACTCCTGGACAAACCATTTATTGGCGCCTAGCTCATAAAGGTAGATTCGGCGTAGACACCATGGCTGTAAATATTGGTTCAGGCAATACGGCTCCGGGAGATCTTCCGACTGTTCGTACAATGTCAACCGATAAAGACGCATGGAAATATTATTCTGGAACTTATACCGTTCCGGCTGGTCAGACGGTAACACGATTTGGATTCGAAGCCATAGCGTCTGCTAACGGAAATATCACCGGTGGTAACTTCATTGATGATGTTTTCCTTGGAACCGAGCCGTGCGTCGTAGCCGAAAAGTCCGTTTCCCCTGCAGGACAAGCCTTTGTCGGGGATGAAATTACTTACGAAGTCCACATCAAGAACGCAGGTGGAGACGTTGCCGCCAATACGGTATTCGAGGATGCAATTCCTGCGGGCACGGAATACCTTCCGGGATCGATGAAAATCGTGAGCGGACCTAATGCTGGTGATTTGACCGATGCAGTTGACCAAGATGCAGGCCATTTTGACGGCAGCAAGGTGATCATCCGGCTCGGGGATGTGCCGAACACGAATGACTTACCTAACGGCATAACGGTTCAATTCAAAGTCAAAGCATTATCCGACCGTGCGGGCGACTCCGTCTCAAATAAAGCGAATGTGGGGTATAAAAACCTACTCACAAATGAAGACAAAACAACCCCGTCCAATGAAGTAACAAAATCTGTAGAGTACAGAGAACCAAAATTAGAAGCTAATAAAACAGCTGAACTGTTTGAAAAAGCTACCGGGAACACCGACGCAGCGCATCCGGAAGTCGGGGACACGCTGCTCTACACAATTCAAACCCGCAACACCGCTTCCGACAGTCTGGTAACTAACTTGACCATCTCGGACGTGATTCCGGCGGGTCTGGAATACGTAGCAGGTACACTGAAGGTCAACGACGTGCAAGTCACCGATGACCAGGATGGCGATAAGGGCCATTTCGTTAACGGTAAAATCTTCGGTCAGTTCGGAGATGTGACCGGTACCGGGTGGCACAAGGTGACGTTCCAGGTCAAAGTGCGGCCAGGGCAAGCCGGCAATGACATCCGCAATGTGGCTGAGGTAGATGGCGACAATGTCACCACACCGAGCACGCCGGAGCAAATGGTTGAGGTTTATCCGCGTGAAACTTCGCTGGAGTCCACGAAAACAGCGGAGCTGTTTGAAAAAGCTACCGGCAATACCGACGCCGCACATCCGGAAGTCGGAGACACGCTGCAATACACGATTCAAACGCACAACACGATCGAAGATAGTCTCGTAACCAACTTGACCATCTCGGACGTGATTCCAGCGGGTCTGGAATACGTAGCGGGTACACTGAAGGTCGACGACGTGCAAGTCACCGATGATCAGGATGGCGATGCGGGTCATTTCGCGAACGGCAAAGTCTTTGC
>NZ_QLYT01000051.1:0-143298 GCF_003269305.1 Paenibacillus sp. MDMC362
CAAATGCAGCATTCGTCGATGCCGTTGCCAAGCGGCTTTCCGTAGACCGCAAGCTGCAGATTGCCGTAATCATTCAATAATGAAAGAATTTGTACATCTTTCGCCTACAGGCCAGATTTTCATCAGGATACAATGGAAGCTATCAATAGGCGAGAGGTGATTAATCATGAATGCACAAACGGCACAGCCGGCGGGCAAGGCAAAGCTGGACAAGAATATGAAAGCGGTTGCCAAAACGTTCAAAGGGCGCTGGAATGCTCCGTTAGCCGGCTACCTGTTCATCGCCCCCTGGCTGCTGGGCTTTCTCATTTTGCAGCTGTGGCCCATCATCCAGTCTTTCTATTTATCCTTCACCGAGTATTCGCTGCTGGAGCCGGCCCGCTGGATCGGATTTAAGAATTACCAGGATATCGCTCACGACCGGCTCTTCTTCAACTCGCTGAAGGTGACATTTCTGTACGTGATCGCTTCCGTGCCTCTTAAACTGCTGGTTGCGCTGGCTGTAGCCCTGCTGCTGAACCGGAACATCCGGGGCATATCCTTCTACCGAACGATCATTTACCTGCCTTCTCTGATCGGCGGGAGCTTGGCGGTGGCGGTGCTGTGGCGCAATATTTTCGGTCTGAACGGCTTCATTAATCAGCTTGTGATTTTGGTCGGGATCGCCCCCAAAAACTGGATCGGCACCCCCTCCACCGCCCTCGGCACCCTGGTGCTGCTGACGGCCTGGCAGTTCGGTTCATCGATGATTATTTTCCTTGCCGGTCTCAAGCAAATCCCTGGTGAGTTGTATGAGGCCGCCTCCGTGGACGGGTCCTCGCCGCTCCGCAAGTTCATCCGGATTACCCTGCCCATGTTGTCCCCGGTCATCCTGTTTAATCTGATCATGGGCATCATTAACGCATTCCAGATGTTCACATCGGCTTTTGTTGTCACGAATGGAGGACCGGTGAATTCAACCGAAATGTTTGCCCTGTTCCTGTACAATAAAGCCTTCGGATCCCTGCAGATGGGCTACGCCTCGGCCCTGGCCTGGATATTGCTTGTTATCATCGGCATCGCCACGGCGCTTAATTTTATCGCGTCCAAATACTGGGTCTTCTACGAAACCGAAACGGAGGGTCGCAAATGACAGGTGCTCATAATAAACAAAACTGGTGGGTCCATGTGCTGATGATGGCATTCTGTTTTGTGATGTTTTATCCCGTTCTGTGGTGGATCGGCGCCTCCTTCAAATCAACACCGGAAATCAGTCTACCCACTCTGTTCCCCAAAGTATGGTTGTGGCAAAATTATACGGAAGGCTGGATGGCACTGCCCAAGTATACGTTTACACGCTTCTTTATGAACAGCCTTAAGCTCAACGTGGCGACCACGATCATTCATGTCATTTCAGCCAGCCTGGTGGCTTTCGGCTTCGCAAGGCTGACCTTTCCGCTGAAGGGATTATGGTTCTCCATCCTGCTGATGACCCTGATGCTTCCGGGACAGGTCACGCTCATCCCGCAGTATACGATGTTCCATTCCTTCGACTGGATCAATACCTATCTGCCGCTGATCGTCCCGTCAGCCATGGGCGGAGCCTTCTTTATATTCCTGATTGTCCAATTCATCCGCGGCATTCCGCGGGAGCTCGATGAGTCAGCAAAAATCGACGGCTGCACCTGGTTCGGCATTTATCTGCGCATCATCATGCCGCTGACGCTGCCGGCGCTCATCACGGTTACGATTTTCTCGTTTATTTGGGGCTGGGACGAATACTTTGGGCCGCTGATTTATCTGAATACCGTGGACAAGTATACAGTCCCGCTCGCGCTCAGGATGTTCATCGACTCCCAGTCGGCCGTTCCGTGGGGGCAGCTGCTTGCCGTATCCCTGCTCTCCGTGCTGCCGCCGGTGATCATTTTCTTTTTGGCGCAAAAGCATTTCGTGGAAGGGATCGCCACATCCGGGCTGAAAGGTTAGGTTTCTAAGCGGTAAACGGATACTGTGCCGTGTTCTTCCAGCTCTTCTTCAGGCAGCGGTCAAGCCGGACGATATCAAGCATCCGGCTTCCGCCAACATGGACATTGAGGCAGCAGCGCGTATGCAGGGTCCTCATGGCTTCTTAAGGGGAGGAGAAAACGCATGAATCCGTTTCGCACGTTCCGTATCGATTACGTTTTTTTCTTCAGCTTTGCCGGTTTTATCGCGGTTCTCATCACGATTATGATGATTGTCAGCTATCGGTTTACGGCGGATGAGCAGGCGGACAGCGCCTCCATGTACCAGCAGGCGGTGCTGCAGCAGCTCAACAAGCAGCTTACCGACCAGATGAGCGCTGTGGAGCAAACCTCGCTAGCCGTGTCCATCAACTCGCCTCTGGTCAACTATGTCACGATGAAAGGAGATTATTATGCACGCAAGAAAGCCAGGGACGAGCTGAATCGGGATTATTTGGCGCCGATGCTGAACAGCTCGCGCTCGATGTTTTCCTTTCAGATTTATATGAACGATCCGCTTCAGGTCGATCCCAACGCCAACATTCAATACCTCCCGCTGGCCTCGGCCAGCGGGGAGAGCTGGTATCCGGCCGTCGACAAATCCGATTTTCTCTGGATCGGCCAGCGCGAGGTCGGTTCGCCGCAGGGAAAGCAGCAGGTGATCAGCTTCGTCCGTAAAATCACCACGCTGGACGGCGTAAACCGGGGAATTCTGATCATCAATGTTCGGGTTAAATTTTTGCAGGAAATTCTGACGGAAGACAACTCCTCCGCCAGTCGGCTGCTGCTCGACTCCGGCGGCCGGATGATCATGCACACCCGGATCGCTCCGCCCCCCGGGGAAATCAATGCCATCCTGGGGCGGGTCACCGGGGACACCGGCCATGCTCATCAGCTGTTGGCGTCCGCCGGCTCGCTTCCGGAGAAGGACATGCTCACCGTATGGTCACGGACGTCCCCGGGCAGCTGGATGCTGGTGGAGCTTACCCCCTGGAAGGAAATCACCAGCGGGAGTGTCCGCCTCGCGTGGACGATGGCCGTGGTTGGAGCCGCCGCCATACTGCTGTCCCTGTTCTTCACGTTGTTCCTATCCCGAAATTTCACACGGCCGATTCGGAAGCTGGTTCAGCTGATGCAGGCGTTCAATCCCGGGAAGCGCGGACAGCCGCTGCCGACGGAATACCGCAACGAATTCGGCAGCCTGTTCAGCGGCTACCGCAAGCTCACCGAGCGGATCGAAACACTGTATGAGTCACTGGAGCAGCACTATAAAGCGCAGCGCGAAGCGGAGATCAAGGCGCTTCAAGCGATGATCAACCCCCATTTTCTCTACAACACCCTGGACCAGCTGAACTGGATGGCGCTTGAAGCCGGCCAGGAGAAGATCAGCCACGTACTTGAGCTGATGGGGCAGATGTTCCGCATCGGGCTGTCGGGCGGCGAATCCATGATTCCGATTCAGGAAGAGCTTCTGCACGTGGATTGCTATCTGAAAATCCAACAGTTCAAGTGGGGCGAAGGATTGGAATGGCAATTCGATTGCCCGGAGAATTTGCGGCAGGTGATGATTCCGAAACTGACCCTGCAGCCCTTTGTGGAAAATGCCGTTATGCACGGTTTTCATGGCAGAGACCAGGGCCGGATCCATCTGACTTGCGCGGAAGAGGACCGAGGCATCCGGATTCGGATTCGGGACGACGGCATCGGGCTGAGTGCCGACTGGAAAACGCGCAAACGCCATCCGACGGGCGGATATGGCATCCGCAACGTGACGGAGCGCATTCAGGTTTATTTCGGTCCGCCCTTTGGCGTTTCGCTTCGAAACCGTACCGATGCGCCGGGCACCGAAGCGGAAATCTATTGGCCAAGGCTAAATCAGCAGTGGGATCAGGAAGGGGGAGAAAACCATGTGGACCATCGCTATCGTGGATGACGATCGCCAAGTGCTCGGCGGCATGTCCCGGCTGATTCCCTGGGAGCAGCTCGGAGTTCGGCTCGTCTTGGAGGCCATGGATGGTGAAGAAGGACTGCGGCTGATTGAAGCAAGCCAACCCGACATCGTCATCACGGATATTTATATGCCGGTGATGAACGGTCTCGACATGATCGAACAGCTCCGTAAGCAGCAGTACGCCGGCAAAATCATCATTTTAAGCGGGTACTCGGATTTTGATTACGCTCGTAAGGCGCTTCGGCTTCAGGTTGACGATTATTTGCCCAAGCCGGCCTCACCAACCACGATCCGCGAGGTGCTGCAGCGTGTTACCCGCGAGCTTGCGGAGCGCCGTGCGCTGGAAAACAGAGAGCGGGAGCTTCAAAACCAACTCATGGAGTATGAGCCGTATCTGGAAAGGGAATGGGTCAAATCCATCCTCATCGGAGGGACCTCCTCCCCGCTGACGGATCCCTCCCGTATGCTGGAGCGGCTCGGTTGGAAGAATGCCCAATTCATGATGCTGGCCTTAGAAATCAAGCGCCAGGGACGCATGGAAGGCATCTCCGTCCGGGACTGGCACCTGTTCCGCTTCGCCGTAGGCAATACGGTGGAAGAGCTGGCCAGTCAGGATGGGCTGCGAAGCTATTTCCTAGAGCTGCACAGCCACCATATGGCACTGCTGCTGTATAAGCCTCTCTCCTGGCCGACAGAGGCGTTCCGCGCGGAAGTTCTGGCGCTGGCTGGGCGAATCATTTCGTCCGTGCATCGATTCCTCAGGGTCAAGCTGCATATCGGTGCCGGTCTTCGCAAGGACGACTGGCTTGCCATCTCCGACTCCACCGAAGAAGCGTTTCAAGCACTCGCCGAGCGGCACGAACCGGATGTCGCCCATCCCTGTGTCTACGTTTATAGCGAAGGCGGCTTCCGGCTTACAGCACCACGTAACGTACGCCCTGTTCGTTTTTTCCAGGAAATGACCGACGCCGTGCGGACCTTTGACGAGCCCAGGGCGCTGCTGGCGCTGGATGACTTCTTCCGCAAGGACGACGGCGCCGCTCAGCTCCAGCCCGATGAGCTTACTGCCATCGGTACGCAGCTGTTCGCCATCCTCTCCTTTACCCTGTACGAGTCCGGCATCCGGCTCGACGATGAGCTGCCTGTGACGGACTTGACCAAGGAGCTCGGACAAATGGAAGATGCCCAGCAGTGGAAAGCGTGGGTAGCGGAAAAAGTGAAGCGAATCTGTTCGCGTTACACACCGAATGAAAACCTCAAGCATAAGGAAACGGTCGATTATATCATCCAATACATTCATGAGCATTACGCCGAGAACATCCATCTTCAGGATGTGGCCGACCAGGTGTATATCTCCAAAAACTATCTCAGCACTTTATTCCGCCAGTTTACAGGCGAAACCTTTGGCGATTATCTGACTAGGGTTCGAATGGAGAGAGCCAAGAGCATGGTGCTCGAGAAAAAACTGCTGATCGCCGAAATCGCCGAGCGGGTCGGTTACCGGAATGTTCCGTACTTCACCACCCTGTTCAAAAAGCATACCGGGCGCAGTCCCACCGAGTTCCACAAAGCCTAAGCCGCCGGTCCGCTTTATTCTTGGCGCCTGTGCATCTCGCCCCCTTTATTCGATAATCGTAAAATACTGAAACGATTTGTTATTTTGTCCCCTACGAGAAGGGCCCTGGACTTGGTACGTTAGTGGAAGAAGAAGATCAGTTACTTAAGGAGGTTCATCCAATGAGAAAATCATGGCACCGTCTCGCCGCCGGCGCTGCGGCCGTGCTGTCACTGTCCCTGGTTCTCTCCGCTTGCAGCGGGATCAAGAAGGAAGAAGCCGGATCCGCGGAGTCGGGAGACGGCAAATCCATCACGCTCCGGATCATGTGGTGGGGCTCTCAGGCACGGCATGACGCAACTTTGAAAGCGCTTGATTTATACTCTGAAAAGAACCCGGGCATCACGTTCGAACCGGAGTATCAGTCGTTCGACGGGTATCAGGACAAGCTGTCGACCCAGTCCGCGGGGAAAAACACGCCGGATATTTTCCAAATGGATGCCGCCTGGTTCAACGATTGGGCGTCCAGCGGTCGGCTGGAGGATCTCTCCTCCATTCCGGCGGACCATATCGATAAGGCGCTGCTCGAGACAGGCACCTACCAGGACAAACTGTACGCGATGCCGCTCGGCAACAACGCCTGGGGCATGGTGTACAACAAGACGATGATGGACAGCCTCGGCGTTCAGCCGCCGAAGACATGGGACGAATTTTTCGCCATGGCGCGCGACCTGAAGCCGAAGCTGGCCAAGGACCAATACCTCACGCGGGACCTCACCGCGGACGGCGCGTTCTACATGTCGTATCAGCTAAGCATGGGCAAAGGATTCTCCATGAGCAAGGACGGAAAATTCCATTATGACGAGGCTACCTGGAAGGATTGGATGAACAAATGGGCGGATCTGCGCAAGGACAACCTCGTGACACCGCCTGACGTAACGGTATCGGATAAAGCGCAGGACGCGCAAATGGACCTGCTCATCCAGGAAAAGATTCTGCTGCGGGGCGCGCATGCCGCGGAATTCGGCGGAACGGATGCGTTAAAACCCGGCGCGATGTCGTTAACGACCCAGCCGAGGGGAACGCAGGCGGGCGGCTGGCTGAAAGCCTCCATGTATTGGAGCGTCAGCCCCAACAGCCAATATAAAGAGGAAGCGAAGAAATTCATCGACTGGTTCGTCAACAGCGAGGAAGCCGGTGCGATCTTGGGCACTTCGCGGGGGATTCCTGTCAACAAAACCGTAGCCGATGCGCTCCAGCCCAAATTTACGGACGTCGATAAAAGCTCCCTGGGGCTGATCAACGAGGTGTCCAAGGACGGCGCCGCGTTTGACCCCGGCCCCGGGAATAAGGGCGGCTGGGCCAACTTCACGAAGGAATACGACAACATCACGCAGTCGATCATGTTCGGTAAACTCAGCATCGACGAGGGCTGGGACCAGATTGTCAAATTGAGCAAAAGCCTGGAGTAATCCATGCCGAGAAGCTGCTGTTATAAGTTTGGATAGAAACCGTCATCGAAGCGGTGGCACGCCAAAAAGCACCTGAAGGAATCGGGTGCTTTTTGTTCGTATATTTAACAAATCTGAGCAGCATTCGCGAATAATCGCCTGCAATTCGTTCTGCTTGTAAGCGTTACTGCCCGCTTGCGCTCACCCGATATTTGCCAGGGGTGACCCCCTCCAATTTCTTGAATGCCCGGATGAACACAACATCATTGGTATAGCCGACCAGTTGGGCCAGCTGCGCATTGGTCAGTTCCGATTGCTCCATCAATGCCTTCGCCTTCTCAATCCTCGCACGGGTAATATAGTCGGTGATATTGCATCGATTCATCTTCTTGAAGAAACTTGAGATATACTGCGGCGTCATGCCGAAATGGTCGGCAATCATGCCAAGTCCCAAATTATAATCGGTTAAATTCCTGTCGATGAATGCCATCATATCCTGCTGCAATCGGATGCTGTGATCGCTGTGATCCGTATGAAAGAGACAAGCCAGTTTGTCATATAACCGCTTGGTCTCGGCTTGCATTTCATCACTTGTGGAACAACCGAATATGTGCTTTACGGGATCGAAGCTCGGGCCCAGCAGGCTTTCATGATCCGTGTTCGTCAAGTTCAGTATTTTCAAAAAGGTGCTGATGATATTGAAGTACAAGCATCTTCCCAGTTCCGGGGTCATCCCCGACGAATTAAAATTCATCGCATAAATATTGTCCAGCAGCTTTGCGACATTTTCCGTATCGCCGCTTCTCACATGGTTGACAAGCTGCGTCTCGAATTCGATCGGATAGTAATAATGATGCTTGATGTCCCGTACATGCCCGAAGTGAATGATGGAATTTCTGCCGCTGAACATACGGTAATCCAGGGCGGCCATGGCTTCCAGATAAGCGCTGCCGATCGTTCCGTTTCCTGTGCGCACGCTGCTGACGGCAATCGTCACGGAAATATGGAAACGGTCCTCCAGTACCCGGAGCAATCGCTCTGCAATCTCATGAAGGAAGAGCTCGGCTTCCGCCTCCTCAACCGGATGGAAATTAACCAGGATCGCTACCCGGTCGCGTTCCATATCGACGGCGAAGCCCTGGTGACCCGAATTCGCAATGTCCGTGCCGATATTCGATATAATGAACCGAATTTGCGTCCAACCTTGCTCGGATGGCTCCGGCGACAGCCTTGTAATATCCACGGCTTGAACAATGATTACGGCAAACTTGTCGGACTCGAAGTGGATGCCCATGGTCGCTAATGTCGGACCCCCTTGCTCCCCCGCATGATCTGGATCGATGTACCCCCGAATGAGCCTTGACAGGAAATCAGCGCGGATGACGGGCGTCTGCCTGAACAGTCGCTCCCTCAGATGCCGCTGCTCTACGAGCGATCCCTCGATCGTTTGCAATATGAAATCATATTCGTTCGCGGCCGGCTTATCCTGAATCGGCTTTCCTTGAAGAATAGCATCCACCACACGTTTGACGGGGCTGTATTGTCGGTATGCAAACCAACAAGCAACGGCCGCTCCTGCGACAAGCGATGCGACAAACACCGTCAGCGCCATTCTCTTCAGTTGTGCTACTCTTTCCATAACACTGCCCATCGGCATGACGGACACATATTGCCAACCGGCCTCCTTGGATTCCGTAAAGGTTACCATGCTGTCCGTGCCATTTAATGCTGTCTTGAACAATCCCGATGGACCGGCTAGTCTTTTTGTCACCTGTGCGGACAGCCCCGAGTCCGATGAGCTTGCAATCACGCCCCGTTCCTTATCGAGGATATAAATCTCGCTGTCGTTGGCGGACTCGATTTGGCGGAACATCTCTTGAAGCTGCTGTCCATCGATCATAATAACCAGCGTTCCGCGGATATTGGACACGTCATGAAGCGGAAGGGATTGCGCATAGGTAACCACATCCGCCGGGTTGCCATTTCCTTGGTTCGGGTTCTGCAGCAGCACATCGGAGGGCAGGAATGCCTTGTTGTGGTAGCTGCCAAGCATCGTCCGCTTCCATGTTTCAAAGTCCATATGCTCAAACCGGTAATACTTGTCGTAAAAGGTTCTGGCATCCGTCCGCAATCCAGGCTTTAGGATGACGTCTCCGGCCTGCAAATGAACATAGTAGTCCTTCACGAATCCGCTTACAAAAGATTGATAGCGATTTAAGTAATCGCGGACGAATTCTACCTGGCGGTACGCCCCTCCTTGATCATGCCGATCAAGATTCAGCAAATAAGTTAGTTTCGAGTTAAACATGATTTGCTTAGCCAAGATATCCACTTCTTTAAGCTTGCTGTCCACGGAAAGCCGCAGCTGCTCCAGCATCGCCGAATTTGACCGCTCCGCATTGTTTTCCATCACGTTTTCCACCCGTCCATATAGAAAAAGCCCCACGGTCATAGGCAACAAAAGGATGAGCATATACGAAACGATCATGGTTTTCAAGACGCGTCCCCGGCTGCTCTTTCGCTTGCCGGGAAGAAGGCCGGGTATCGAGATCATGTCGCATTCCTCCAAGAAAATGTATGGAAACCTATTTCTTGAATCCTTCGCCAAACGGACTAGCAAACCCTTTAATCAATTCGGTCACCCAAGAGAGAAGCGCCCCGTTACAAGATATGTTTAAATTTTGGATACATCGGGGTATTTAAAGCACCTGAACTAATCGCAAGGAACGAAGCTTCACGGCAGCCGCCTGCCAAATTTCCGGTCCAAAAGGTTTCGGCTTCGCAAGCTTGCTCGATAAGGTCAATGCATACGTGCCCGGATTCTCTATAACGATCCGGCCGATCGATGAATGAATCTCGGTGTACGGATGCTGACAAGAAATGGAGTCGCCGACGACTTTATCCTCTCGGGGAATACAAGCAATCGTCTGTCCTGCTGCCCGTACGGTGACTTCGTGATCATATTCCTGTTCCCAGACGGCATCGGATTTTTTGAAGTTGACGAGTGTAACTTCATACAGGCCGGACGACGCTGCCTTGAAGGTCCACCGGGCCTCGTTCATCCCGTTGCCTTTCGTTATTTCCGACAGTACAAGATCCAACTTAACAGCGCCGCTCGCCTGTTGGATAAAACCCTGATCTACATCGATCCTGCCCTCAAGCTCCAATGCAATAACCGATACATGGTCTTCGGGGGGAAGTTCAGGCAATCGAATCCGCATCTCGTGGTGGTCCGTTTCCGGCCGATAGCTCTGGTGCACAGAAAGACATGCGCCGGTGTCCGCGAGCAGGTAAGCTTTTTTAACCGTATTTCTTACACCGTTCAATACCAATTCTTCCGCAGGCCAATAGCGATTGTACACATGTAGGAAGAGCGTATCTCCTTTTAACGTAACCGCTCCCCATTCCAGCTCATAAGGGAACGGGCTTGCGCTTGTGCCGTAGACCGCCTCTCCATTTCGCGCAAGCCATTCGCCGACTTCCTCCAGGCGTAGAGCGGATTTTTCCGGAATGATGCCTGTTTCCGTAGGGCCGACATTGAGCAACAGGTTCCCTCCCTTGCTTACGATATGCACCAACTTTCGGATCAGAGCATCCGTGGGCT
This sequence comes from Paenibacillus sp. MDMC362, assembly GCF_003269305.1. Lineage (NCBI taxonomy): Bacteria > Bacillati > Bacillota > Bacilli > Caryophanales > Paenibacillaceae > Paenibacillus > Paenibacillus sp. MDMC362. Next base: position 10,544 of record NZ_QLYT01000051.1, read on the forward strand.
TCCACACTTGATCCTTGGTGCTGTACCCCCACGATTGATTTAGGGTCATCGGCGTCTCCCATTCCCGCGTTTCCTCGCCTTGCATCGGGATTTCGTTGTCCCCCTTGGATTGGTAGTCACCGAAATCAGGCCAATGGCTCACCCTGCTGTTAATCAGGCAATCGGGCTGGAGCTCGCGGATCATGTTTACCATCGCTTCGCTCTCCTTCTTCGACAATCCCCCGGACGTGTCGAACCAGAGCAGCCCGACCGGACCATATTCCGTCAGCAGCTCACGCACCTGTCCCTTCGCTTTATGGTTCCAGTAACGAAAGAACGCCTTCTTCTCCAGCTCATAGTCCCATAGATTGTTAAACGTATCGTGAAGCGCATGCGGATGATGCCAATCAATGACATGGGAATAGTAAAAGCAGAGCCGGATTCCTTCCTCCCTGCAAGCCTCGGATAATTCCTTCAACGGATCCCGGCCGAATGGAGAAGCATCCACGATATTGAACGGGTCCGTCCGTGAATGGTACATGGCGAAGCCATCGTGATGTTTGGCTGTGATGACGATATATTTCATGCCTGCCCTTTTGGCGCAATTGACCCAAGACTTGGCATCAAACTGCGTCGGATTAAATTCCTTGGCGAGTTTCTCATATTCCTTTACCGGAATTTTGTTGGCATACATGACCCACTCCCCTTTACCGAGCAGCGAATATACCCCCCAGTGGATGAACATCCCGAATTTGGCATCCCTCCACCACTGCATCCGGCTCTTGCTTTCCGTTACGATATCTAATGAGTCAGCCATCGTTCTCCTCCTATTCCTTAATAGCGCCGATCAAAACGCCTTTGACGAAATATTTTTGCAAAAACGGATACAGAAGCAGTATCGGCAGCGTGGACACGATAATCGTTGCATATTTAATGGTGTCCGCGATCGCCATCCGGTCTCCCGAGGCCTCCGTCATCATGCTGTCGGTTGTATTGGTTATGAGAATTTCCCGGAGCACGAGCTGGAGCGGAAATAGCTCCCGATCCCTCAGATAGATGAGCGCTCCGAAATATGAATTCCAGTGTCCCACGGCATACCATAGAATCATGACGGCGATAACGGGCATGGACAGCGGAATAATGATCCGGAACAGAATGATCAGATCGTTCGCCCCGTCGATTTTCGCCGATTCCTCAAGACTTATCGGAACGGACTGAAAGGCAGTCCGCATAATGATCATATTGAACGTCCCGATCATCCCGGGGATCAGCATCGCCCAGATCGTGTTCAGCATCCCCAGGTTATTGATCAGCAGATAAGTCGGAATCAGTCCGCCGCCGAAAAACATGGTGATGACGATCAGCATCATCAGGACATTTTTGAAGTACAAATTTCTGCGGGACAGCACATATGCGCCGATCGCCGTGGCTACCAGATTGATGGCCGTTCCCGCCACGACGTAGATCAGCGTGTTCCGATATCCCGTCGTAATCATCGGATTGTTAAACACCGCCTTATAGGCTTCGAAGTTAATATCAAGCGGCGCGAACAGCAGCCCCCGATGCTGGGCCAATGAAGCCGGATCGCTGAACGAAGCGAAGGCAACATACACGAACGGATATAAGGTGACGAAGCAGAGGCCCGTCAGGATCAACGCATTCAGACAGACGAAGGTTATCTCGCCTGCGGATCGTTTGTTAGCCATGGATGCCCCCCTCTCTACCACAGTTTATGCTCGCTGACCCGCTTGCTGATCGAGTTCGCGAGTACAAGCAGGATAAAGCTGACCACCGCATTGAATAAACCAACGGCGGTCGTAAAGCCGTAATCTGTCTCCAGAACCCCTCTCCTGTAGACAAAGGTCGAGATCACGTCTGCCGTTTCATAAGTAAGCGGGCTGTACATCAGCAATACTTTTTCGCTGCCAACGCTAAGCATGGAGCCCATATTGAGAATGAAAATGATGATGATCGTCGGCAGCATGCCAGGCAGCGTGATGTGCAGCATCTGTTTCCAGCGGCCTGCGCCGTCCATCTTGGCCGCCTCGTACAGGGTCGGATCAATCGTGGCGATGGCGGCAAGATAAATGATCGAACCCCAGCCTACACCTTGCCAAATGCCGGAGCCGACATATATCGTACGGAACCAGCTGGCCTCGCTCATGAACGGAATCGATTCGATGCCGAAAAAGCCCAGAATCTGATTCACCAAGCCATCTCTTGCAAGGAAATCGAACATGATCCCAGTCACGACGACGATGGATACGAAATGCGGCAAATACGATATCGTCTGAACCGTACGCTTAAACAGCCGGCTGCGGATTTCGTTCAGCAGCAGGGCAAGGATAATCGGTGCCGGAAACGCGAAGATGAGCTCATAGACATTGATCAGCACGGTATTGCGCAGAAGGCGTTCGAAATAATAGCTGTTAAAAAAATTGCGGAAATGCTCAAATCCGACCCACTCGCTTCCCCAAATGCCGTCAGCAATGCTGAAATCTTTGAAAGCCATCAACAGACCGTACATCGGTCCATAGTGGAAGACGGCATAGTATAGAATGACGGGAAGCGCCAGTATGTAGACGTATTTGTTCCGTTTCAAATCGTTCGCAATCGTTGTCCATTTCCCTTTGCGATGCTCGAAGGGATACTTCTCGGTTGATGACAATCGAATCCCTCCCTCCAAATCAATTTATATGGCGCCAAGAGCGGCGGAGTCTGCATGTTCTCGCCGCTCCAGGACGTTTACCGTTTATCCTTTATCGTTTACCGTACCGCTCCAAGGCTTTCTGCTGTATTTCCAGAGCTTCGGCAAGACCCATGGATTCAATGGTTTTCACATACTTGTCAAACTGATCCAACGGCTCGGCGCCCATGACGAACTTCAAGTACATCTCGTCCTTGTACGTGTTGATGTCCGTCATGATGGAAGCGTAGCGGCTGCTCTCGGATTGGGTCGGCGTTGTGCGCGGCATTTTCTTCTCCATGGTCGGCTCTGCCCAGATGATCTTGGACTCCAGCTGATCCGGCTCGGTCGTGTATTGTTGATCGAACCGAATATCAAGCATGAACGGCCCGCTAAAGGTTGCGCGGTTATGCTTGGACATGGACTGGATCACCGGCAGTCCGGAGGGGTCCTTCAATACTTCGGGCTTAAACATCGGCTTTCCGTCCTTCATTGCATAGCTGACGCCCTCTTTTCCGAAGTTAAACAACAAGGTGCCTTCCTCGGAATAGCCGTAATCCAGCCACTTCACCGTTTCAATCGGGTTTTTGTTGCTGGTGGTGACCGCTGCCCCGATTCCGTTAAACGCATGGTCCTTATATCCCCAGATTTGCTTGTCACCTTGGTTCATCACAGGGTAAGGGGCTGCCACCAGTCTGAAGTTCGGATCTTTTTCCTTCATGAGCGTGCCATACTTGCCGATCCCGCTGCCGGTGTATAACACCGCCGATCCGATCTGCCCGCCCGTAATTTTGGCCTCCAGCATTTTCTCATCGGTCGTCGCAAAGTCTTGATCAAGCAAGCCTTCCTTGTACCACTGGTTCATCAGCGTCAGGAACTCCTTGAACCTCGGGTCCGTCGGGCCGTATTTAACCTGACCTTCCTCTTGGTAAAACCCGGCATTAATACCCCATGCCCCGAGAAAAGCGGTCGTTGTATCGACATCTCCTTTCGTCAGATACAGGGGAATCTCATCCGCCTTGCCATTGCCGTTCGGATCTTGCTCCTTAAAAGCCTTCAATACGTTGTACCATTCATCAACCGTGGTCGGCATCGACAGCCCCAGCTTATCGAGCCAATCCTGCCGGATCGTCGGTCCGAGAAACACCTTAAGCTTGTCGTCGGTGCGCAGAAACGGGAACACGTAGATGCTGCCGTCATCGGTCGTAATTTCCTTCTTCCACTCCGGATGCTCCTCGAGCACCTTTTTAAAGTTCGGGGCATATTGGTCGATCAAATCATTGAGTTTGATGATTTTGCCGTCTTTGATCGCCTTCTCCGGTCCACCCGGATAACCGGCCCATGAATATTCAATCACATCCGGGAGTTTATCCGAGGTCATCATAAGGTTGAACTGCTCCGTCGCCTGCTGGCCCTGGGGAGGATGCTGAAAATCCACTTTCACCCCGGTGATCCTCTCCAGCTCCTTATACGCCTCGATTTCGTTATAACTCTTCATCGTAGCGGACACCTGGCTAACGATTTGCACCCAATACGTCAGCTCCGATAGAACCGGTGGGGCTTCCGGGTCCGACGCTACCTCCGGTTGTTCCTTGGCAGGTCCGCCGCAGCCTGCCGCCGTAATGGCCATGGTGACAGCGAGCAAAACAATCCAGAATACTTTAAACCTGTTGACCTTCATTATCATTTGCCTCCCTTTTCCTTTGCTTGTTGTGTGAACTTCTGGTTTGTTAAGCACCACCTTACTGAACATTTTGGCGATTGAACACTGCCGTGTTTTCTAATTGTGCAATATATTTTTAAGGCAGTACATTGTCTATATTTAATCTTGGACTGACTTATTTCATGATGGATGGCCATACAGAAATGAAGGGCGGCCATTTTGGCCGCCCTTCATTCCGTTAGCTGCTAGGAAGCCGAGCTGCGGCTTCGGATGTAGTCTATGTCTCCAAGAAGCAGCTCCGCGAAGCCCAAATCGAGATGCTTGCCCTGCTGCGCCTTAATGGCATTCTCCAGCGAAGTGATTGCATCCTCAGCTGCTTCGCTTCCAGGCGAATGCTGCTGGAGATTCGCGATTTTGGCCAATAAGCTTTGCGTGATGCCGTGATTATCGATCCAGCCTCTCTCTTCCCCTGCTCTTACGATCTCGTCGAGCTGTTCCTGATCGACAACAACCTCGAATGAGTATTCGCGAACCGTGATATTCCCGGCTGCATCTTCTGCCGTTATGCGAAGGTTGTGCGGTCCGGCTGTCAGCGTTAACGGCTCTCTAACCAGCGTTTCTGGAGCTTCCATGCCATCCAGTTCCAAGATGATTCCGGATACGCCGCTTAATGCGTCCGTGATGTGAGGTGACATGGTGAAACGTTCGGTTTGGTATACGGCCTGGGTCACGTTTGCCGTGACTTCCGGTCCGCTTCGGTCGATCTTCACCATCTTAATCGCTTCATTACTTGTCACTCCAGACAGGGCAGCTGCCCGAGCGTATATCATGGTCTGACCTTCCGTTTCTACAATTATGGGAGCCGTGTAATCGGTCCATTTGCCATTGGAGCCCATTTTGTACTGGTTTCGCATGCCTGCCGCTTCAGCCTCCGGTGTCATAGCGATGGTGACCTTCACCGATTCGCGGCTCCACTCGGAATCCTGATCGGCCTTGATCTCGGGAGGATCATTTAACGCGTGCGTCTCCCTTATGCGCCAAAGCTCCTTCGAAGGTAAGGGCAAGTTCAAGGCGGCGATGCGGGATTGAACCTCAGCCTTAGAATACGGAAGCGCCCATTTATCGAAGAACTCCGTCAGGTTCTCGCCTGCGGTTTTCGAGGCCATGATGACAAACGTATCGATCTCTTCCTGGTTTGTCGCTGGCAGCTGGGATGCCGGCAGCTCCCGGTACGCCTTATGAAGCTCAGCATAAAAGTCCCATCCGTAAGCCAGGGAAAGCTGGCGGAACATTACGAGATAGCCGAAGAGATCCAGCTGGCCCGAGGTGCCGAACGACTTGCCCGGAAGATCGCTTTCGATATATTCAAACGCTAAGTCATAGAAATCCTTTCCATCCGCGTTGCGAATCAATAAGTTGCTGCTGTTGCCGAATTTCTCTTGAACGTATAAGGAGTATATATTAACGGTGATTTCGCCCGTTACGTTCCAGTTCCACGCTCCTTGCTGATATTCGTGGCCCGTCTCGTGCCAGAAGCCCCATCCTCCCTGTGTAACTCGGGATATGTCCACGGCGTGGCCCGCCGAAGGATCGATGTGGAACATAATCGGATAGCCGGCATGCATATAACCCGCACTAATCTGTCGATCCGCAACGTAACGGAACGGAAGGTTTATGCTTTTGTGCGGCAGCGGTTGATCCGGGGAAAGCCCCGCGACTTCCTCGGTGTAGTCTACGATCGCGTCCCACTTCTCCACTAATTGCTGCGGATCTTCCAGCTGCCTGATATACTCGGACGGAAGCGTCAAGATCGCTCTGCGTCCCTGAAGCTCTGCCCATGGAGCGGGATGATGCCGAATCGTGTCTTCCCATTCAGCCGAAGAGGTCTCGCCAAGGATATAATACGGAGCGCGAACGCCGCCGCTGATTTCAATATCCTTCGCAACGCCCGGCTGCGGCTTGGTCGGAATCAGGTAAATCAAGCCGCCATAAGGACTGCGGATCCGATTCTCGCCCGGAAGGAGCGGCTTTCGCTGCGTGATGACCGGAGGTCGCTCCCATTCCGTTTTACTTGTCAAATTATCCGTGTGAGCCCCTACCTGCACATCCAAATTCTGGGTGCCTTCAGGAACATGAATCGTTACCCATTCTCCGGCCGGTGCGTATAACCCCGTGCTGATCCAATTCTTCGGAACCGTCCCTTGGCGCAAATAGTCAAAGGTTGAATAATCAAAATTCACGTGAACGGATTGTCCCGACACTCGCGGTGCGTCCGCCGGGACGGTTCCGGGAAATTGATCGGCATAAGGGGATTTGGGGGCCGTCAGGTCATTGCCGATCCGTCCCAATTGAAAAGCTAACAATGCGCTGGTATAGGGCGCTTTGGAACGGTCGAGCGGAAACGTAAGCTGGGACTCCAAATCGCTGGCATCCTGCTCGATCACAGCATATAGCGGGCTTTGCGGGGTGATGCTGCTGACGGTTCCGCCGGTCACCGAAGCGATGACTTGCAGCTTCTTGTCAGCGCCGGCGCCAGGCCGTCCGACGTTCACCTGATCCGGTGACAGCGTTCCAGCCTCAATCGCCTCGGCCTGCTCCAGCAGCTTTAGCGAATGGTAATTGGCGGATTGCTCCGGTGTCAATGTGGGCAAGGTTTCCGTTCGAGTCGACGCCGTATTGTTCATCAGACCAAGACCCATCCGGTTCAATAGGCGCTGCACCGGGAAATCTTCACTGAGCCTGCCCGAACGGCCCTGATATTCATTCCCGAGGAAGACATGCGGATATTGCTCCATCACCCATCCTTTTAAGGGGACAACGACATGACCTCCTTGCGCGACGTAATGCTCGACGGCATCGACCTCGCTATCCTTCAGCGTCCCGTCAACATAAGCTACGGGGTAACGGGCCGGATCCAGGTGCTCCTCCGTGAATTGGTCCAACCGAACCAGATCGATAGGCACATCGGTTTCGATGAAATAATTCTTCCAGGTTGCCGACAACATGGGCAATCGACCCTTACCTTCCAACGCCTCCTGATAGGTCAACGTCTCGGAGTCCTCCGTTAACCACAGGAGGATGTTGCGTGCCACCGTCTTCCGCTCATCGGTGATGTCGGAGGTGAATTTGAAATAGGAGTCATCGCCTGCAACAACGACTTTGCCTTTTCCGTAGCGAGCCGCTGCAAGAATCGGCGTTGTGTCCGGGTTGACCGCCAGAACGAAGGCTTGATCTCCGATGGCCGCGACTCCGCCGTTATAGGTGGCCGATACCGTCGGATAACCGGACAAATCCTTATAGATTACATCAAGATCATGCTGGGTTGCCATGCTCGCTGCGGTATTCGTGCCTAATACATGAACGTCAGCCTGCTCCGTCATTCCATCCGCCGCCATCAGTGTCTTCCCTGACGGCGGAACGGCTACAAGGGTGCAGGCAACCGCCAATAACAGCTTCAACCACTTTTTGGTGTGGAAACCCATCAATCGGTCAACTCCTTTGTCGATGATTTCGTAATAGCAACGAGAAACGAAGTACTTCCGTTTCACCTCCCCCTCTCCTCCAGTTTCCTTTTTCCCTGCGTCCTAAATATAAAACGGCCGCCCGGAACACCATACAGTCGATATTTAAGATCGGACTGTATTTTTTCCGGACGGCACTAACTTTTTTTAATATTTGGTTGTCGGTAATCAATAAGTGCAGCTGTTTATCAAGATCATCCTCTGGCTGCGGCATCCGCATAGAATATAATCGTGTAAAATTTCGTGGTTTCATTCCCAGGGTTAACGTACCGATGAGGCCGGTTAGCGGAGAAATGCACAGAGCTTCCGGCAGGAACGGTGTAGCTTTCGTCTTCGCGCCACAGCTCCAGCTCTCCCTGATGCACAAAAATATATTCCTCCACTCCATCATTATGCGCTTCTGAACCATGGTCACAGCCGGGATCCATGATGACCATATAGGACTCGAATTTGGTGCGCAGGTTGTAGGAGAACAAAGGGTATACCCGATACGCGCCTTCGGCCTCGTGAAAAGGCTCCACGTCCTCCGGGGATACCACGGTTACTTCGGTTTCCGCCTCTTCGATCAGCGTGGTGAATGAAATGCCGAGGCCGCTGACGATGCGCCACAATACCGAAATCGTCGGGTTGGAATCCCCCCGCTCGATCTGTCCCAGCATGGCTTTGCTTACGCCGGTCAACTCGGCTACGTTATCGAGGCTGAGGCCCCGTGATTTACGGATAGCTTGCAGATTTCTCCCTACTTTTTTATGAATGGGTTCCAAGTGTAACCATATCCTCCTTCTGAAGCGAAGCCGTTAACTGATCTTGCTCTGATCCGCTTGCGGCTTCTCCATAAGCTTTGACACCATATCATCGGTCATATGGTTCAAATCATATTGTACATCAAATCCCCATTCTTCGCGTGCCGCAGTTGCGTCGATAGAATCCGGCCATTCGTTTGCAATCGCTTGACGGACGGGATCCACGTCATAGTCAAGGCTGAAATCCGGTATATGGCGGCGGATGCTGGCCGCAATCCCCTCAGGGTCGACGCTCATCGCCGTGACATTAAAGGCATTACGGTGCTTCAGCTTAGCCGGATCCGCTTCCATCAATGCAATGATTGCGGAGATCGCATCCGGCATGTACATCATGTCAAGGTAGGTCCCTTTATCAATATAGGAAGTATAGCTGCCGCTGCGGATGGCGTCTACATACATCTCAACCGCATAATCCGTCGTTCCCCCGCCTGGAGGCGCGGAGTGGGAAATCAGCCCTGGAAAGCGCAATCCGCGAGTATCCACTCCGAATTTATGGTAATAGTAGTCACACAACAGCTCGCCGGAAACCTTGCTGACTCCATACATCGTTAACGGGCGCTGCAGCGTGTCTTGCGGCGTTGCTCTTTTCGGAGTGTCTGCCCCGAATGCTGCGATAGAGCTCGGTGTAAAGAACTGGCAGGATAATGCCCGTGCCGTCTCGAGCCCGCTTAACAAACCGCCCATGTTCAAGTTCCAAGCCAGTGCGGGATTGGATTCTGCCTTGGCGGACAGCAGGGCTGCAAGATGGATAATCGTATCCGCGCGGTGTTCTTTAGCTGCTTCATGGAAAGCTTGGTGGTCGGTTACATCCAGTGTTCGGAACGGTCCTGATTGCATCGTCTCATGATGGATTTGGCGAATGTCCGTTGCAAGAACAGCTTCTTCGCCATAAACCTGCCGCAATTTCGCCACCAGGTCTGAGCCAATCTGCCCGAGCGCACCGGTTACCATAATTCGTTTCATCACTTGTGCCCCCTTATTAGATCAGACCCAGCTCGCGTCCGATGGTTTCATATGCGGAAAGTGCGCGGTCCAGCATCTCCTTCGTATGCATGGCTGTAGGCATGTTCCGAACTCTTCCCGTGCCTTTTGGCACCGTCGGGAACACGATCGATTTGGCATACACGCCTTCTTCATACAATCGGGTGCTGAATTTCTGGGTGGTTGCTTCATCTCCAATAATGCAAGGCGTAATCGGCGTTTCCGTACGGCCGACGGAATAGCCAAGACGCTTAAGGCCTTCCTGCAGATAACGGGTGTTCTCCCACAGCTTCATTTGCAGGTCTTTGCTGTTCTGCAGAATGTCGATGGCGGTAATGCAAGCGGCCACGGTACCTGGAGGGAGCGCCGTGGAGAACAGGAACGGCCGGCTGCGGACCTTGAGCCAATCGACCAGATCCCGTGATCCGGCAACATACCCGCCGACAACGCCAACCGCTTTGGACAGCGTGCCGATCTGGATATCCACTCGCTCCGACAATCCAAAATGCTTCACGGTGCCTGCTCCGTCGCCAAGAACACCTGAGCCATGCGCATCGTCCACATAAGTGATCAGATCATAGGTCTCGGCGATCTCCACGATTTCGGGGAGCTTCGCAATATCGCCGTCCATTGAGAACACGCCGTCAGTGATGACCATAATTTTGTTATATAAACCGGATTCTCTCGCTTCTTGCGCTTTCGAACGCAAATCATCCATGTCCGAATGGTTAAAACGGATAACCTTCGCCTTGGTCAATCGGCAGCCGTCAATAATGGACGCATGGTTCAGCTCATCCGACAAAATCGCATCCCCGGCACCCATCACCGCCGAGATCGCCGCCATATTGCAATTGAAACCGGACTGATAAGTCAGCACCGCTTCGGTTCCCTTGAACTGAGCAAGCTTCTCCTCCAGCTCTACATGAAGTGTAAGCGTTCCGTTAATGGAGCGAACGGCACCGCTGCCGGTCCCGAAATCGGCCGTAGCCCGGATTGCCGCTTCTTTCAATCGCTCATCATTCGCCAGTCCCAGATAGTTGTTGGAAGATAAATTCACGAATTCACGACCCTGAATGGTAATAAGCGGACCATTCGGACTTTCAAGAGGCTGGATCGTATTATAGAGTCCTTGCTGCTTGAGTTCTGTTAGATTATCCTGTAAGAAAGCGCTTAACGATTGACTGGACATATGAAATTCCTCCCGTGGATCCGAAGTATCTAAACGTACATATCATTTACCATTCCATTGTATGCAAAAAGTCACTTGTATGCAATATCATGTACAAAAATATGCTATATTGCATAAATAAAAAAGCCATGCTTCCTAAACCAAGAAAGCATGGCTTCTTCATGATTATTCTCTTAACGTCCAAATATGGGTTTGCGGCTCAGGCAAATTCAATGAGGCAATCCTTCCTTTTCCGTCTTCCGTCAGACCTATTGCCCATTTGTCGAAAAATTCAGTCAGGTCCTCCCCCGCCGTTTGAGAAGCTATGACGGCAAAAGTATCCACCGTGCCTTGAATTTCGTCCCGAGATAATTCGCGGTATTTCTCGAATATCCGGGTATAGAATTCCCAGCCGTAAGCAAGCTGAAGCTGCTTGAACATCACCAGTCTTTTATAATTGCCGATTTGGCCGTATTTTTTGGCCGGGTCATTGTTCTCTACGAATGCGATCCCCCGATCGTAGTAATCCTTGCCGTCATTCCCGACTTTCAGCAGTTCGGAGGTATTGCCGTACTTCTCTTGGGTGTATAGAGAGAACAGGTTTACGGTGACTTCCCCGACATCGCCCCACGTCCATGTCCTCTGCTGGTATTCGTGCCCAAGTTCATGCCAGAAGCCCCAAGCGCTTGTTTTAATATAATCGACATCCAGCAGGTTGGCCGCATAACTGAACGGCATCATGATGGGATATCCCGCATGCATCGCCCCGGAAGAGATCTGTCCGTCAGCGACGTAACGGCGGTTCAATTGATGGGCGGTATGAGGCATCGCCCTGTCCGGATCAAGTCCGACGAGTTCATCATAACTGTCGTAGATTTCATCCCAGGTCCGCATCAATTCTTCCGGGTCGGTCACTTGGCGGATCATATCCGAGGGCACCGTCAGGATAATACGTTCTCCCTGAAACTCGGCAAAAGGAACGGCAACTGGTCCCGTGCGAATCCTCTCCCACTCCTCGAGCGTAGTCTTTCCCAGCACATAATACGGGGCTTCCGCCGCTCCGCCGATTTTGACGGTTGCCCGGAAATTCTCCTTCGCCTTTAGCGGAATGAGATAGATGAAACCGCCATACGGGCTGTTCACTTGATGGATGCCCGGTGTCAGCTTCAGATGGTTTACGATAAGCGGAACACGAGCCCACTTGCCGGATCCCCTCAAATCGTCGTCATGCGAACCAATTTGAACCGTTAAATGTTCCACGCCTTCCGGCACTTCAAGCGTAATGACTTTACCGGGGGGCGCATACAATCCGGTGCTGATCCAGTTTTTCGACGGAAGCGCATGCGTGTACATCGTATTGGGAAAATCAAAGTCGACCTCGACTTCCCGGTCGTTGACGATGGTCGCTTCCTCTCCGACCATTCCCGGAAATGCGTCGGCATAAGGAGATTTCACGTTGGCGGGATCCAAGGTAAAATGACTGAAGCGGAAGTTATGCAGCGCATTCGTATAGGGCTGCTGGAATTTTTGGATCGGGAACACGGCAGGCGGCAGACTTTCGGCCTCCGATTCTGCCCAAGCATACAGCGGGGATTCGCTGGTTAACGTTTCGATTGTCTCGTTTAGTATATTGTAGAGCCGCTCCTGCTTTTTGTTCGCGGGTGTACCCGGCGGACCGATATCGATTTGATCATAAGTGAGCGTCCCCACTTCCACTTCCTTGCCTTGCGTGAGCCTTGCCCTGATATGATGATCGTCGGCTTGATCATAGGTCAATGCCGATTCGCCGACACTTGACTCAGAGCCTCTGTTCATCAACGTCAACCCTGCCCGATTAACCAGCTTTTGAATCGCAAAATCGCGGCTGAGCCTTGCTCCCCTTAAATTGCCGACCTGAAGCACGGTTTCCTCGGGAGTATCGCGCGTTATTCCCTCAATACCGCTCAGGTTATCCGCCACGATGATGGCACCCCCCAACCGTAAATATTGATCCAGCGCTTCGAGATCCTTATCCTTCATCGTCTGGTCTACATGGGCTACCGCATATTTTTGCGGATTCAGGTTTGCGGAATCCCAGCTGTCGATTTTCACAAGCTCAATAGGCAAATCCGGATTAACCGTGAGCTCGTCGGAGGTCGTTATCAGTCTAATCTTCTTTCCCGGCTGCTCTAATGCATCTTCATAACGATTCGTACGGTCGTTGCCTTGGCCTTGATTTGTGGAGGCATCGTCCGTCAGCCACCATAAAATATTCCGGGCCAGCTTACCCGCAGCATCACCCGCCGACTCGGACAGATTGAAATACGCCTTGCTCCCGGCGACAACGATACGCCCTTTGCCATAACGGGCTGCCGAGATGGCTGGAATATAGTAATCGGGTACATTGATATTGAATGCAGCGTCCCCTACTGCAGCAACGCCGCCGCCAGCGAAATATGGAATCGCTTGCAAATCCTTATAAAATATGCTGAAATCGTTCTTAAGCACGTCTATCGGCGTTCCGGCCGACCAGGGAGCAGCCAATCCGGATGATTGAAGTTCGGTCGGTCCGGCAGCATTCGCCATTGCAGGATCTTTTACCGTCCGTTTACTGCTCTCCGCAGCTTCGGCAACTGCAATGGATGCGGTCATTATTAATACCACGGACCCGATTACTGCGAAATTCTTAATCCGTTTCATCATCTTCATTCCTTAACGATTCCTCCTCGATTTCCTTTGATATCCTTATCGAATGGCAGATCAGTCCTAAGCTTTGATGTCATTACCTCCCCCTTGCTATGTCATTGAATGGGATTTCTCATTTAGCTTAATGAATACCACTCGGATTTAAAATGCATAAAAAACACATCAATGTATCCAAAATACACAACCGGTAGGGGGCAGCCAATGGATATAAACCACCTGAAGTTGATTCAGAATTACCTGGCTAACGCGAATCTTCGCTTATCCATTGCCAAGGTTGATAAAGTGTCCCAGAACTGGCGTTTTTTTAATATGAGACCGTCCTATAACGCCCTATATTTTATACGGGAAGGCGAGGGCTGGATTAAGATCGACGAACAAGAGTATCATCCCTCCCCCGGGCAAATCGTTCTCATGCCAGCTGGATCGCTTCATTCCATCTCTGTCGTGGGTGACAACACCTACAGGAAGTTCTGGTGCCATTTTACCGCCAAGGTGGACACGCTGAACTTGTTTCAGCTAATTCATCTTCCCCACGTGCTGGATGTGCCGGACGAGTCATATATGGAGCAGTTATTCAAGGAATTGATCGATGCATATGGGAGCAGCGCTTGGACCGCCCCGCTGCAAAGGAACGAAATATTGATGAAGCTTGTCCGACATTATCTTGACATCGTTCCCGATCGTCAACTCTCGCTGTCCATGCTGCCCGATATGCAGAAGCTGAACACGGTATTCCAGTATATTGAGGAGCACATCAACGATAACGTCAGCGTGGAACAGCTGGCGGGACTTATCCATTATAATCCCAACTATTTCATCCGCTTCTTCAAATCCAAAATGAAGATGACACCTGTGCAGTATATTATTAAAGTCAGGATCGAGAAAACAAAGGGTCTATTGATGACCACCGATTTGACCCTGGAGGAAATCGGGAGAAAGGTGGGAATGGAGGTCCATTACTTATGCCGGGTATTCAAGCAGTTCACCAACATGTCGCCGGGGGAATTCCGTAACCAGATCATGTCCAACCGCTAATAAACATCCCCTGAGAGGGTTATCGGAATCCTTTTCCGATACCACCCAAGGGGATATAAGGGGCGACTCTATACAGTAACTCTATAAAAATCTGGATAGCTATATCCTGAAGCCATCCCCATCAAAATCAAGTGGATATCGCTTCATGCAGTGCTTCGACATAAGCGGCAGCCAACTTGGACAGGGTCGCATTCTTATGGCTGATCCATCCGACGTTAATCGTCTCATCGCAGGCGAGTGGAACCGGAATAATCTCGTTCCCGTTCAGGTCAGCGCTCAGCACCCCGGTCGAAATGGTATAGCCATTCAAGCCGATGAGCAGATTGAACAGGGTCGCGCGATCATTGACCCGGATGCTTTTTTTATGGGATAACGTGCTGAGAATTTCCTCCGAGAAGTGGAATGAATTGTATTCCCCTTGCTCGAATGACAAATACGGATAATTCTGAAGCTCGTCAATGGTCACAATGGACTGCTTGGCCAGCGGATTTTTGATGCTGATAAAAATATGCGGCTTCGCCGTAAACAAGCTGTTAAACTGCAGTCCTGCATCCTTCAGCAGCTTGTTGATCACCTTGGCATTGAACTCATTGAGGTACAGAATGCCGATTTCGCTGCGCAGGGTTTTGACGTCCTGGATGATTTCGTAGGTCTTCGTCTCTCTTAGTGCCAGTTCGTATTCATCCTGTCCGTGTTCCTGGACCAGCTTCACGAAGGCATTAACCGCAAAGGCGTAGTGCTGCGTGGACACCGAAAAATGCTGCGGGGAAGGCTTCGCATTCAGATAACGCCCTTCCAGAAGCTCTGCCTGCTCGACCACCTGCCGCGCATAGCCGAGAAACTCCGCCCCCTCCTTCGAAAGTGATATCCCTTTGTTCGTCCGCTCGAATATCGTAATATGCAGCTCCTCTTCCAGATCCTTGATTGCGTTGGACAGACTTGGCTGGGAAATAAATAATCGTTTGGCCGCCTCGTTCATGGAACCACGATTGGCTACCTCAATTGCATATTTTAACTGCTGTAAGGTCAAAGCAGACGCCTCCTCTATAATTTTGAATCGAGATGCCGATACATAACGGGTGTAGAACAAATTTTCATTCTAAAATATATATATTTGAGGAAAAAATTTAACTCACCTCAAATAGATAGGCTACATCGGAATTTCCATTTATTTGATCACACTATGCAACACATGGAATACTCTCCTCTATCGAGATGGTAGTCAGTTCGGCCCGCATTATACACGCTGTTTGCTGTTCCTGTTGTTTTGTTAGCCATATCCCTCGCCATCTATGAACGATGCTTATATCATCCCAAGCAGTCAATCGGGGCAGAACACAGAGATCATAAAGATCTTGGCGGCGTTGTTCAGAAATAGAAGAATCCGCCCGACAGGCAGAGTTCGGCAGTCATATGATCGGTAATATCGTATCCGAGATCTGCAATACCGGTCAAACCATCACAAGATCGAAAGCGGCAGTAAATGCGTTAAACCACCATATTGCCCGGATCAGACATACATTGCAAGTGGTTCAAGCGTACCAGGGACATTTTGAATCCATTAAGCAAGAATCGGATGCAGCCGATATCATGACCAAACTGGTTGCCGATATAGATCTTATAATAGAGCGATGGAAGGAGTGAAGTTGGGGAGTACCTGCATGCTCCAAATGAAAAAAAAACAGGAACAGTCGCATGGACTGTCCCTGCACTTCAAGCTTCCTTGATGCTCTAAATATTCACCCTATACCCTAAAGCCAGTTCATCGCCGGGAAGGCCCCGAATTCCCCAGTTGTGCTGCGGCGTTTCGACTATCGTAATCTCCACATCCTGGGAAGAGATATGCAGCGTGTGCTCGATTCGTTCGAACAACAATCGAATCAGCTGTTTCTTGGCCTCCACGGTCCGGCCTTCAAATATGCTGATCTCGATCACCGTGTAACGATCCGTTCTCCCGTCAGGGAAGAAGAAATCCTCGCGGCTCATGGGGAAAAAACGATGGAACTTCTTATCTGCCGGAAGTTGAAAAACGTCTGCCACGCATGAATGTATCACTTCCGACAACTGCCCCTTGACCGGGTTCAGCCGCTCCCGGACGCCATAAATTTTGATCTGCGCCATGCTCTGCTCATCTCCTCTACTCTACTCTCCACCCTACTCGTCTATCCCAAGGTTTACGCTTCCTATTTATTTCTATTCGACCTTGGTCGAAACAAAACCTCTTGCCCTAATTGCACCATATTGCAAGGTATGCAAAACATTGTGCCGATCACTGTTGTTCCCTCTTCAATTCCCCATGCATCCTTATTCCCCGGTCTGGAACTGCTTCTTCGCCCACTCCACGTAGGACGGATGGCTTTGAATCAATTCTTCATGCGTCCCGCTTCCCGTAATGTGACCCTTCTCCAGGACAATAATCTGATCCGCCTCGACCACGGTGGATAACCGGTGGGCAATGACCACGGTCGTTCGTTCCACCATTAGATTGTTCAGCGCCTTCTGTACCTCGTGCTCGGAGTCGCTGTCGAGGCTTGCCGTCGCTTCGTCCAAAAGCAGAATGTCCGGCTTCCGCAGCAAAGCCCTTGCAATCGCTACGCGTTGTCGCTGACCTCCCGATAACTGGATGCCTCGCTCCCCAACCTCCGTGTCATATCCTCGCGGCAGTGCCTCGATAAATCCCTCCGCATAGGCCAGTCTCGCCGCTTCGGCAATTTCCTCGTCGGAGACCGGCTCCTCCCGTCCATAGACGATATTGTCCCGGATCGTTCCGGTCATGAGCGGGCTGTCCTGGGACACATACCCGAGCTTTCGCCGCCAAGACTCCAGAGTATAATCACGGATCGCTTCGGAGCCAAAGTAAATCTCCCCGCCGGATGGCGAGTAGAACCGCTCAATCAAGGAGAACACCGTAGTTTTGCCGCTGCCGCTGGGTCCTACCAGAGCGGTGACCTTCTTGGCAGGGATCAAAAAAGATACCTCGGACAGAATCGTCTCGCCTTCATGATAAGCAAACGTCACCTCTTTAAATTCAACGTCTCGATGCCCATCCGGTGCAGTACGCACCGCACGATCGTCGCTCTCCGGCTCATATTCGAGGATCAGCCGCAATCTCTCGGTGGCCGCCATCACCTTCTGAAGCTGGGAATAGAATGTAGCAAACTGGCTGAATGGAAACATGATCTGGAACAACAGCAGGATAAACGATACCAGCTCGCCTGCGCTAAG
Source organism: Paenibacillus sp. MDMC362 (assembly GCF_003269305.1). Lineage (NCBI taxonomy): Bacteria > Bacillati > Bacillota > Bacilli > Caryophanales > Paenibacillaceae > Paenibacillus > Paenibacillus sp. MDMC362. The sequence continues at coordinate 28,290 of NZ_QLYT01000051.1, forward strand.
AGCGCCGGAAGAGACGCGAACGCCGCCGTATCCGATGATGACCACCAGCAGGACAACCATGACCATCGACATCAACGGAATCAGAACCGAGTTGATTTTGGCTTCCTTCATGCCGAATCGGTATAAGCTGTCCATATCGTCATACCCGCTTTTCTCCTCCCTCCGCTCTGCATTGGAGGCTTTCACCAGGCGAATCTCGCCGATTACCTGGGTCAGCATGGCGGACAGCTGGGCAAGCTGTCCATACATGCTGATGGAGATTTTGTACATCTTTCCGCCGATGGGCATTAATATGCCGAACCCGACCGGAACGGCAATCAGAATGATGAGGGTCATCCGCCAATCCAAGTAAAACAAGATTGCAACGGCCCCCAAGACGGTCAATAGATTCGAGCAAAAAGCAATCAAATGATCCGTGATCAGGGTCTTCACTTCATTCGTATCGTTAGTGACCCGGCTCATCGTTTCTGCCGAGCGGTGCTTGTCAAAGAACGGAACCGGCAATGCCAGCACCTTGGTCCAGAGCCGCTTACGAATTTTATTCACCGTCTGGTTCCCGACATAGGCAAGCATATAATAGGAAAGTCCGCTCGCCATGGCTTCCAGCAGGAACAGAACGGCCAGAAAGCCGACCGTGCGAATATTGAACGAATCTGCCGCAAAGTTATCGATTAATTGGCCGGTGATGAGCGGGACGACCAGTCCCGTCACCGCACCAACCAAGCTGAGCAAGATGGCCAGAAAGAGCACCAGCTTCGGAATACCCGAAGCGCGCAGCAGCTTAATAAAATATCGAATCGTGGTTTTTGTAACCTTACCCTTCTCTTCTACGTGTTGCTCCATATGGAATTCCTCCCTTTTTGCATCCAGCCGTCACATATAGATTTCTTTGATAAAACGGCCGGTGAACGAGGCTTCCACAGCCGCTACTTCCTCAGGCGTTCCTGTCGCCACGACAGACCCGCCGGCAGCTCCTCCGCCAGGCCCGATATCGATGATCCAATCCGAATGCCAGATCAGGTCCAAATTGTGTTCAACCAAAATCACGGTGTTCCCCGCGTCCACCAAGCGGTTCAACAGAACGAGCAGCTGCCGGACATCACCAGGGTGAAGCCCGGTTGAAGGCTCATCCAGCAAATACAGCGTATGGTTTTTGGTCTTTTTGCTTAATTCCTTGGCCAATTTAATCCGCTGTCCCTCACCGCCGGATAAGGTGCTCACCGATTGCCCCCATTTCAAATACCCAAGTCCGACGTCGCAGAGCAGTTGGGTCAATTGCATGATTTTCGGCCGATCCTCCAGAATCGACAGACTTTCCTCAATCGTCATATCCAAAATGTCGGAGATGGTGTAGCCGTTATAGGTCACGCGCAGAACCTCTTCCTTAAACCGCTTGCCCTTGCAATCCGGACATCGTACCTCCAGCTCCGGAAGGAAGTGCATATGCACCGAAACAACGCCAAGCCCTTGGCATGTCTCGCAGCGCCCGCCTTGTGTATTAAAGGAAAAGTGCTTGGCCGTCAATTGACTCTCCTTGGCTGCCGGCAAGCTGGCGTACCAGTTTCTGATATGGGTGTAAACATCGGTATACGTAGCAATGTTGGAGCGCTGCATTCGGGATACCGGTGATTGGTCAACCGTAATCAGCTGCCCTACCGATTCCCAACCCGTGATGGCCTTGCAGCCGATTGGAGTTGATTGATCGCTTCCGGATTCCGCCAGAAGATCAAACAAAAGCGTGGATTTACCAGATCCCGATACGCCTGTCACCGATATGAGACAGCCGAGCGGGAAAGAGGTCGTGATATGTTTCAGGTTTCTTAAACGGGCATCCTCGATCGTCAGCAGGCTTCCATTTCCAGCCCTGCGCCGATTCGGTGCCGCAAGCATCGTGTTCTCCCGGAAGTAGGATCCGGTCACGGACGCGGGGTTATGGATAAGCTCTTCCAGCGTTCCTTGACCGACAACCGTACCACCCATCGTTCCCGCACCCGGTCCGATATCAATGATATGGTCAGCGGCCCGCATCACTTCTTCGTCATGCTCGATGACGAGCACCGTGTTGCCCAGATCCCTCAGTTGTTTCAGAACCTGGATCAGTCCCCTGGTATCTTTGGGATGCAGTCCCGTTGTCGGTTCGTCCAAAATGTACAGTACCCCTGTCAGGCCTGATCCCAGAATCGATGCGAGTCGAAGCCTCTGGGCTTCTCCGCCTGACATCGTGACGACCTGCCTCTCCATGGACATGTAACCCAGCCCGACATCCATAATGCGTTTTAGTCTGACAACGGAATCATGAATGAGCGGTTCCACAATCGTTAATTGGTCTTCCGTCAGCTTCCTCAGCAGCGCCTCCATCCAATTTAAGGCTTCCCCGATCGACCAGGCGTTGACTTCGTTAATGGAGACTCCATCCACACGGACGCGGCGGCTGTCCTCCTTCAGCTTCGTTCCGTGACAATCCGGACAGAGGTGCTCATGAAACAGGGACGCTTCACCGGACTCGCTCCCCTTCTCCCGGTACCTTCTCCAGATCCCGGTGACTACACCCTCGTACTTGCCTTGTCCTACGGACTTCGGCGGCTTGACGTCAGGAAAATGCCGACTGAACTGCTCGCTCTCTACGCCGAAATACAAGAGGTCACGCTGAACCTCGTCATAGTCCCGAAGCGGCATGAACTCATCGAATGCGAGTCCGTAATACTTGGCTGCCGCTTTCAGAATGCTGGTGTTATAATCGGTAAGAGCGCTGTACCACGTTGCCACCCCGCCGTCTCTTAAGCTTAGTTCGGGACGAAACACGGCTGCCATGTTCAGACTCACCGTTTGACCGAGTCCGCTGCACGTTTCGCATGCGCCTTCCGGCTTGTTAAAGGAAAAATGCGACATCGTCAATTTCTCGAGACCATGGCCGCATCGCCTACAATGAACCGTCTCGTGAGAATCGCTGATCTCTTCCTCCTCAGCCAGACCGTGATAGTCTTCTCCCTCCACATGAGGTATCACCGTATCGCCGCAGGACGGACAAGTACGTTCACCAAGCTTAGAAAACAGAATTCGAAGCAGCGTGTAGATATCCGTCACCGTTCCGATGGTGGATCTTGGGTTTCGGTTCGTAATGTGCTGTCCCACGCTGATTGAGGGGGATAGTCCTTCAATCGAATCCACCTTCGGCTTGCTGACCGAGTCCGACACCATGCCCATGGATTCCATGTACTGCCGCTGGCACTCCCGCTGCAGCGTATCCATTGCGAGCGTGGACTTGCCCGAGCCTGACGGACCTGTCATGACAACCAGTTTGTACTTCGGGATTTCAAGCGAGACATTCTTCAGGTTGTTCTCCCGGGCACCACGGATCTTAATCGTTCCTTCCATAATTCCAGCCTCCTAAAAGTTTTGTGGAGCTTAGCTTCATTGAGAAGCCTCGCAATAAACTCGCTTCGCAAGCCTATTGTTTCGTTTTCCAATACTTCAATTTACAAACCCATCTTACAACATTGATGCAAGTACAAAATTCCAAACGGGAAAAGGTTGATCCATCGCCGTTTCCGAGATCAAAAGCCGTCACAGGACTTTAAGGTTTAAATATAATGTTTGATGCCGTTCCATTTGTGTAAATACAGCATTGACTATATAATGGGCTACAAATAATACTTATCGTATGTTTTGAGGAGAGCGGTAACCATGCCGAAAAAAATCGCACCCGAATTTTATTTTATTGGCAACCATCCCCTGCTGGATTTCGTGAATACCAAGATTGCGGTTGATGGACAACCCCTGGATTTGCTTGATACATTCGATTCTTTATTGGATTGGATGGTGAAGGCGAACCTGCTGTCCGAGGTTGAGCGCAACCTGCGCAAGGCGGTGTATAACGGCTCCGAGGAGGAAGCCGGAATCGTGGAAGCCGCCCGGCTGCTCCGCGACCATCTCTTTAATCTGATTCAGCCGGGAAGCGTGAACGAGACCTCAACGGAAGCTAGCCTGCAGTATGTCAATGGGCTGCTGAAGGAGCAAATCCTTCGCACAACGCTTGTGGCAGAAGGGAACGCGTACAGCCGCAAAAGCCGGATGCTTTTTCGCAAGCCGCTGGATCTGTTGACCCCGGTCGCCGCATCTGCCGTTGATTTTTTAACTACCCATGACCTGAAATTGGTGAAAAAATGCGAAAATCCGGCGTGCGTGCTTCGCTTTTACGACAATAGCAAAAATAGCACCAGGCGCTGGTGCAGCCCAAAAACATGCGGGAACCGCATGAAGGTCGCTGCCTATCTGGAGCGTCAGAAACAGCAGCAAACGAAGGAATCTTAGATAAATCATCTAAGATTCCTTTTTTAATACCCAAAACAACTCTTTACAGGTTAATAATCGGGATGTATAATTCCCTTAACCACATTTAGGGGGTTAATAAATTAAATAAGGTGGTGTTTTTCTTCTTAACATTACAACCAGTCAAAAGGCTCTACATAACAATTGCATCGTAAAAATTTGCAGCTAATTCAAGGAGGCATTGATCAGATGTATCATAAAATCCAGTATTGCACGGCTCAAATCGAAGGTTTGGATATTTTTTACCGTGAAGCGGGGGCTCCCGGCTCGCCTGTTGTCCTGCTCCTGCATGGTTTCCCGACTTCCAGTCAAATGTATCGTCAATTGATCCCGACTCTTGCCGATCAGTACCACGTAATTGCACCGGATTATCCTGGTTTTGGTTACAGCAGTGCGCCTGACCATGATCAATTCCAATACAGCTTTGACCATTTCAGTCAACTCATCGAGGAATTGCTCGCCCAATTAAATATCCAGAGCTTCTACGTCTACCTTATGGATTACGGCGCACCCGTTGGATTTCGGATTGCAGCACGCCATCCCGAACGGGTTCGGGGGTTGATCATACAGAATGGGAATGCCTATGAGGAGGGGCTCGAGGAATTCTGGACCCCCATTAAAGCGTACTGGGAAGACCCCGCGAATCCGGATAAACGCGAGGCCCTGCGCTGGTTAACCAGCATCGAGGCAACAAAATGGCAATATACCCATGGCGTCCGTGATACGTCCCTCATTAGCCCCGACACCTACACGCTGGATCAAGCGCTGCTGGATCGTCCCGGGAACCAGGAAATACAACTGGACTTGTTCCTGGATTACGGATCAAATCCTCCCTTATATCCGGCTTGGCAGCAGTATTTCCGCGATGCGCAGCCGCCGACCCTTATCGTGTGGGGGCAAGGCGACCATATCTTCCCAGAGAACGGGGCCCATCCGTATCTGCGCGATCTGCCCGATGCCGAGCTTCACATCCTGAAGGATGCCGGGCATTTTGCGTTGGAGTCACATGGACCGGAAATCATGGATTACATCCAGGCATTCTTGGAGCGTCAATCTTCATAATATGAGCATGACAATGATATAAGCTAATTTCCCGGCAGGCTTTTCATTGAGCCGTTCTTCATGATACAATCCCCCAGAAAAAAGGATTCAAACAGATCCGGCATGAGGTAAGGGGGACCGTCATGGGTATCAGACCGATTGATATAGCCAAAAAACTGGGGATTACCACAAGTGCGCTCAAGCATTATGAAAAATGGGGAATTGTCCCTCCTGCGAAGCGTGCCCCGAACGGATACCGGGTGTATACGGAGGAACATGCCGCTTACTTCGAATGCATAAGAGCCATGTTTCCCGGCTTCGGCGTAGACGTTACGAAGCAAGTGATGATCAAGCTGCAGGAGAACGAGCTGGATGAAGCGCTCTGGATTGTAAACGAGGTGCAAGCCAATCTGCAGCAGGATAAAGTCCTCGCGGAGCGGACCATCCGCATTCTGGATACCGAGCAGCTTGACGTAGTCGATGCCCGTGGGAGGAAAAGAGAGCTGACCATCGGGGAGGTTGCGGCCGAAACCGGCGTGCCGGCTTCGGCTATCCGCCACTGGGAGAAGGAAGGCGTCCTGATTCTGCCTCGGGATCGGGAAAACGGCTATCGGAAGTTCGAGGGCGCCCAGATCCGGCAGATCATGATCATTCGGATTCTTCGCTCGGCCAATTACCCGCTGGAAGTCATCAAAGACGTACTGCATGAACTCGAGCATCATCAAGTCGATAATGCAAGACGGGTGCTCAAGGACACGCTTGTATACCTCAACTACCGCAACCATAACCAGATACGCGGCGTGCACTATCTATATCAGCTTTGCCAAGTACTGAAATTAATGTAAATCCCACTTCCTAAGTACACTGTTGCTTAACATACAAAAAAACAATCAAGGATGAACTACATCCATGATTGTTTTTTATGTTTATTGATCCTCCTTGATCCCCCTCATCATGTGCCGACTATGGATTAACTTTAATGGAACCGACGGAGGTCGCCAAGGATATTTTCGCTCCACCGCCGTTTACGTCGCTCTGCCCCCGGCTTGCTCCAGTAATCTGTCCAAGCTCGGTTTCAGTATCCAGCGTGTATTTCATGGACGGCGCAAACGTGGCCATGATGCTGCCTGCCGATGTGTTGGCCGTCAGCGTGCTGTCCTTATCGATCTGCTCAAGATCCAGCTTTACGCTGCCGGCTTCGGATACGATCTGGGAATTGCCCGTGATTTCCGTTTTGGCCAGCTGAATTTCCCCGGCTCCCAACTGGAGTTCAAAAGCGCCCTTCAATTCGTTCACCCGAATCTTTCCAACGTCATTCTTGATGCGAACATTCCGCATGTCTTCCGGCACTTCGATTACATAATCTATCATGAATCCCGAGTCTCCATATTGCTTCTGCGACCAATCCCACAGACTTTGGCTGGCGTCCTCCATAGGATGTGTTCTTAGTTCCAGCATGCCGTCCTTCAGCGTAAAGGAAGTGGCGGCCTGCTCCGTAACCTGGGAACGAATGTTGTCATTCTTGAAGAAGCTTTCATTAAACCACACGGTGGTTTTTACTTTGATCTCATTACCGGGTACGGCGATGAGCTCAATATTCCCTACCGCATGATCGATGGTCAATCCCTCGGCTGCTCCGGCTTCCTGAGCCGTCGTCAACTCGAACTCTTTCCCTTCACGCTTTACTTGATCACTGATAGCCAGCACTGAATCGCCGGCCAAATTCCCGACTTGTGCCAATTGATCAAGCTCCCGCTTTACTGTTTCTTCCGCATTATTAGCGGCATCGCATCCTACCAGGACAGCAAATATCAACAGCGATGAGATTTTTACTGCCATCATACTCTGTTTCTTCATAAAATCCTCCACGTCCAATCCTCTATATGTATATGTCCATTATATCGTGAAGGAAAAAATTGACACGCTGCCACGGACCAGTTTGTACCTGGACCTTAGTCTGGGACGCCTCCTCCGTCTTTTGTATGACGCCGCGCATTCGAATCACGCCTCCAATGCTGCTGCCGAGCAGCCATCTTTACTATTTGGCTAAAAGAGTAAAGGAAGAGTCCCGCAGTACAAAATCTGCTTTTTAGAAACCCTCCTTTCTCTAAATCATGCTTCCATCTTATGGCTGGTCTATCCGCAGCACGACCTTCCCCCGAACGTGGCCGGACTCCACAGCGCGATGCGCTTCTGCTGCTTCGCTCAGCGAAAACGCCCGGGACACATGGATCTGCAGTTTGCCTTGTTCATATAACTGAACCAGTTCAGCCAATCGATCCTTGGATCGCTGACTGCGGATCGCGAGAACCCCCAGCTCTTCTACCCGATCGAAGGCTACAATCGTGCCGATGCGGCTCCGGTCGCCGACCAGCTCCAACGAGGCCAGCAGCGCTTCTTCACCAGCGGCATCCAGCGCGGCACTGACTCCCTCTGGGGCGGCGGCCTTGACCCGGGCCACAAGGCCTGGGCCATAAACAACAGGAACAGCACCCAGTGAACGAAGATAATCATGATTTCGCTCGCTTGCCGTTCCGATGACCCGGGCTCCCCAGGCACGAGCGAGCTGGACGGCGTAAGAACCGACGCCACCTGCTGCCGCATGAATCAGAACGGTATCGCCTTCACCGACTCCTAACGCCTGAAGGGCCGTATGGGCAGTTTGCCCCGCTGCAGTCAGCACGCCCGCCTCTTCCCACGGCATCGGATCCGGTTTACGAACCACTTGATCCGAGCTAACCACGACATACTCCGCGTAGCAGGCGAGTAAAGACCAGCCAATGACGTCCTCACCAACCTTAAAGCCTCTGACCCCCTCACCTACCTGATCTATCGTTCCAGCGAACTCATTGCCCAGAATTTGCGGCATCCGCAATGTCATATTAGGGGGCGCCCAGCCGCTTCCCCTGATCCCGCAGTCGGCTGGCTGTACGCCGGCTGCCTTGATTTTAACTCTGATCTGACCGTTACCGGCCTGAGGATCTTCAAATTCCATGACACGCAGGACATCCGGCGGTCCAATCGTGCTAAACGCCACGGCTTTCATATCGATCATCCTTTCGTGAATCCCTTGATCTTGCTTCTGAGATCATTCTATAATCATCGATAGATAATAGAAAATACAAAAATGTCTATGTATACATATACTGAAGTATATAAGCGAGGAAGGTGAACCGGAATGGAAATGTTACAGCTGAAGTATTTTGTAACCGTAGCAAGACTTGAACATATGACCAAAGCCGCAGAGGAGCTCCATATTGCTCAACCGGCGCTCAGCAAGACCATTGCCAGACTTGAGGAGGATCTCGGCGCTCCGTTATTCGAACGTCAAGGCCGGCAGATCCGCCTCAATCCGTATGGCAAAGCATTTTTGGCAAAAGCCAAAGCAGCCCTGCAGCTGCTGGAGGAGGGACGGCGTGAAGTCGAGGATCTGGCGGGGCTGGAGCATGGGCGTATTCATTTGGCCTTATCCAACATGGAGCAGCTCCGCGAGCCCTTAAGATTGTTTCTAAGCAAACATCCGAAGGTCAACTTTCATATCATCCAGTCTTCGATGGAGGATATGGTTCAGACGATTGAACATAACGAGGTTGACTTCTTTCTCACCTCCATGCCCATCCGGCACCCGGATATACGCAGCTTGCCTTTGCTCGTCGAAGAGGTGTTCTTGGCCGTTCCCCCCACCCACCGCTTAGCCGGCAAAAATCAAATTCACTTAAGCGAGGCTGCAGGTGAATCGTTTGTCGGTTATAAAGAAGGTCATCCGTATCAGAAGATGAATAATGAGTTTTGCATACAAGCCGGTTTTCTACCGAAGATTGTCTGCGAGGTGGAGGACCCCGGAACCATAGCCGATCTGGTACGTTCCGGATTTGGCGTGGCTTTAATCGGGGAATGCAGAAGCGGCGAGGAATTAAAGCTGACGAAGCTGAGCATTGACGAGCCTCAGGCCCGCCGCATATTCCAAATAGCATGGCTGGAATCCAGGTACTTGTCCAAGGCCGCGATTTCTTTCCGTGATTTTCTCGTGGAATATTACGCAGAATCACGGTAAGACGACCGTAAGGGGCTGTCCCAAAAGATCTTAGATCTTGCCGGAGGCCCTCTTCTTGCTGTTAGAAGACGCTGGCAGATCAAGAAGGCGGCAATAGACCAAAAAACAGAAATGGCGGTACAGGGCTGACCACCCTGGAACCGCCATTCCTTTATTTTTGCTGTTTTATTCATCCATTGAGCCGTCCTTGATCGTCATCTTATTCAAGCTAACTTGCTGCCGCATTTTAACGTCATCGCTATATTGCGCACTGTACGCTCCATATTGGCGGCGGCTTGTCTTATCGCATCGTCCAGGCTGCATACGCCGGGCACGATCGTGAACACCATATCGATGCCATGCTCAAGCACCGCTTCATGCCCGTCCGCAAGCGAGCCCGCGATGCCGATGACCGGCACTCCGTACCGCTTGGCCGTCTTGGCCACGCCCATCGGCGTTTTGCCGTAAATCGTCTGCCCGTCGATGCGGCCTTCTCCTGTAATGACGAGATCCGCATCTTTCACATGCGAAGCCAGCCCCGTCGCTTCGATAACGATATCCACGCCCCGCTTCAACTCAGCGGCCAAAAATGCGAGCATACCGGCGCCAAGCCCTCCGGCTGCGCCAGCGCCGGGAATCCGGGCCACGTCGCGGCCCAAGCATGCCTGAATCATCGCCGCATAATGGGCGAGATTGCCGTCAAGCTGCTGTACCATGGCCGGATCGGCGCCTTTTTGGGGGCCAAATACGGCCGAGGCGCCGCGCTCGCCGGTCAGCGGGTTGTCCACATCGCACGCGGCCACGAAGGCAACCTGCTTCAGCCGTGGATCGGCTCCGCCCGTATCGATGCGGGCAATGCGATGCAACTCACCGCCGCCATGGCCGATTTCCGAGCCATCGGCATCAAGCAGCCGCACCCCGATCGCCTGCGCCATGCCGGCGCCGCCGTCGTTCGTGGCGCTGCCGCCCAAGCCTAGAATAATCGTGCTGACGCCTTCGTTCAGCGCCGACGTAATGAGCTCGCCGGTGCCGCGCGTCGTCGTCACGAGCGGATTGCGCTGCTCCGGCGGCACAAGCGATAGTCCCGAGGCCGCCGCCATTTCGATAATCGCGGTCTTCCCGTCACCAAGTATGCCGTAGAACGCGGTCACGGGAGTACCAAGCGGTCCCGTCACTTCGGTGTGAACCAATCGTCCACCTGTCGCATCCACCAAGGACTGCACCGTGCCCTCCCCGCCGTCAGCCATCGGCACATTGACGATATCCGCATCGGGATATACGGCGCGCATTCCCTTCTCTATGGCATGACATGCCTCCAATGCGGATAAACTCTCTTTAAATGAGTCTGGAGCAATTACAACCTTCATTCTCTCCACTCCCTCTCCATCAGTCTTAACCAACTGTCTGAACAATCATTTTGCCGCAAATTACAAGAACCAGCCGAACACGCCGAACACCAATGTCGATACGACTGCCAGGACGAGACCGATTGCGGTCTCATACGGTATAAGACGCAGCCGTTCCTTCATCGCCATATTGACGCTTCCGCCCGTTGCGTGGAAGAAGCTGCCGTGCGGCATATGGTCGAAGACGGTCGCCCCGGCATGAATCATCGCCGCAGCGCCCAGGGATGCAACACCAAGCTCCATAATCGTTGAGCCGAACACCGAGCTGGCGACCGCGGTACCCGCTGTTGTCGAAGCGGTGGCCAAGGACATGAACGCGCCGCTTATCGGTGCAAGCAAGTAAGCCGGCAAGCCGGAGGAGGCCAGACTGTCGATGATGACATCCTTCAATTGCGAATTCGATATAATGCCGGCCAACGTCCCCGTGCCGAGCAGCATGATAGCCACGCCCGACATTTTGCCCAAGCCCGATACCGCAAATTGATTGATCTGCTTGATGCGGCCCATGCACAAAGCCCCAACGAGGCCGCCGACCGGAAGCGCGATCACCGGATCGATGACGATACCGGCCAGCGGGCGCAGTGCCAACAGCACAATCGCCGTGATCGGAGCCATCATCGCTGCCAGGAAGCTCGGAAGCTGCTCAGCGCATTCGTCTACGCTTTCTTGGCCCGTGATCTTCGTTCCCTTTTTGGACAGCCGCTTCGCGATCAGATAAGTGGAAAATAGTCCCAGAACAGCCGGTATGATTCCTGCCATCATCATCGATGTCAGTGGAATATGGAATGCCTCTGCCGCCGAGATGGCGTTCGGATTCGGCGACATGATGTTGCCGGCCTTCCCGCCGCCGATCATGGCAAGCAATATCGCCATGCGGGACAAGTCGGCGCGCTGCGCAATCGCGATCGCAATCGGCGCCACCGTAATGACCGCGACGTCGATAAATACGCCGACCGCCGTCAGTACCATCGTCGCGAACGCCAGCGCAAACAGCGCCCGCGTCTCGCCGAACTTGCGGACCAACGTTTCGGCGATCGTCTTCGCGCCGCCCGATTCAATCAGGACGCCGGCAAGCACGCCGGCTGCCAGAATGCGCAGCACGGCCGGAATCATGCCCTTCGCGCCATCCATCATCAAATTCACCGAATCAACCAGCCCGATTCCGCCGACGATCCCCCCGGCAAGTGCCCCAATCATCATGCCATAGGCCGGAGGGACTTTACGCAATATAAGCACAATCGCCACAACCAATGCCGTCAAAGCACCAAGTACAGTTACAGATACGTCCATAGTCAAGACCCCCTAATGTGTTGTCTCAATTCGTTATATTGTTACTGTACCTGTAACGTGAAAGCGCTTCATCATGCATTAAAATGAAATAAAGCACTTTATGGAACATGTTTTTTGTTCAAATGCACAAATCATGCATGCTCCTTCCAGACGCCCTCACTCTCCGGCTTCCTCTCATCCAGCGCGCTTAGCCAGCGGGCCGTCATCAGCGTATATAAATCGCGAAAATCCTTCGGGTCTTTGCCGGTCGCCTCATGAATGCGCTGCAGCCGATAGCGAAGCGTGTTCCGGTGAATCGACAGCCGCTCGGAGATGCGCTGCTGCTCGCCGTTCTCATCATAATAGGCCTCCAGCGTCTGCTGCAGTTCGCCGCTCTTATCCTCCTGCGCGAATCGCCACCATAGCCGCTTCAGCTCTTCCGCCACCCACGAGGGCGTAACGTTCGCTGCCACGGTCTCATTCGGCATATCTTCGCCGTAGTATACCGTCTGCTCCGGGAATATCGCCCGGCCTGCCCGCATCGTATCTTGTGCGGAACGGTATGACGCGATTAAGCCGTCGATGCCGGAATACGCCTTGCCAACCGCAATGCGGAGCGGCGCAATCCGCTTCTCCTCCAGCAGCCTGCGAATGTGACGGATGCCTTCGCATATATCGGCGTTCGGCTCCCGCGGATGAAGATGGGGCTTATACAACACGATTTGGCGCGTATTGTGAATGGCGATCAGGTCGATGGCGGGCCGACCCTCCAATATTTCGACCACCTGCTTGAGCGTAGACAATGAATTCGCGTCCTGCGCACCGGTCAGTTCCAGAATGCATGCAACCCGCGCCTTATCCGGATGGAAGCCAATCCGTTCCGCCTGGAGGCGCAGCAGGGCATTGTCCTTGCCGTCCGCATGAATGACGGACAGAAGGAAATCCTCCTTCATCCGCTTATCCCATTGGGCTTTTTCCAGCAGATCTGCTTGCTCCAAGTACATTTCCGCCGTCATTTTTACCAACTCGCCGTACTTGGTCACCTCGTTAGGATCCCCGGTAATGCCGATGACCCCCACTACTTCGCCCTGGAAGTGAATGGCCAGATTCGTTCCGGGCAGCACCCCTTGCAGCTTGCGCGCGCTTTCCTCGTCAATCTCGAAGCGACCCTTCCTCTCAATCGCAATGAGTGCCCCTTCATGCTTCTGATATAAGCGCGAGCGGTCGCCAGAACCGATAATCCGCCCCCGTTCATCCATGACGTTCACGTTATAATGAATCACTTGCATCGTCCGCGTTACAATTTCTTGCGCCAGTTCATTCGTCAACCTGCTCATCTTGTCTATCCCCTGTCTATGTCTGCCACCATATAAAAAAACGCCCTCCATCCGATAAGCGCGATTAATCGCATTCTTGCCGGGATAGGGGCATTCAGCTTTGAATAACGTTATATACGCCCTAAATGTTAGTGTTAACACGTGGAAGGGAATTTCCTCACGAAGTGGCTTTTAATTGGTGAGGTACTATAATTAACGGTTATTTTGTCTGAGTATACGCTTTCGCGTTTCTTTTGTAAACGTTCGTCACCTCTTCAATCCCACCTTGCCTCGGGAAATACTCCCATCACGCACCTTGGGTCGCTTTAACCCGCTTCGTCTGGTGCAGCTGATCAATGACGTCTGGAATGATTCAGTTGATAGTAGCAGTATAAAAATTGTATTATTGAGTAAATACTCAGTTTTCTTAGATTCGTCATTACATGATAAAGGAAACCATCTGCCTATGCCTACAACAAATCGAAATGCCAAGAAGGAACGGATATTGAACGCTGCTCTGAAGCTGTTCTCCCAGCAGGGTTATCATGCGACGACAACCAAAGAGATTGCCGCCGAAAGCGGCGTTGCCGAAGGGCTGATCTTCTACCACTTCGGAGATAAGCGGAAGCTGCTGCTTTACCTCGTAAACAATTTTTCCTTTGTTACACAGCTTCAAGAGGAGGCAGGTGAACTGTCGAAGCTGCCTGCGGAGGAGGCCCTGATTCAATTCGGCATGGCATACCTCCAGTTCCTCAGGACAAACATGGATTATCTAATGCTCATTTGGTCACCGGAACTCATGAAGGATGCCGAGGTATCGAATGAGGTATCACAGCTGATCGGAGGTTTTGGGACAGCAGGCAGCAGCATACTCAAACAGGCGGCGGGATCGAAGCATCAACCAGAACATACGGTTCAGACCGCGATGATGATGATGACCTCCTCCATCCTGGTCTATTGCATGCTCCATACCCGCTTCGGGCAGGAAACGCTCCCGCTTGGGGACGAATCGTATATTCGCGAGCTCGTTCGGCTGCTGATGCATGGTTTGACTGAAGAATCCTAAGCCGCCGGTGTTCATCCCAGGAAGGTGAATAGAAAAGCTGATCGCAGAAGCAGAAACAGCATCTTCTGCATCAGCTTCTTTTATCCTTTCAATTTGAGTGTACACTCAGTTTTTATAGATATCGAAAACATTGTTACATTGAAGGGAGAAATGAAGATCATGCTGTCATTCATGCCAGATTGGAGTTTCGTCATGATATTGTGGCTGCTGCCGGTTGTATTTTTCATTCACGATGGAGAAGAGATTGCCGCGATGGAATGGTGGCTCAGGAAGAACAAGAATAACCCTGTGCTATCCAAAATCTCGCCTGTCTCCATTACGTGGGATAAAAACATCACCCTGCAATTCACATTTGCCGTCCTGCTGATCGGATTTATACTCACCGGCGTAACGCTCCTTACGGCTCTTAACTTCGCCTTCGGCAGTCCATTCAACGTGCTGTTCGCGGGATTTGTCACGGTGTTCCTGCTGGATGGCGTGAAACATGTGGGAGCGTCGATCGCCTTGTGGGCATACACCCCGGGTGTCATTACTGCCGCCATCTTTGAAATTCCTTACGGTATTTATGCGCTCTATCGCCTCCTTCATGCAGACATCATAGATATGACTTCTCTCGCCCTCGGAACCATCATCGCCCTGCCAATCACTCTGCTGCTGGTATGGACGGGTCTGACGCTTGGAAAACGCATTGCCCCCTTCCGCCAAGATATATAGGCGTTCCATCCATAAGCCCACAAAAAAACTTGACCGGACCCGTCCGTATCAGGTTTTTTATGATTAAAAGAATTTCATGTCCTTGGATAATCGTCTTTAATAACAGGCCTCGGATTCCCTTACATATTAGCCAAGCGATGGCTCATAACCATTATGGATAGCCGTTTAACCGGATAGGTTACGCAATAAACTTAGAGAGGGAGATACCGATTCATGAAGGATCCTAACCCGAACAGAGGAAATCATGACCGCGTACCCCAGCCGATACGCAGCGACGGAGCAGGCGGGCCGGACTATGGCCCGAGGGATGTGATGAGGGATATCGAGAATCCCGACATGCTTGTGCCCCCGGCCACGGATGCGGGCTTGATGCCCAATCTGAAAATGTCGTTCTCCGACACGCATATGCAGCTAAATCATGGCGGCTGGTCACGGGAAATTACGGTACGGGACCTCCCGATTGCAACTACGCTGGCCGGTGTGAATATGAGTCTTACGCCCGGCGGCATCCGGGAGCTTCATTGGCATCAGCAGGCGGAGTGGGCCTATATGATCTGGGGCAGCGCCAGAATTACGGCCATGGATGCAAGCGGCAGAAATTTCATCGCGGATGTGGGGCCTGGCGATCTGTGGTATTTTCCCGCCGGTCTCCCCCACTCGATCCAGGGACTCGAGGAAGGCTGTGAATTCCTGCTGGTTTTCGATGACGGCCACTTCTCAGACCTGAATACTCTATCCATCTCCGACTGGTTTGCCCACACGCCAAAGGATGTGCTGTCCGCCAACTTCGGCGTTCCGGAGAACGCGTTTAATCATATCCCGAAGGAACAGGTTTATATTTTTCAGGATCAGGTGCCAGGTTCGCTCGAAAACCAAGAGGTCCAGTCTCCTTACGGGAAGGTGCCTCTCAGTTTCAAGCATCGGCTGCTGGCGCAAGAACCGATCATAACCCCCGGCGGGAGCGTAAGAATCGTGGATTCCAGCAATTTTCCGATCTCCAAAACCGTAGCGGCCGCGCTTGTCGAGATCAAACCGGGCGCCATGCGGGAGCTTCACTGGCATCCGAATCAGGACGAGTGGCAGTATTACTTGACCGGCCAAGGACGAATGACCGTATTCGCCGGCAATGGAGCGGCACGAACCTTCGATTATAGAGCCGGCGATGTCGGTTATGTCCCATTGGCCTTCGGCCACTACATACAGAACACGGGTGCGGAAACCCTGTGGTTTCTGGAGATGTTCAGAAGCGACCGGTTCGAGGATATCTCCTTGAATCAGTGGATGGCCTTGACCCCTCGGGATCTGGTCCAGGATAACCTGAAAGTCGGAAACGAAGTCACCGATGCTTTGCGCAAAGAAGAGTGGCCCGTCGTGAAATACCCGGGATATTCGTATTACCCGAGGTAAGTTCGAGCCTCCCCGCGCCTTAGGACATTGATCTGTCGTATTAACTTCATATAGACCTGCCCAGAGGATTTTCTTCCAAGGCGGGTCTGTTATATTCCGTCATGCGGATGTTGACTTTTCTTTCCTTCTGCCATATAGTTCATTTATGAAACTATTTCATACGTGAACTATTCGAGAGGAGAACTATCATTGAACGACAAGGCAAAGCAGTGGATCGACCGGTATGTCGATGTCTATCTGCTTGTATCGAGGCGGATCAACGCCCAGATTCGAGAGCAGCTCGGCGAGGATCTGACCAGTGACCAGTTTCAAGTGGTACGCTTGATCAACGGCACGGATCACTGTACTTCATCCTATCTGGCGGAAGCTCTCGCGGTTGGCAAAAGCTCGGTTACGGCTATCGTCAACCGTCTCGTGGATGCCGGCATTATCGACAGAACCCGGGACGAAGCAGATCGCAGGCTGGTGTATCTGACTTTGACGGAATACGGACATACGATTTTTGAATCTGCCCAGGAACAGATGAGGGAGATCGTCTCCCCTTACCTGCAGCATTTTGAAGAAAAAGATATCGAAATGTTTATCTCGATGTTCGAGAAACTGGGGCAATTAATGTTTGAATCGGGGGGGAGAAAGAATTGAAAACCATACTGAAAGCAAGATGGGCCATTATCGTTCTGTGGCTGGCTGCCGCAGTTGTGCTGTTTCTGTTCGCACCGTCCATGTCGGATCTGGTGCGGGAGAAAGGGCAATTATCCGTACCGGACGGTTACACCTCTTCGCGCGCGGCGGAAATCCTCAAGGAAGCCTCCGGCGGCGAGAGCGGGGAAACCCTGCATCAGGTTGCGCTCGTCTTCAATAAACCCGATGGGTTAAGCGAATCGGATAAGGAGAGCATCCGGGAGGGCGTTCAAGCTTTAAACGATAATAAAGAAAGTCTCCATATCGATTCTATCAATGAACCGTTCACACAAACGGAGCTGGAGGACACGCTGATTGCAAAAGACGGCAAGACCATCATGGTCGCGCTTCAGGTCAGCGGCGGTCAGGAAGCCGTAAAAGAGCTGCCCCATAAGGTTAATCAGGTGCTGGAAGGCGTTCAAGCCGATCATTACCTGACAAGCGAAGGCCTCATTAATGAAGATACCATCGTCAGCTCTGAGGAAGGCCTGAAGAAAACGGAATACATTACGGTTGTCTTTATTCTCCTCATTCTGTTCGTTGTATTCCGTTCTTTCGTGGCACCGTTCGTCCCGCTGTTGACCGTAGGGCTCAGTTATATCGTGTCGCAATCGGTCGTTTCTTTTCTCGTGGACCAGTTCAACTTCCCGATATCGACTTTCACCCAGATCTTTATGGTGGCCGTCATGTTCGGGATCGGGACCGACTACTGTATCCTGCTGATCAGCCGGTTTAAAGAAGAACTCACCACGTCGGAGGATACCAAGACGGCGATCATCGAGACTTACCGAAAAGCAGGCGGCACCGTGCTCTATTCCGGGCTTGCCGTATTTGTCGGCTTTGCGGCCATCGGGTTATCCAAATTCATTCTGTACAAATCCGCGGTTGCGGTTGCAATCGGCATCGCCGTTATGCTCCTGGCACTGGTTACCGTCGTTCCATTCTTCATGGCGGTGCTGGGCAAGAAGCTCTTCTGGCCGTCACGCGGCAAGCTGGAGCATAGCGAAAACAAGCTTTGGGGAGCGGCAGGTTCCTTCTCACTTAAGCGTCCTTGGGCTGCATTGCTTGTCGTAGCCGTTATCGTGGCCCCTTTCCTGGCTACGTACAGCGGCAAGCTGTCGTTTAACAGCCTGGAGGAAATCGGGCCAAGTTACGCTTCGGTCAAGGGCTTTAACATTATTTCGGACAGCTTCGGTCCCGGACAATCGCTGCCATCCACCATCGTGATCAAGAACGATGACCGGATGGATACGGCGGAATACATGGGACTCGCGGAAAAAATCAGCCGGGAAGTGGAAAAGGTTGATGGCGTATCCAGCGTACGCGGGCTCTCCCGTCCAACCGGCGAGCAGATCAACGATTTTCTCATTCCCACTCAAGTGAAAACGTTAAATGAAGGATTGGGCGAATCCAAAGACGGACTAACCCAGATTCAGAATGGACTATCCGAAGCAGGCAAGCAGCTCAGCGAGAATACGCCGAAGTTGAATGAAGCCGCAGCGGGAGCCAAGGAGCTGACCAAGGGAACCGCCGACCTCAAGGACGGCATCACGGAGCTTGGCCAAGGTCTCAGCGCCATCCAAAAAGGAATCCAGAGCGGCAGCGCAGGCGCAGGCGAGCTCAAATCAGGGCTTGCCCAGGCTGCGAAAAGCGCGAAGGAGTTAGCTGCAGCTCATGCCCAGCTGCTCCAAGGTTATAAACAGCTTGATACCGGATTAGCAGCTCTTGAAGGCGGCGTTGCCGGACTTAAAGAACAACTCGGCAGCGTTGCGGCTGCACTGAGTGGACTTGAAGGCTCTTTCACGGGATTGGAGAGCAACCACCCGGAACTCATTCAGGATGCCGACTATCAAACCATCAAAGGTACCGTTACGCAAACAGCCGCAGGCACAGCCGAGCTGGCAGCAGGGTTAGGACAAATCTCCGAGCAGCTTAAAGGCGCGTCGGCCGGCTTATCGGAAGCCAACGCCGGCTACGCCAAGGCAGCCGCCGGGCAAACGGCGCTTGCCGACGGTCTTCAGCAGCTTGTGACCGGTATCGCCGAGCTCCAGTCCGGCCTTTCACAGGCAGCTAGCGGGCAAGGACAGATCGTGAGCCAAATCCCTTCCATTACAGGCGGTCTGGACCAGCTGCAAGGCGGCCAGAAGCAGCTTGCCGACGGCTTTGGCGATCTGACCGGCCAGATCGGAGAACTAACGAAAGGACTGAACTCCAGCGCGGACGGATTGAAACAAATTTCGGACGGACTGCATTCTGCACAGGATTATCTGCAGCAGATCCAGGACGTTCAGGATGAGGAGCTCAGCGGGTTCTTCATTCCGCAGGAAGCCCTTGAGAATGAAGAGTTCCAGACGGTATTCGATACCTATCTCAGCGACGACCGCAAAGTGATGACGCTGGATGTGGTTCTGGGAACCAATCCGTACAGCGAAGAGGCGCTGGGCAGCGTCGAACAGATTCAATCCGCGGTAAATCGCGCAGTAAAAGACACGAAGTTGGAGAACGCCGAAGTTGCCATCAGCGGCATAACCAGCACAAACAACGATTTGCAGAACATATCGAATGAAGATTACACGCGAACCGTGATTCTCATGCTGAGCGGAATCTTCATTATCCTGGTCTTGCTGCTGCGCTCCATCGTCATGCCGATCTATCTGATTGTTTCACTGGTTATCACATACTTTACGGCGGTCGGCGTTACGGAGATGATCTTCGTTCACGGCTTCGGATATTCCGGCATTACCTGGGCTACGCCGTTCTTCAGCTTTGTCATGCTGATCGCGCTTGGGGTGGATTACAGCATCTTCCTGATGGCGCGCTTCAACGAGAACAAATCCTGGAATGTTCAGGATGCCATTCTGCATGCCATGCGCAACATGGGTACGGTGATCCTGTCCGCGGTGGTCATTCTTGGCGGTACCTTTGCAGCGATGTATCCGTCCGGCGTACTGTCCATGATGCAGATTGCAACGGTTGTCCTGGTTGGACTTGTGCTCTACGCACTCCTGTTCCTTCCATTCTTCGTACCGGTGATGGTCCGTATCTTCGGCCGGGCTAACTGGTGGCCGTTCACCCCGAAGGAGCAGGATGCAAAGAGCCCTTCCGGACATGACGTAGGAATGTAGCCATTACAAGCAAGACCTCAACCTAACAATGATCACAATAACCGTCTTTTTCCTGATTCATGACAGGTAAAAAAGGCGGTTATTTTCTATCCGATTTCAATAAAAGTGAACGGAATCCTTGTCAGTGAGTACTTGGGACTACTACCAAAGAACCGAACGACTGCTTTTTATTGGGGAATAGCTATACGGTCGTCACATTTTCTCGTATATTAAGAAGAAGAATTCTCGGATTTCAAACCATACCAAACCTAAAAGGGAACGTGAACAGTGCCAACACGATCTGCAAACCATACCTATCGCATTCAAACTAAAAAGATTCTTCAGTATATATTGGCAGTTGCTGTTTTTCTGTCCGTGCTCCTCAGCCTTCGGTGGTATTGGATCGAGGCCTTCGTTCCTCCCCACCATCCGAAAGCTTCCCAAGGGGTGCTCGATTTACGCAGCTGGGACCTCATTCATTCCAAATCCATAACATTGGATGGAGAATGGGAGTTCTATCCTGACATGCTGGCCACAAAACAAGAGCTGGAGCAAACCAATCCGCAGCATCGCTATGTGCAGGTTCCGGGAAATTGGCAGGAGAGCCAAACGAAGGAATCCGGATCTGCCTATGGTACCGGAACCTATCGGCTTCGTATTCTGGTCGATCCATCCTTAACCGCTCCCCTTTCGTTCTGGATCCAACAGATTCAGGCTTCGGCGAGCGTCGAGATAAACGGCCTTAAGATGGGAGAGATGGGCAACACCGGAGAGAACGGCAAAGACAACTATTCACCCGCTCGCAGTCCCTTCGTTGTCGATTACGCTCCCGCCGAACATACGCAAGAAATCGATTTGATCATTCGCGTGGCCAACTTCGAAAATCCGTTTGCCGGCGGGATCGTATATTCCATCAAGCTGGGATCCCATGAAGCCATCCACGGTGAACGCGGACTCTCTATCGATCTTCAGCTCATCACGTTTGTTGTGCTGATCCTTCACGGTATATATTCCTGCATCCTGTATTTATTCAACCCGCGGGAATGGACATTTCTTGACTTTTTTCTGCTGCTTCTTGCAGCAGCCTTGACCGTTGTCATTTCACATGATGATCTGCTGCTGAAATGGCTGCCGATCAACTACGCGTGGGATCTTAAAATCGCCGTATTATCTTATTCGTGGCTCTCTTTTTTCATCTGGAAACTGAGCAGGAGCTTCACCGTAAAGAAACGAAACCGATGGTTTATCGGTTATGGCATTTCCCTGCTTCTATATACCGGATTCCTTGTCATCGCGCCTGCTCCTCTTGTTTTCTGGACGGTAGAATACAAATTTTTTAGCATTCATTATTTGTTGCCGCTGTTCATCTCTGTCTATATGTTTGCGAGAATGGTGGCTGCAAGCCGGGACGACGCTATCTTTCTCCTCCTGGCAGCCAGCGGTATTTTCTCCAGTGTGATCTGGGGAGCGCTCAATAAATATCAGGGACTTCCAATGGTATATTACCCCGTGGATGTGATCGCGGCCATTATCGGTTTTTCAGCCTATTGGTTTAAGCGTTATTTCCGAAACGCGGATAAAATCGGCAAGCTCAACCGCCAATTGCAGAAAGCGGACAAAATGAAAGACCGGTTTCTGGCCCAGACGTCACATGAGCTGCGAACGCCGCTGCACGGGATCATGAATATCGCCCAGAGCGTGTCGGACAGGGAACAACATAATATGGACCGTCGAAGTGCGGAGGATATGAGACTCCTTATAAAGGTTGGACGTCAGATGTCGCATTTGCTGAATGATCTGCTGGACGCCGTAAGGCTGAGGGAAAAGCGAATCGTACTGCATGCCGAGCCGCTATCCCTTCCCTCTATCGTAAATGGCGTTATCGATATCCTGAAGTATTTGCTCGAAGGAAAAACCGTACAATTGAAAATGGATATAGACACATCCGAAGCCCTCCCTCTCGTTATGGCTGATGAAAAGAGGCTGGTGCAAATCCTCATGAATTTACTGCATAATGCCATCAAACATACCGAGGAAGGAATCATTGCCGTAACGGCCAACGCTAAGAACGGGCAAATGTTCATCGAGGTAACGGATACGGGAACGGGAATGGATAAGGAAACCCAGCAGCGGGTATTTCTGCCTTACGAACAAGGCGATCCCGGATACGGCGACACCAACGGCATAGGTTTGGGCCTTAGCATCAGCAGAGAATTGGTGGAGCTTCATGGCGGCTGGATGACGGTTCACTCCGAAATCGGAAAGGGCTCGACGTTTACATTTACGCTGCCTTTGGCGGATTCGACTAATGTAGAGATCGCCCCGAACCTATCGGCTGTTCGGCTCGAGGCTTATAAAGAAATGGCGGCAAGCCGGAACGACCTGAATGACCAGCCGCTTCTAACCGCAGAAGTCCCGTTAGTGGAAGAGCAGATGAACATTTTAGCCGTTGATGATAATTTTGTGAATTTGAGAGTGCTTGCAAATATATTAATGACGGAGCCTTACCACCTGCAATTAGCAACATCTGCCGGGGAAGCGCTGGAACTGCTCGGAACGAAACCATGGGATCTGGTAATCGCAGACGTGATGATGCCGCAGATTTCTGGTTACGAGCTGACGCGGAAGATAAGAGAACGTTATTCCCCTTCCGAACTCCCTGTGCTTCTGTTGACGGCACGAAGCGAGCCCTCCGACATGTATGCGGGGTTTCGGGCGGGTGCCAATGATTATGTCACGAAACCAGTGGATCCGATGGAGCTTAAATACCGTATCCAGTCGTTGATTACGTTAAAACAGTCCGTGAACGAGCGCCTGCGTATGGAAGCTGCCTATCTGCAAGCTCAAATCCACCCGCATTTTTTGTTCAACACCTTGAATTCAATCCACGCATTGAGTGAAATTGATGTGGAAAGAATGCGAAAACTTAACGAGGCCTTTAGTTCATACCTGCAAATCAGTTTTCAATATCAAAACTCCGGCAAATTTGTCTCACTATCGGATGAACTCGAACTTGTACGCGCATATTTGTATGTTGAGAAGGAGCGACATGGCAACAGGCTCCATGTCATATGGAACGTGGATCAGGACATTCACCTCCTGCTTCCTCCCTTAACGATTCAGCCTCTGGTTGAGAATGCCGTACAGCACGGTATTATGCAAATAGCTAAAGGCGGAACCGTACACATTCGTATTGAACGTCAGGAGCTTTCCACGCTGATTCAGGTCAAGGATAACGGCATGGGAATGAGCAGAGAAAAGGTACAGGGGTTGCTGGAGGCTCCGCGAGAGGACAAGAGAGGAATTGGCCTGTACAATACGAATCGCAGATTGATTCAGACGTATGGGAGGGGTCTTTCCATTCAAAGCGAGGTCCATGAAGGGACAAGCGTATCTTTTGTCATTCCCGATTCGGAGTAATAGCGTTTCTTAATCGTAATAGGAGGGTATCCCACCAGATCTAAGATCTTGGGACACCCTCCTTTTTTTCAAATAAAGCCGAATCCGATTGCTGCGCGTTCATTTCCCTTCTGCTATTAACCTGTTACAGATCGCCTTAAATGGAACGATGTTCCAGTCTAGCTCACGATACAACTCCGATATAAAAGCCGTCATACCCCTTACTTCCCACCGTTTGAATCGCCGTGCCGGAAATCGCGGATTGGGCGGACAGCATATCCATGAATGTGCGTATACCGTGCACCCGAGGATCTGTGCTGTGATGATCGATAACTTCTCCATTCCGGATCACATTATCGCTAATCATGACGGTGCCCGGCCGTGAGAACTGTAACGCCCACTTCAAATAATTCGGATTGTTCGGTTTATCGGCATCAATGAAGATCAGATCGAACGGCTCCACCTTCTCCTTGGCCAGCTCCTCCAGCAGCAGCACAGCATCGCCTATCCGGATTTCCACCCGATCCTCCAGTCCGGCCAACGCAATATTGGATGTGGCAACCTCGGCATGATGCGGATCGAGCTCCAGTGAAATCAGCCGCCCCCCATCCCCAATCGCTCTGGCCATCCAGATCGTGCTGTAACCTCCCAGCGTACCGATCTCCAAAATTCGTTTCGCACCCTTGATCTGAACGATGAGGTTCAGCAGCTTCCCTTGAGTCCTGGATACATCAATCTCCGGCAATCCGGCCTCCCGATTTGCAGCTAAGACCCTCTCCAGAACCTCATCATAAGGAATCAAATGTTCTGTAACGTAATCGTCTACTTTATCCCAAATTGCAGCTGCAGCATCCTTCATTTTCATGTCCGCTTCCTCCCTTATTCTCCATATATGGATCTTACAAAATCATTGTATGTGATTTATTATTATAGATATAATATATATTTAAAGGACTTATATAACTTAAATGTATGAATAGATAGGAGTGCGACACTCATGAATTTGCACGCATTACGGCTCTTTCACGTTATCGCCACAACGGGCAGTGTTACCCGTGCTGCTGAATTGTTGAATATAAGCCAACCCGCCATAACAGCCCAGATAAAAAAATTCGAGAAAGAACTCTCCCTAACTCTGTTCAAGCCGCAGGGCAGGGGCATCGGATTGACGGCGGCCGGAGCCGAGCTCGTTCCGCTTGCCAAAAGACTCTTCTCCGTCGAGCAGCAGATTGAACAATTCTGCCTGGATTACCGCAGCGGTTCGAGGGGACAGATCCGCTTGGCGGCTACCTATCTTCCTTCCCATTTTCTTCTGCCGGCCTGGCTTGCGAAATACAAGCAGCGGTACGAAGAAGTAGAGATGAGCATTACCACCACGAATTCAAGCGATGCGCTTAAGCAGCTGTTACATATGAATGTCGACCTTGCGATATACGGCGGCCTGCCAGAGGAATCTCCGAATACGATACAGATCGAGGAGCTGTTCCGGGATGAGTTATGGTTTGTCGTATCCCCCGATCACCGCTATGCCAATCAGCGTATCTCCCTGGAAGAGATGATGAGAGAGCCTTTTGTTATGCGGGAGGAAGGCAGTTCAACGCGCGAACGATTATTTGCCTTATGCCGTACCCATAGCGCGCCTTCCCCGCGGATTACGCTGCAATTCAACGGTCTGCACGAAGCGATTATGGCCGTCATTGCCGGATACGGTGCAAACTTTGTGTCCTCACTCGTCGTACGAGAGTATGTGGAACGCGGCGAACTAAGCCGGGTCTTTGTCGATGGAATCGAGCTTCAAAATATCATAGCGGTCTGCACCCGCAAGCATGAACCGTTATCTGCTGCCGCCATGAACTTCGTGGATATGATCCGGAATCAGTCATAACCGTTACATTAAAACATCCCATTCATGACGTTAACAATCTGTTTAGTACCAACCTCATGGCAGCCTCACTGCCGTCATGTTCCACGACTTGCGCAAACGCGGCACGCAATGCCTCCGCCAGCAGAATGCCCATTTCTTCGCCAGCCTCTTCCCCTGATGCTGCGGCCAGTTGACCGAGATAACGGGCAACGGGATTGTCTCCTTTACGGGGATCGGGCTCAGACAGCAATCGCCCCGTTTTAAGGCGAATCATGCTGTCGTAAGCGGTCAATAGAGCCGATTTCAGGCGCTGATCGGGAGGGGCTGCATCGGCAACAGCTTCCATGCGATCCAATATTCGAAGTGTTACGTCATCACGAAGCAAGCCGTAAAATTTCTTTTTGGATTTGTAATGATGATATAGAGCTCCCACGGTCACTCCGGCATCGGCAGCAATGTCGTCAACTTCCGCTTTGTGGTATCCCATCTCGGCAAAACGCTTCAATCCTGCCTGTATGAGTTTGTGCTGCGTGGTACCCGGTATTGGTATATGACTCATGTAACTCCCTCCGAAACGTTCATGTAAAGATATCTAAATTCTAACATAGCAACAATTTAAGAGATATAATGCTTGATAGCTGTGAATAGCCATTTCTAAAAAAACAGCTTGATTATAAAACATAACTCAGTTATGTTAAATATAACCCAGTTATTTTACATCACGAAACTATATTTTATTTCGAGGTGAGAACATGGAAGGCAACGTTATTTTTTATTTTGTTCCGGTCAAAGATATCAAGACAGGCAAGACCCTCTATCGCGACACGCTCGGTTTGGAAGAATCATGGCGCGAAGGAGATTACACGGTCGCCTTCAAGCTTCCCGGTACCGACGTTGAATTGATGGTTGAACAAGTCTCGGAAGGAGGCCCGGATGCAGCCGGACCTGTTTTTCTCGTGCCATCTGTTCGGGAAATATACGAGAACAATCCCGGCAAGCTGCAATTTATTGGCGAACCGGGTGAAACTCCGGACGGCCTCTGGTTGAGTGCCAAGGATGATTCCGGCAACGGAATCTACTTTACGGATGAAAGCCTCCATGAATCCTGATCCCATTTGCACGCCGCTGGCACCCTGCCCTCTAGCGTGACGGCGGCAATCACCCATATCCATCGGCTTTATTTAACATACAAATAGGGACGTCCCGCCAGATCCTGGATCTTTCGGGACTGTCCCTTTTTTTGTCTACTCCTCTGAAACTTGATTCGTAAATTTACCGGACGCGTTAACCTTTAATGGAGCCGATCATGACGCCTTTCTCGAAATATTTTTGCATAAACGGATAAATGAGCAGAATCGGAAGCGTCGATACAATAATGACCCCGTACTTAATCTGGTCGGCATATCGCTGCGCATACCCCCCTGCATCCCCGCCTGTTCCGGCACCGCTCGAGAATACCTGGTTTGACAGCAGAATATCCCGCAGAACGATTTGCAGCGGCTGGAGCTTCGTGTCTCGGATATAGATCAGCGCGGTGAAGAAGTCATTCCAGTGCCCCACCAAATAATAGAGTCCGATGACGGATACCAACGCTTTGGACAGCGGCAAGGCCACTTTAAAGAAAAAGGTGAAATGGGAGCAGCCGTCCATGACAGCCGCCTCATGCAGCTCCTGCGGCAGCGAGTTCTCAAAAAAGGTCCGCGCAATGATCAAATAAAACACATTCACGGAGAAGGGGAGAATAAACACCCAGATGGTGTTCGTCAGACTAAGCCCCTTCATCAGCAAATAGGTGGGAATCAGCCCGCCGTTGAAAAACATCGTAATCACGAACATAAACATAATCAGCCGTCTGGCGCGGAATTCCTTTCTGGATAGCACATAAGCTGCCGGAAGCGTGAACAGCATGTTAACCAAGGTGCCGAACACCGTATAAAACAGCGTATTCCGATATCCGGTCCAAATCCGCATATCCTTGAAAATCTCCTGGTAACCGAAAAAACTAATATTTTTGGGGATAAACAGGACTTTCCCCGTAGAGACGAGCGTTGAGTCGCTGAACGAAGCAATGATGATAAAGTACAGCGGATAGGCAATCAGCAGAAAAATCATACTGCACAGAAAACCCAATGTGATCTTAAACGCTAACTCCTTGCCGTTTAAACGCGTTCTCGTATATTCATGTTCCACAACCGTTTCTCCTTCCCCGATCATTAGAATAGGCTCGTTTCCGACATTCTCTTCGAGATCGTGTTCATCGCATACAAGAATACGAAATTGATGAGCGTGTTAAACAAACCGATGGCCGAAGCCAGGCTGAATTGATTAGAGATGATCCCGATTTTATAGACGTAGGTGGCTATGACCTCCGAGACGGGAAGGTTCAGCGAATTCTGCATCAGGAATATTTTCTCAAAGCCGGTCCCGAGGATATTCCCCATGCTGAGAATGAACAGGATGATGATGGTCGGGATGAGGGCGGGGATGTCGACATACCGGATCGTCTGCCATCGGCTGGCCCCATCGATTTTGGCGGCATCATACAGCTGGGGATCCACGGTGGACAAGGCTGCAAGATAGATAATGCTGTTCCAGCCGCAGTGCTGCCATATGTCGGAAAGCACATACACCGGGATAAAGGTCGAGGTGGATGCCAACAGATTGATATGTCCCAGCCCCACCGCCTTCATGAAGTGACCGACAACTCCGGTTTCGGAGGATAACAGCAAATTCAGCATGCCGACCAGCACGATAATGGATATGAAATGGGGCAGGTATACGGTAGTCTGCATCAGCTGCTTCATTCTTTTTCTGCGGATCTGGTTAAGGATGAGGGCCAATAAGATCGGAGCCGGAAAGCCAAGCACAATCGTGGCCAGACTGATCAGAAACGTGTTCCGCATTAGATCCGTGAACAGGTAACTGTCGATGAATTGCTGAAAGTAAGCAAGCCCTCGCCACTCGCCGCCGGTCAAGCCTTTGCTGAAATCGTAGTCCCGAAAAGCAAGCTGGATGCCGTACATCGGGATATAGTTAAACAACAGGATGACGATAATAGCCGGAAAAATCATAATCCACAGCTGATAATCTCGTCTGAAGGTGTTCTGTCTTTTACGTGATTCCATATCCTCCCTCCTAGTTTTGATTCATGTACTCGTCGTAATATTTTTGCATAATCTCTAGATTCTGCTTCAGGCCTGCCTTCTCGCTTTCCTTGATGTACGCGTCCCATTCGGCTTCCACGCCGCCCTTGGTCACCCATTTGGCAAAACTGGATTCCGCCAGATTCATTACATTCGTGTTGTTCAGGCTCATGGCGTTATTGTCCATGGTGGAATACTTGATGAACATGCCGGGGAACACGTCTTTATCGGGATCCACGTCCAAGGCCGCCTCCAGCGGCTCCGATTGACCCAGCACCTCCTGCATATCGGTGCCAAGCGTCAGCTCTAAGGTATCGGGGATATAAAATGCGCCGTGGTCCGCCATCGTCGAGGTCCATTTCCATGTGCCCGGATCCATCTTTGCATCGGCTGGAGGCAGAACGGCATATGTACCGTCTCCGTTATCTTTAATATTCGGTCCGAGGGATCCGAACAGCACCTGCATGCCCACCTCGGGCGCATAAAGCTCGTTGATGAATTTCATGGCCGCTTCCTTGTTCTTGGTCTTGGCGGACATGACGATATGATTGGTGCCATAATTCAGGGAGTAATGATCGTAGCTCCAGGACAGCTCCCCTGCATAATCTGCCGACACCTTCATCGGCGGCATGGAAGCATACTGCTTTGCCAGCTGCTCGCCAAACCGGTCGGACGCCACCCATCCCCAGGTAAAGCCGACCTTGGCCGTATCTCCTTCCCCGCGCGCGATGGATTGAAATTTCGTATAATCATGCGTGAATACTTCCGGGTTAATCAGACCCGCCTTGTACAATTTGTTCAGAAACACGACCATCGTTTTGTACCGGTCATCCGTCAGGAAGTTCTTCACCTGACCGTCTTCTACGAAATAGCCCTGTCCGCTGCCGTCCGTCAGCGTAATGCCCATGCTGCCCAGGAGCACCGCCGGGTTAAAATATCCGCCGATGCCTCCCGGCCAATCCATCGGAATCTCATCATTCGGATCGCCGTTGCCGTTGGCATCCTTCTCTTTGAAGGCCACGAGGACTTCATACAGCTCATCCCATGTGGTCGGCATGCTCAAGCCGAGTTGATCCAGCCATTGCTGATTAATGAACTGCCTGCTGGCGGTAGCGGGCCAGAACCGCTGATATTTCGGAAGACCGTAGATTTTACCGTCCGACTGCGTGGCAATCACTTTCGTATCCGGTTTTTCATTAAACATGTTCTGTACGTTGGGCGCCTGATCCAGCATGCCCGACAGATCCTGGAATAAGCCCTGGAATTGCGCAAAGTCCGCATCCGTAATGACGTTCGGCCCGATGAACAGATCAGGAATATCGCCGCTGGCCAGCATCGTCCCTTTCTTCTGTCCCCAATCCGCGGTAATCTCCTGCCATTCGATGTCCACGCCCGCCGTCTCCTCAACCTTTTGCAGCCACTCCATTTCGGCTAGCGGCTTCGTGAGCGGATGCTTGGTAATGATGGCGGTGAGTTTTACTTTTTTGCCTGTTTGATCCCCGGGCGTTTCGGCTGACTCGTTCGTGTCACCTCCGGCCCCGCTGCATCCTGTTAACAACATGGCTGTGATGGCGACGAGCGAGATGAAAACGTTTACCCTTTTCTTCATTCCATTACCTCCTGGTTTCGTTTGTTGGTCTTGGTCCATGGGGGTATGCGGCCATGTATCGGCCTTGCCTTGGGACACATTTCACTCTAAACGGAGGGGAAGAGCCCCGTAAACGGACAGTTTTTTAAGCATCTTCATTTTTTGAAAGCGCTTATAATCAAAAGAGTGAAAGCGCAACCAGCCCGGATCGCTACAGGGAATTCAAATATTGTATATGTTCAAAAAATGACCTGCCCAGCTTCAAAAAAGCGCCAGCATAACGAAAAGTTTTGACAAAAGACCGCTGTAAGCTGCCGTATCCAGCATCAGCGGTCTTCGTTTTATGCTTTATGCGTATTCCGATATTGTCCGGGTGTCGTACCCACCATTTTTTTGAAGGAACGGATAAAACTCGAGGTGTTGGTGTATCCGACCTGTTGGGAAATGGATTCGAGGGTCTCCTCGCTGTCCCGTAGAAGCTGAATGGATTTCTGGATGCGGAGCTGATCGATATACTCTTTGAAATTCTGCCCCATCGTCTTCTTGAAGTGATGACTGAAGTTGGAGACCGACATATCAAAATAATCG
The DNA here is from genome assembly GCF_003269305.1 of Paenibacillus sp. MDMC362. Classification (NCBI taxonomy): domain Bacteria; kingdom Bacillati; phylum Bacillota; class Bacilli; order Caryophanales; family Paenibacillaceae; genus Paenibacillus; species Paenibacillus sp. MDMC362. The sequence continues at coordinate 59,238 of NZ_QLYT01000051.1, forward strand.
GCCATCATCTGCAGCGAGCAGTTTGGATCCATTCCTTTCTCCGCTATGAGGGACAGAATCTCTTCCTGCGTTGCCGTACGGGACACGGGGAGCGTTTCGCTGATCATCTCGCACAGCTTGGCATAACTCTCCCTGATAATCCCGATCATCTGCTCCAGCGTATAACGGTGGTTGAATGCCGCCTCGGTGAGCCGAAGCAGGCTCTGATCGTCATGACGAAACCGCTGGAGGCCGTTGAAGATGACGGTAACCGTATTGAGATACACGCTCCGTATCATATGCGGCGGCAGGCTGTCATTGCTTAAGTAACCGATCATCCGCTCCGCCAAAGAGGCCAACATGGCCGCATCGTTCTTAAGGATCGCAAGCTCGAGGGATTGCAGAATTTCGGCAAAATAGGAGACGGCTCCGGTTTGGGGGATCTCGAGATTATCAAAGATCAGCACGGTCCCGGTCTTCCGGATGCGCAGAAACTCCGCGGTGCGGAGCGCCTGCAGGTAGGAGAGATGGAGATCCACCGGCGATTGGGCTGCGCTAGGCTTGCCGATGCCAATCGCCGTCTGTTGGCCCGTACGCTCCAATATTTCATCATGAAGCCGCTCCATGCAGAATTTGATAGGGAAATCGGCTGTATGGGAGCAAACCAGAATCAATTCCTGCTGATAGATGCTCTTGAAGAAGCAGCCTTGGGCATCATCAGGCAGCAGCCCCTCATAATCCCGGCAGCAAGCCAGTATCTTGTCCAGCCCTGCTCCATCCGATTCGCAGCACAACACGGCAACCGTGTAGTTATCATGATGAAACCGGATGCCGACTCTGCGGGCTTCCTGTTCAAAGCTCTCCCAGTCTGGAATATGCCCACTCACCAGCTCAAACAGCAGGTTGTCCCGCATAATCGGCAACGATCCCCTCACGTGCTCGTCCAGCTTGCTGTTAGCCTGCGAAAGCTCCTCCAATGTATATTTGATCGTATCAATCTCGTTCATCGGTTTTCGCTCCAGTGGTTCAAACACATGTACGGCGAGATCAACCAGACGGCGAATCGGCTGGTAGTTCTTCCGGATGGATACATAGATGATGAACACTTCAAGCAGCAGAATCAGCCCGACCAGGATAGCCGTATTCAGCTGAATCGTCCGAATGCCCTGCAGGGACTTAGATACCGGCAGCAAACTCACGTATTTCCAGCCATTCTTATCCGATACCGAGGACGATACCAGATAGTCCGATCCGCTGATGGTATGAATACCCGAAGAGGAAACTGACTCTTCCCCTAAGCGATGCACAAGCTTCTTGAAATCATCCGAAGATTGGTATGACGCATCGCTGGAGGATACCAATCGCCTTCCCTGGCCGTCTAACACAAAAAAATCGCCGCTGTAGGTTTCCGAAACGGATTTCATCATCCGGACAATCGTATCCTCCCTGATCATGATCATGACGGCCCCGGGGGAATTCGAGCCCCCTACCGGCAGCGGCTGCACGAAGGTCAGCATTCTGACCCGGTTATTGCCGGGCACGACCACATTCTCCACAGGCCTCACGACTGGAGAATGAAGATCATTCAGGGTCTGGATCATATCTTCGTGGGCCCAGTTTTCATAATAGTAACCAACACCCGGAATGGAGAGGTCTTCCAGACTGTATGCGCTTCCAGTTTTGGAAAACAAATAACCGATGTTCTTCACATACAGCAAGGTGTTGTAAATAAACGCATCGGTTGCATTGTATTTTTTCATCTCATTGGCAATAAGCACCCGCTGGTAGTCGCTTTCCTCCGCCTTATACATCTTGAATTCCCGGTTCTGCACCAGCTCAAACGGTAAATTGTACACATACCTTGTAAACGTATCCATCGATGTCATGAACTGCTCCGTAATATGCGCATTCCAGTCCATCTCCTTCTCTTTCACCACTTCTGCCGAATAAGGATAGTAATAGCACAGGATGACGATCACGGGAAACATCAGCACAAGCAAATAGGAAATCAATAATTTTGTCAGCAGGTTAACTTTATGGATTCGCAAGCGGTGACCACCTCCCTATCCTTCGAACCAAATCTGAAAATGTTATCTATAAGAATACGTAATTTTCAAAAAAAAGAAAACTCATTTCCTGTTATACACTTCGGAAATGAGTTTTTTGATATGTGTACTATTGTTGTGGCAGCAGTCACGAGGATTGTTCCACTCCCCATTTTTCGGCCCACTTCTCCATCTCCTTCAAAGAATCCAGGAAGTCCAATCCCTTGTCGGTCAATGAATATTCCACGGAGACCGGAACGGTCGGAAATACCTCGCGCCTTACGATCCCGCTGCCTTCCAAATGCCGCAGCACATCCGTTAAGGATTGCGTCTTGATGATGGCAGCATCCCGGTGAAGCTGATTAAATCGTTTCGGTCCTTCGGCTAATTGCGCGATGACTAGAAACGCCCATTTGGCTCCGAGAATTTGCAGCACCGAGCAGATATGATTGAACGCCGGCGTTTCCTGCAGTTCTTCTCTAACAGGTTCCACGATCTCACCCCATCGCTAACTAATTGTAAGTTAGTCAAAATGATTGGATAATATCCAAATACTTTGCCTTCTTACATAATATATGCGTCTTACTTATAATACAAACACAAAGAGATTTCAAGTTGTACCAACCCGCTTGCGGCATGTGCTAGCCATGATCGCAGAGGGTATAAATCTTCTAACGAAGGGATGAATAAGATATGAATCGATTCACGATATATTTATTGGCGCTTGGGGTTTTTCTTACTGCCACCTCGGAACTGGTCGTCTCGGGTATTCTGTATGCGATCGCAGACGATCTTCATATTTCCTTGGCCTTTGCCGGCCAGTTGATTACCGCGTATTCGCTTGCTTTTGCGATCGGAACACCGTTTCTGGTCTCGCTCACCGCTCGGTTCAACCGTAAAAAAGTACTGCTCGGCTCTCTACTGCTGTTCATTGCCGGCAGTCTCGTTTCCTATTTCAGCACCGAAGTATGGTTGCTCATGGGCTCCCGCGTCATCCTGGGGGTAAGCTCAGGGGTGTATCTCGTAGCCGCAATGGGTACAGCAGCCAAACTGGTAACCCCGGATAAGTTAGGCCGCGCCATCGGTACCATCGTGCTGGGTTTTAGCAGCGCCATGGTGCTCGGCGTTCCGATCGGAATATGGATCACGAATCTGCTGAACTGGCAATCGATCTTTCTGCTGCTGGCTCTGCTCAGTCTGCTGGTCGCCTTTGTCCTGATCAGACTCCTGCCGGATGTTGAAGGGGATACTCCTGTTCCCTTTCACCAGCAATTCAAAGTGCTGGGGAGCGTCGTCATCGTAAGCGCGCTGCTGCTTACGTTCTTCCGGGAATCCGGCAACTCGGTACTGTTTACGTATGTTACGCCATTTATCCAGGATATTTTCCATATTGCGCCACCAGGGATCAGTATCGTTATGCTCGGCTTTGGAGTTTTTGGAGCGATCGGCTCGAGGCTCGGCGGATATGGAGTCGACCGGTTTGGGCCCGCGAAAGTGATTACGCTCAGCACGCTCATTCATATCGCGGTATTCGCGCTTCTTCCGCTGCTCGCCGGTCAATCGTTCATAGGACTCGTCCTGATGGGAATCATGGTCCTGTCCATGTTTGCGGCGGGTCCGGCCGTTCAGAGTTATTTTATCCAGCAAGCACCGGGCTCTTCCAATCTGATCCTCAGCTTAAACACCTCCATTGTCCATCTCGGGTTAGCCGCAGGCGCGGGTGCAGGAGGTTTCATGGTCAATACGACATCCACGCTTCAATATCACCCATGGCTCGGTGGATTCGTGCTCGCGCTTGGCCTGACCGCTGGACTGGTCAGCTTCTCGGCCGGACGGAAGTCGCCGGTTACCATCCCGAAATCGGCCTGACCTCGCCTGCTCCATCATATGAAATTTCCCCAAGCCACCCTCACAAGGGTGGCTTGCATGCTGCTGGTTCCAAAAATGGGCTCACGTATGCTTGCCTATGGGAATACCGTATTTTATGGGTCAAACGCCTATTACATTATGAAGGGCAGGAATCACAGTGGCAGTCTCTTATATGGATTTCACCTCTCCATCTGTTCGCTATACTTATGATCTGAGAAACAATCAAACATTCAAGAAAGACAATCAGAATTTCATCTATTCTCTCTCCGTAAAAGAATTGAACACGCTTGGAAACGCCTCCCTGCTGGATATTCACCTCAGCACAGGCAATGTGGTGGAGCCGCATACCCACCAGAATGCATCCGAGCTGGTGTATGTCATTACAGGCGCAGCCATCGTCTCCATGGTCAATCCGTTCACGAAGGAGCTGCTGAACTTCAAGGTAATGCCCGGTCAAGTAGCCCTCGTACCCCAGGGCTGGTGGCATTATGAAATGGCGACGGTTGACAACACGCACCTGATCGCGGTCTTTGACGCACCGGTGCCTGAATTCATTGCAGGCTCCGATCTCTTGCGATTGACGCCAGCCAGCGTGTTCGCGCACACATACTGCCTGGATGAAGACAAAGTCAAAGACACCCTGGCCCCGATTACCGATACGGTTGTCATCGGTCCGCCCAAAAACTGCCTGCAGCAGGGGCAAGTGCAAGGGCAGATGAAGCATCAACAGCCTGCGTCGCATCATAATCAGCACTATTACCATCAAGAAACCTCTGGTAATCGGGACTATGAGCTTCTTCAACAGCAGCAACAGCAGCTGCAATTTCAGCAGCAACAACAGCAACAGCTGTTCCAGCAGCAATTTCAAGCCCAGGATCAACCCCAACATGGAGCATATGCTGCTGAACCGCCGCTAACACCACCTCATTTGCAAGAGCAATTCCGTTCACAACAACAAATACAAGAACAGCAGCGTCAGCGGTTCATTGAGCAGCAGCGTCAGCTGCCATTTTTGCAGCGCCAGTTAATCGGAAACGGTTGGGATCAATTCTGATTAACCCTCTGGTGATCATAGAACTTCGAGTGGAATACGCAGCATCACGATTGGCCAGTGATGCTGCGTATTTCTTTTTATATAGAAATATATTATTTAGGAAGACCGATCCTTCCGTTATTTCAGCTTCCAGCTGGGGTATGGCATGATCGCAGAAGCGGCCATACAATCAGAACTGGCAGAGGGGAGACTTCAAGCACGACCTATTCCGACCTGGCTGTCCGAGCGCCGGATTTATGTTGTTCGCCACCGCAACAAGCTGATCAGTCCGGCGCTGCGGATGTTCTGGAGAAATCTTTTGAACCATTTTGCATGACAGCGGCGGATGGGATTCCAGACAAGTTTCCGATTTGTTCCGGCTAATATTTCGTATTCTCCGAAAAACGGTTAGAATAGTAAGATACGGCATCTTTTCGAATGCCAATGTAAATCGAAGGAGGATCCATATTCATGAGCGTTGATTATAAAGCGTATTTCGCTGAACACCGTGAAACCCATCTGAATGAGTTGAAGGAATGGTTGTCCATTCCGAGCATTTCGGCACTATCCGAGCACAAAGACGATGTGGCAAAGGCCGCCGAGTGGCTCGCAGGCAAGCTGACGGAAGCAGGCCTCGAGCATGTGGAAGTTCATCAAACGGCTGGACATCCTATTATTACGGCAGACTATCTGCATGCCGAAGGCAAGCCGACTGTGCTCGTTTACGGCCACTATGACGTGCAGCCCGTAGACCCGCTTCATCTGTGGGATACGCCGCCATTCGAGCCGGCTGTCCGCAACGGCAAATTGTACGCACGGGGAGCAACGGACGACAAAGGCCAGCTTTTCCTGCATGTCAAAGCCGTCGAAGCGATTTTGAAGCAAGAGAAGGAGCTTCCGGTCAACATCAAGTTCTGCATCGAAGGCGAAGAAGAGGTGTCCAGTCCGAACCTCCCGCTCTATCTTGACAATAACAAGGACAAGCTGGCTGCGGACGCCATCGTGATCTCGGATACGTCCCTGCTCGCACCTGGCAAACCGGCCATCTCCACGGGCCTTCGCGGATTGTGCTCCCTGGAGTTGTCTCTGGAAACAGCCAATACCGACCTTCATTCCGGTACATATGGCGGCGGCGTGCCGAACGCCCTGCATGCGATGGTGTCCTTACTCTCTTCGCTTCATGACGAACAGGGCCGTGTCGCCGTAGAAGGCTTCTATGACGGAGTGCTGGAGTTGTCCCCGGAAATGCGCGAAGAATTTGCCAAGCAGGAATTCGACGAGGATAAGCTGAAGCAGGATCTCGGCCTCGATTCCCTGTACGGTGAGGAAGGATTCTCCTTCGTTGAACGCGTAGGAGCGCGTCCGACCCTTGAGCTGAACGGCGTGTACGGCGGATTCCAGGGTGAAGGCAGCAAGACGGTCATTCCGAAGGAAGCCCATGCCAAAATTACGTGCCGTCTGGTAGCAGACCAGGATCCGCAAGCGGTCCTTGACGCAATTGAAGCCCACTTGCATGCCCACACTCCAGTCGGTTCGAAGATTACGTTTAAACCGAAGGAAAAAGCATTCGCCTTCAATATCGATCCGTCCCATCCGATGCTGCAAAAAGCCGCGGACGCATTCGAAAATGTCTACGGCACGCGCGCCCTCTTTACGAAGGATGGCGGGTCCATCCCGATCGTGGAGAAGCTGTCCAGCACGCTGAACGCTCCTGCCGTCATGATGGGCTTTGGCTTGCCGGACGAGAATCTGCATGCGCCGAACGAGCATTTTAATTTGGAGAATTTCGATAAAGGCTTGCTGACGATCGTTGAGTATTTGAAGCTCGTGTAAACTTTTGACGCCAACGCCGACGAGTCATAGTAACGATCCTAAAAAAGAACGCGTATGGCGGGATAACCGAATCCCTGCCTATACGCGTTCTTTTGTTATATGAAAAGCCCTTATGTCATCTATACACCGATCATTGACCTGCTGCTTCGTTTTACCAAAGAAATCGGCCATGGGGTGTCTTACAAAAACTGTTGGGATGCCGGAACAAGCGGCTGCTATCACCAACAGCGGCTACGATCACCAACTTACTCTTCTATCACCAACATGAGCTGCTATCCAATCAAGTGAATTCCATCACCAACTTGCAGCTACCATCACCAAACATGCTAATCCATCCCTAACAGACGGCGGCTATCAACCAAACAAGCAGATTTCATCCCTACAGACGGCTACTATCACCAAAACACGCGGATTTCATAACCTATAGACGGCTGCCATCACCAAACAAGCGGCTTCCAACGGACTACAGATCCGTTATTCGCCATATTTCAGGTAATTCTCTTATCCTAACGGACACCAAGTCCGTTATTTAACCTTTTTGCTGCGGAAAAACGGACTTTTTATGCAAATAACGGAACTCATGTCCGCAAGTATCAAAGTTTAGCTCTTATCAGAGCAAATAACGTATCCTGTGTCCGGTAAATCCCATTTGACTCATTTGGCACGTTTGCTACATTTATCCCCTTTGACACGTTTGTCATCAGTTTGTGCAGCCTGTTCACTTTACACGTTTGTCATCGAGGTTCGCGGAGCCGGTTCACTTTTACACGTTTGTCATTGTTGAGGTTCGGGCAGCATTACCGTAATTATGCGATGTTTAGCATTTGCCTTTCTTCCGCAAACTATGTTTTTTGCGCGTATTAGCGCATATGCATGAATAGCGGCGGGGATGTTAATACAAGTGGATAGCGGGTATTAAAAAAAGAGAACTTCTGTACACCGCATAAGGAGGGAACGTATGAGAGCAGTCACATTTCAAGGCGCAAAAGACATTCAGGTCAAACACGTAGAGGATCCATCTATTCGGACCCAGGATGATATTATCGTCCGCATCACCTCTACAGCTATTTGCGGTTCCGATCTTCATATTTACCTAGGGGCTATGCCTACGGCTAAAGATTTCGTGATCGGCCATGAGCCCATGGGGATCGTAGAAGAGGTCGGGGCTAACGTAACCCGCGTGAAAAAAGGCGACCGTGTCGTTCTTCCGTTCAATGTTTCTTGTGGCCACTGCTACTATTGCAATCATGACATGGAGAGTCAATGCGACAATTCCAATGGCAATCCGGATGTCCATGCCGGAGGGTTCTTGGGTTACACCGAGCGCTACGGCAACTACCCTGGCGGACAAGCTGAATATTTGCGCGTGCCATACGGGAACTTTATGCCGTTTGTCATTCCCGAGTCATGCGAGCTGGAGGATGAGGCGCTTCTCTTCTTGTCCGACGTTCTGCCTACTGCCTATTGGAGCGTGGAGAATGCCGGCGTGAAGCCGGGCGATACCGTGACGGTGCTCGGCTGTGGACCGATCGGTCTGATGACCCAGAAATTCGCCTGGATGAAGGGGGCCAAACGGGTAATCGCTGTGGATCGTCTCCCTTACCGGCTGCAAAAAGCAAAGCGGATGAACAACGTGGAGATCTTCAATTTTGAAGACTATGATGATATGGGCGCATACATTCGCGAGATCACCAAGGGCGGCACGGATGTTGTGATCGACTGTGTTGGCATGGACGGCAAGAAGTCAACCATGGAAGCCATCGGTCAAAAGCTGAAGCTCCAGGGCGGAACGTTAAGCGCAATCGATATTGCCATCGATGCCGTTCGCAAATACGGCACGATTCAGCTGACCGGCGTATACGGTTCATTGTATAATATGTTCCCGCTCGGCCATATTTTTGAACGGAACATTACCCTTACCATGGGACAAGCCCCCGTCATCCATTATATGCCGGAGCTGTTCAAGAAGATCACCGCCGGGGAATTCGACCCAACCGAGATTGTATCCCACCGTCTTCCACTGGAGCAAGCAAGCGATGCCTATCGGATATTTAACGATCATGAAGAAGACTGCACCAAGGTGGTTCTGAAGCCGTAGCGTAATTCCTCATTCTCAGCAAAAAGTTAAACCAAGCATCCCTGTCACAATCTTTTTCTTGGATAGGAGATGCTTGGTTTTTTTGTGTCCCGGTTCATGGAATGTAGTGAGCAAAAAATTTTACCGAATGCGTGGTTGGACGCTTCGACATAGCTTCACGTCTCAAGGGATGCGCGTCGCCAACGGCTAACCATTCGCCGGGCTTGTCTATTCACTCGCTTTTCTGGGATTCACCCGAATGATCGTCCCGCATGGATCGGATATCCAGTAGCCCTGCGAGTTCTCGTAAACCTCCACCTCATCCCTGCGATCCACCTGGTGCTCTCTCAAATACGAAGCGGCCGTCTCGGGATGATCCGTAGTGACCTCTAACCAGACATCCTGCTGAGCATAGTGAGTCATGCAATCCAGCCATAGATTGTTCGGACCGTGCTGAAAGAGGTGTGAACCATCCTTGAAGCCCAAATAGGGCAGCTGCAACACCTCTTTGTAAAAATGCACGGTTTCCTCATACTTGTACTTCGGAATTTTAAGGGCAATATTGTTTCCGCCGACAAACCGAATATCCGCTGATGACATGAGTACAAACCTCCATCTGTTTTTTTATATCGTATCATGCTGTTGCATCAATAAATTCTTCTAGATTGCTATCCTGTCAATGATAGGCTAAGATGACCCCGGCATCGGTTTATACCAATTGGGTATATGCGTTTGGAACCCCTCATACCAGTTCAGTACCTCCTGAGCCTGATTCAGCATAACCTCCACTTCCTGCTCACCGAATGGAATTGACCAGTGTATCGAGGAAATCTGATTACTCGCGATATAAAGTGCCATTAATCTGAAGAATGATTCCGGTACCTCTCCACCTTGGAAATATCCGTGAATACGACCGGAAGCAAACCACGGGCTAATGGCAGCATCCCACGTAATCCGGTTAAACTCCTCCCAAGGATCACCGGAATCCGCCCGGTTGAAATCGATGATGCCCAGCTCGCCTTCAGGCGTAACCACCATATTGCCGACATGATAATCCCCATGCTGAAAAGAACGGGGTCGCTCATCAAGCAGTTGCCGATGTTCTTCCATATAACGAATGATGTTCTCAGCACCTGCGAGCCGGATGCCGCAGCTCTCATAATTTTTGATGTACCTATCCATCTTGGAATTATAATAAACCGTCCACGCATCAACGCCGCTTTCAGCCGGAATGCGATGCATCTTGCATAAATATTGGCCTGCCTGAACGCCCAGCCGGTACTGCTCCTCAGAATCCAGCAATGGAATGGCATCCCTGGCATCTTCTCCCGGAACCCATGTGAACAGGGAAAACACTTGGCTGCCATCATGGCATATCCCAAAATCAATCGGGCGGGACATACGCATTTCGATAGGATCAAGCTTTTTTACCGTTTCAAACTCCCACCGCTTCCTCTCGTATTGAGAGATGTCGGACAGCCGAAGGAGCCACTCCTTGCCTTGCGTATCCTGGACATAATATTTACGATCTGCCGACCAGCCCTTATCAATCGCTTGAATGACGATCCATTCTTGAGCTCCCGGGATTTCACGAAGCATTTCCTGCATGCTGTCCCCCCTATATTCCTTCACGAAATTTAAATCTCATACATTATAATTGATGAAGGATCTGCAGACCATCAGATCAATATTCGGCTAAACCCTGGAATAAATAAATTCGTATCGCCCATAATTACTGACCGTAACTGTCAGGAATGGTGTAATATACTCGACTTGCAGCACACATCCTAAACCAAAGCGAGGGTTACACATGAACATGAGTATAGAGGATTTTAAGACTGAATGGTTAAAAGAGGCGCATATCACCGAACAAGTCATGAACGCTTTAACCGACGAATCGCTCAAAACCGCTATGACGGAGCAGCATCGCACGCTTGGACAGCTGGCCTGGCATTTGGTGATGTCGATTCAGTACATGACCATGCTCGGTTTGCAATTTGATGGCCCGTCCCGCGAGCAGGAAACCCCCGATTCGGCCGCCGAGATTCAGGACCGCTACCGCCGGATTCGGCATGCCCTTCTGGATGCGGTTCAGTCCCAGTGGAGCGAGGAGGATCTTCGCGCTACCCGCGAATTCGACGGAGAGCCATGGACAAATGCGGCATTCCTGCATTTTACCCTGGTTCATCAAGCGCATCACCGCGGACAGATGACGGTGCTGATGAGACAAGCCGGCCTGCGGATTCCCGAACTCTACGGCCCGACCTACGATTCCTGGATCGACAAGGGCATGGACCCGCTCGTGTAGAAAAGATACAATCTACTTAAACGTAAAACATTCGGGATCATCCCACCCTGGAAGGAGCGAATCTAGATGTCCAAAGCGGATAATATGCTGTCGATCTTGTGGATGCTCCGCTCGGGCAAGAAGATGACCGCACAGCAAATTGCCGATGAGCTGGAAATCCATGTCCGAACGGTGTACCGCTGCATCGATTCGTTATGCGCCAGCGGCGCGCCCATCATTGCCGATTCCGGGCCGAACGGCGGCTTTCGGATCCTCGGGCAGTTCGCGGAATCCCCGCTGATGTTTGACGCCGAAGAGCAGAAAGCATTAGTGCACGCTTCGATCTTTGCCAAAGAAACCGGCTATCCGTATACGGACGCGCTGGAGCGGGCGATCGACAAGCTGAAGCTTTATACAAATGAGGAGCAGCTTCATCAGATCGAACGGCACAGCAGCGGCATCTCGGTTTTGCAGCCTCCTGTCCATACCGGGCTTCAGCCGTTGCTGCAGACGCTGGAGAATGCCTCGGCGCAAGGACAAACCTTGAAGATGTCGTATTCGAAGGGCAGGGAAGGCGAGCGCGTCGTCCGAAACTTCGACCCCTACGGCATCATCCATTGGAAGGGTCAGTGGTATGCTGCCGGCTTCTGCCATCTGCGCCAAGAGATTCGCAATTTCCGCGTGGATCGGATCATCGGGCTGGAGCTGACAGAACATGTATTTGAACGGCCCGCTGACTTTTCGGCCAAGGATGTACTGCTCGGCAGTCTTCTGCCCGATTCAGGCAGCCGTGAACCACTGATCCATGTCGTCGTCCAAGGCCATGAGCATGTACTGAATGAATTAAGCCAGCATTGGTTATTTGGACATACTCTCGTGAAACGTCGTGATGGAGAAGCTCATTTCCAACTGGATACGTCTTCGCTGATGTCCTATGTTCCCTATTTTCTACTCCCTTACGGCAAAGCTTTAACCATTCTGGAGCCCGCTTCTCTCGTGCTCAAACTGTCAGAGATCACGACAAGCATGGCGCTCCATTACGAACGCATGTTAAGCGACATGACCAAAAAGGAAGGGTGAACCCGATGGAGAAGTTCGCGATGTACGGAAAGCTGATTGCCCATCCCGGTAAACGGGATGAACTTGCGGAGATCCTGCTCGAAGCGGCAGCGATGCTTCGCGATAACGTAGACTGTGAGCTCTATATCGTCAACATTTCGGACAGCGATCCGAATGCCGTATGGGTCACGGAATTGTGGCGCAGCCAAGACGCGCATGCCGCTTCGTTGCAGGGAGCCGACACGTCCGAGCTGCTGCAGCGCGGGCGCCCGCTGATCGCCGGTGCGGAGCCGCTCAAGCTTAAGCCGCTTGGAGGAAAAGGTTTTTAGGCAAACCTGACCAGAAGAATAGAGGCTATCCCCGAATCGAATTTCAGGGACAGCCTCTTTTTTGCTATATATTGTTCCGATATTCCGAGGGGCTGTAACCAACCTCTTTACGAAACGTTTTCGAGAAATAGTTCGCTGATTCAAAGCCGGTTGCGTCCGCAATTTCTTTGATGCTTAGAGAGGTCGTTCTTAGCATGAGTTTGGCCTGCTCCATCCGCTTGAGGCTTAGATATTTTTGCGGCGTGATCCCAAAATGCCGTTTGAAGTACTTAATAAAATAATTCGGATGCAAATGCAGCGTTCCCGCCATCTGCTCCAGCGTAATCTCCTCATGCAGGTGATTCTTAATGTACTGCTGCACTTTGTGGAGCCTGCCCATATCTTCCATTTTGTCCGTATGAATCTGCGGCTGCTGGTGCTCGAACACGCGGGACAGGATGTCCAGCATCACCGACTTTTCCTTTAACCGCGCAGCTATCGTACCGGTACGATGCGCTTCCACCAGCTGCTGGAATAATGACGGAATCTCCGCATTACCCGATAAATCATAACAATAAGGAACGCTCAACCAGGAAAACACGTCGGAATCGCCTACGGTCGCCGAGAAGTGCGACCAGTATTTAAGATAGGGACGGCCGCTGATGACGGAGTAGGATTGTCTGGTGCGTGCCGGCATCAGAACTAATTGACCCGGAACGGGATACAGCTCCTCATCGCCGATCTTCACCCATCCTTCCCCATCCAGGATAAAATAGAGCTTGTTGTAAGACACGGTGTAGTCGAATTCCTTCCACTCCGGCCAGCACTGCGTTCTTTCGGCCTCCCAGATCTGAACCTGCATGTTCAGGAGCATCTGCTGAATGGCTTCATGTTCATTTCGTTCATTCTTCATCTTCGATTATCCTCTAAAGTTATTATAATACCCGTCAGAGTTAAGTAATTATCTATTCATACTAACACATTCTTGTTAAAATCAAACTCGACAATTCCAAGAATCGGAGGTTTGAATCCATGACAACGACTACCACTCCAACCAATCAAGTCATCCACGATCGAAACCAGCGCGTGCAATGGTTCCAGAACGACCGTTTCGGCATGTTCATCCACTGGGGGCTCTACTCCATTCCGGCCAGAGGCGAATGGCTCCGAAGCACGGAACAGATGAGCATCGAAGACTACCAGACCTATTTCGATGAATTTGATCCCGTTGACTATAATCCTCGGGAGTGGGCCAGAGCGGCCAAGAAAGCTGGCATGAAATATGCGGTGCTGACGGCCAAGCACCATGACGGATTCTGTTTGTTCGACAGCAAACTGACCGAATATAAATCAACGAATACCAAAGCCGGGCGGGACCTCGTGCAGGAGTTTCTGGAAGCATTCCGTGAAGAAGGCCTTAAAGTCGGACTCTACTTTTCGCTGATTGACTGGTACCATGAGGACTATCCGGCCTATGGGGACCGCATTCACCCGATGCGGGCGAACGAAGCCTTTAAGCGCGATCCGAAAAACTTCGACCGATACCTGGATTACATGCATGGGCAGGTGCGGGAGCTGCTGACAGGCTACGGCAAACTCGATATCATGTGGTTTGACTTCTCTTATGATAACATGCGCGGCGAGGTGTGGCGCGCTACCGAGCTGATGAAGATGATCCGCGAACTCCAGCCGCATATTCTTATCGATAACCGGCTTGAAGGCAGCGGCGAGAGCGGGGGCAGCATCTACACTACCGATCCTTCCGTTTACAGCGGAGATTTCGCTTCGCCTGAACAGATCATTCCGCCGCACGGCGTCGTGGATCAGACAGGTGCCCCGATCCCATGGGAAGCCTGCATCACGCTGAATAACAACTGGGGCTATGCAGCCGCTGACCGCAATTACAAATCGGCAACCACGATCATCCGCAAGCTGGTGGAATGCGTCAGCAAGAACGGCAACATGTTGCTGAACGTCGGACCAGACGCGAGAGGCGTTATTCCTAAGGAGAGCCTCGACGTGCTGGAGGAAATCGGTGACTGGATGAGCAAGAACGGCGACAGTATCTATGGCTGCGCGGCCACCGATTATCCGAAGCCGGATTGGGGTCGGTACACCCAAAAAGGCAATAAGCTATATGCCCACGTCTTTGAGGAGTCCATCGGACCGATCAATCTCATCGGTATGGCCGACAAGGTGAAGAAGGCCCGTCTGCTGGCTGACGGATACGAATTGTTCCTAAGCCGCCCATGGAGCGCAGCGGAATTCACCGAGGACGCATTTGTGAATTTCGCGCGACCTGAACACTTCACGTATCCGCTTCCCGACAAGCGCAATACCGTCATTGAACTGGAGCTTCATGACGAATCGGATCGTTCATAGCGCCAAGCCGACCTATACCCTGGCTTACATTCCTGAATAGAGCCTGACACGATGTTTTGTTACATCGTGCCAGGTTCTTTTTTTATACCCAGAAGCTCCATCATCCCTGTAATCTCACGCAGCGTCTATACTTAAAAAAACATATTGCAAGTCAACTGTTTATACAATATACTAATTATCAATTAAACTGTTTATTATATATACAATTAATATTTCAAGGAGATGAACCTAACATGAGTAACTATGCTGTTGAGATTCGTCAATTGCGTAAAAGCTTTGGACATCAAACCGTCCTGGACGGGATCAACCTGAACCTGCCGGCAGGAAGCGTATTTGCCCTTCTCGGTCCCAACGGCGCCGGCAAAACCACCTTAATCAACATCCTATCGACCTTGGTGACACCCGATGCAGGCAGTGTGCGGATCAACGGATATGATCTCGAAGAGGGCAAGCAGGATGTCCAGAAGTCCATTAGTCTGACCGGCCAGTTTGCTGCCGTCGACGAAGTATTGACCGCGGAAGAGAATCTGCGGATGATATGCAGGCTGTCGGGTTTATCCGTAGCGGAAGCACGCCTGCGAACCGCCGAACTGCTCGAACAATTCGATCTCGCAGCTGCTGCAGCCAAGCGCGTGAAGACGTATTCGGGCGGAATGAAAAGACGGCTTGATCTTGCGATCAGCCTTACCGTGCCGCGTCCCGTTCTGTTTCTGGATGAACCGACCACGGGACTGGATACACGCAGCCGCCGTACCCTGTGGGATATCATCCTGCAATTGAAGAGTCAGGGCATCACCATACTGCTGACCACGCAGTATTTGGAAGAAGCCGATCAGCTTGCTGACCGGATTGCGGTCCTGGATAGTGGACGAATCGTTGCTGAGGGGAGCCCGGCTGAGCTGAAGACCCAGGTCGGAGGTGAAATGCTGGAGCTCCGCAACGTACACGACGAGGTGATTCACAGGATTCCGACAAACGGCAGCATTAGGGATGTCGCGCAGACGCTTCAAGAGTTGACTCGCCTGCTTCCTAGCGAGACGCGTGTAAGTCTTCACAGACCAAATATGGATGATGTATTCCTGTCGCTAACTGACAAGAAATTGGAGGAAATTGTATAATGAGAGCAACAGCTTCGAACTCAAAAACAGCGTCTTTAGCAGTTACCCAAACCGTCTTTATCGGTCGCAGCTTACGTCACAGCATCCGAAACGCGGAGGCCATGATTACGGCCATGATGCTGCCGATTATGTTGATGCTGCTGTTCACCTATGTGTTTGGCGGCGCACTCGATCCCAGCGGACGGTATGTAGACTACGTGGTGCCGGGAATCATATTGCTATGCGCCGGCTTCGGATCGTCCAGCACGGCCGTCAATGTCTCCCAGGATATGACCAATGGCATCATTGACCGCTTCCGCACCATGCCCATTCAAAGCATCAGTGTCATTACAGGACATGTGGTAGCCAGCCTTGCCCGAAACATGCTGGCGACATTCGTCGTTATCGCTGTAGCTCTGCTCGTCGGATTCAGACCTTCGGCCGGACTTCTGGATTGGATTCTCGCCATCGGTTTGATCGCGCTGTTCATCTTTGCCTTCACTTGGCTCTATGCCGCCATCGGCCTCGTTGCAGGCAGTCCGGCAGCGGCCGGCAGCTATGGATTCGCCCTGCTATTCCTCCCCTACCTCTCCAGTGCCTTCGTTCCTACCGAGACGATGCCGACATGGCTGCAAGGAATCGCAAGCTACCAGCCGATCACCCCGGTCATCGAGTCCATTCGCGGGTTGCTGACGGGTGGATCTGTCCAGGATCACATCGGCTGGGCAATAGGATGGTGTCTGTTCATCCTTGTCGCCTCTATGGTATGGGGCATGTGGACCTTTAAGAGAAAAGCTGGTCGACGTTAAATATGCTTTAAGCGCGGTACCATTCAAGCATGCCCCGGACCACACACCGCATAGAGGGAGCAGTACTCACAATATAGTATTTCGTTTTTAAAAGCCACATAAGGGACTTCGTCCTCCTTCCAGCGGCGGTCATGTCCGTCCGGAAACGATATTTACCAAACTAGATCATGGTCCCCCGCATCAGGCTTTATGAATTAGCAAAAAACCGATCCTCATACGAGGATCGGTTTTTTACTCAGCTGCGGCACACTCTTACTGCACGCTCTTACTGCACGCTCTTACTACACGCTCTTACTGCACACACTTACTGCACTCTATTACTGCTCGCACTTACTGCACTTCTTACTGCACTTTCTTACTGTACTCTCTTACTCCACACTCTTACAACCACGCGAATATCATGACTTGTCCGACTGTCCAGGCTGTGTCTTGGCCTGAAGATAATGATCAATGCCGTCCAAGATGCGTTCCAACCCGAAATCAATGTCGTTGCCAATCGGGTTCTCTTCCTGATTCTCTTCCGTGTAGACTCCCGACATCACAACCGGATGCAGGAATGGAAACCGATCCCGCGTTACAAGTTGTTTCAGCGCGGCCGTATAATCGAGTCCGCTAAATTGTTCCGGGGTGGATCCTGCCTGCAGGGCGCGGTCCATGTCCCGCTGCATCATGCCGCTTGTTCTTGAATAATTGCTTAACAGGAGAATCAAAGACATCCGCTCATAATCATTCAACGGCATGTCCTTCATGAAGCGCAGGCCCCAGTCGATAAATCGCAGATTGTTTGGCGTAAGGGGGATACCCGCAATCGGTATGTCGCCGAACCAGGGATGGTCACGGAATACCTGCATCGTCGATTTGACGTAGATTCGCATATTCTCGCGCCAATCCGCGGAATCTTCCGGTGGAATGGGAATATCGCACACGGCGTCCTGCATCAGGAGCAGCAGGTCATCCTTGCTGGTAATATACCGGTACAGGGACATGGCAGTAAAACCCAAAGCGGATGCGATCCGATTCATGGAGACCGCCTGAAGCCCTTCTTGATCAGCGATGTCGATGGCCGTCTGCACAATCTGCGTCAGGCTCATCTCCCGTTTCGGTCCCCGCTGCGGCGGCTTTACCAATCCCCAGCTCAGAGCCGCCCCTCCGGGCAGCCTAGATCCAATATCCGGATCCATACTCTCATCTTTTGACATGATTTGTGTATCCTTTCTGCATTCTAGCTTCTGATGTCCATTGTTAATTGTTTATATTATAAACAGTATATCATATGCGTTCATTCTTATGTGCAGAGTAGAATATGAGCATACTTGCGAGGATACCAAACTTGACCACCGTGCACTCATACATGTGACAAAATGTTGACCAGCTTCCCGAACGGATCGCGGACAAAAAAGCGTCTTACTCCCCAAGGCTCATCAACGGGTCCATATTCAATGGAAAAGCCTGCCCGCCTCATCTCCTCGAGCACAGCCTCTATCTCATCCACTTCGATCGACAGATCAGGGACGGGCGTGCCGCCGCCTCCCTCGGAAGCAAAGCTGATCTGTATGCTCATCCTCTCCTGCGAGCCATAAGTGGTAATCCAGCCATGATCCATTAACATATCCAAACCCAGTACATCTTGATAAAACTTCTTGGCTGCGGCGACATCCTCCGTATCGATATTCGCAACGATTCGTTTAACTCTCAACTTGTCCTCCTCCATTCATCATGCTAAAGATATCATTGCATCTATGCTTTAAGCGCCCTCATGTAAAATACATAACTAAAGTATAACAAATCCTTCCAACAAAAAAAGCTGTTGAGATTGAACTCAACAGCTGATTCGTTAGCTCCCTGATGCGGTCGGCCTGATGATGATTTCATTCACATCGACTTCCGGCGGCTGCTCGATAGCATATACAATCGCTTGCGCAATCGAAGTCGCCGGAATGGATATTCTTCGATATTCCTTCATGACCTGTCTGGCCGTATCATCGGAGATACTGTCGGCAAGCTCCGACTCCGTTACCCCCGGCGATATTTGCGTGACCCGTATACCGCTTCCGACCTCCTGCCGCAGGCCCTCCGAGATTGCCCGAACCGCATGCTTGGTCGCACAATAAACGGCTGCGGTTGGCGATACTTCGTACGCCCCGATGGAAGCAATATTGATAAATTGACCAAAGCCCTGCTTCTGCATCACCGGCAGCCCTGCCGCAATGCCATGGAGGACGCCGCGGATGTTCACATCGATCATCCGGTTCCATTCGTCCACCTTCAAGGCCTCCAAGGGTGACAGAGGCATGACGCCAGCATTGTTGAGCATGACATCCAGCCTACCGAATCGGCTCACCGCCAAGTCAATGAAAGATTCCATTTGATCGAGATGAGCCACATTCAGCGATTGGTAAACAGCTGATCCGCCTTCCCGATTCAATGCAAAAGCAAGCTTCTCCAGCCTGTCCGTCCTTCTCGCCCCAAGAACCACATGGGCGCCGTGATGAGCCAGCAGCCGGGCTGCCGCTTCACCGATCCCGCTGCTTGCGCCTGTAATGGCCACGACTTTTCCTTTAACGTTAGACATACAGCTCTCCTCCTGATACCTGTTCTGTACTTCTAAGCCAAACCGTTCTCTTCAATCTCGCACGTTTAGTTTTCCCGTACCAACACCATCCCTGCATGATAGAGAACGCCGTCCCGAAAATCGCCGTCAGCCGTGAATCCGGTATCATCCACATATTCGATGTGATCGCCTTGAATGAAATAGCGGCCTTGATAAGCGCTTTTCCGCCGGCCCCGTGCTTCATCGTAACGACCGTTTGGCAGCAGTTCGTGGCGAATGTATCCGTCCTTGGTCACCCACACGCCTATATAGGGATGCTGAACCTCATTTGCTTTAAGAGCTGGATCCATTCCAATACCTCCTTATTACTCTTATCTGATCCTCTTGAGTTTCATGCATAACCGTCCTGCCTTCAACCATCGAGGATACTCTAATTATGCCTGCATGGAGTATTTATCCGGTAGCCGAATCCACCGCGATTCTTGCCTATTCCTGCAAATCTTATTAAGATTAAATCAAATACGATTGGAGGAGGCTCGCCAAACCGGGATGTTAGATCATGGAGGAAGCACTCTGCAGAATGAACTTGCAGGATACATCGAAAAATACACGGGTACGGACGGTACCCATACTACGCCTATACCCAATCTATCTTTAATACGGGCAACCGACGGGACGGAATTGATCCACTCGATTCACGAGCCCGCACTGTGCATCGTAGCTCAAGGCAGAAAATTAATCATGCTGGCACAAGAAAGCTATTTTTATGACTCGAACAGTTATCTTGTCGTTTCGCTGCAATTGCCCATATCCGGCCAAGTGATTCAGGCATCACCGGAGCGGCCCTACCTGTGCCTTAGACTGGATTTGGACCGTCATCTGATCTTCGACCTCATTCCATCCTGCCAAGAGGCTCTTCCTAAGAAAACCGACTCCACAAAAGCCCTCTTTGTCAGCTCGATGAATCAGGCACTCCTGGATGCCGTCGTCCGCCTCGTGCGCCTTCTGGATACGCCGGAGGATATTTCCGTCCTTGCTCCCCTGGTCACGAAGGAAATTGTTTATCGAATCCTTCAAGAGGAACAAGGCCAATCCCTGAAACAATTTGCCGTCAGCGGCAGTCATGCGCAGCGAATCGCGGCAGCGGCCCAGTTGATTGAGCGGGATTATAATCAGCCGCTTCACATCGCGGATCTGTCCGCTGCCGTCAACATGAGTCCTTCTTCGCTTCATCATCACTTTAAGGAAATCACCGCCATGAGCCCGCTGCAATATCAAAAACAAATCCGATTGCAAGAGGCGCGCCGACTTCTGCTCTTGGAAACATCCGAAGCTGCAGATGTAGGCTTTCAGGTCGGCTATGAAAGTCCCACTCAATTCAACAGGGAATATGCCCGCATGTTCGGTTTGCCTCCGATCCGGGATATCAAGCGTCTGCGCGAGTCATTGTATGTCGGCCCTAGGCAGGTCCAGGCTTGATTGGAACAGACAGCTCACGGGAGCGATTTCGCCAAACACAAAAAAACGGCATGGCTGCCGTTTTTCTATTTTGGGCATCCCCATGCCCTGCATTCTGTTATTTTCCCTATCCCTTCGTTCCGCCCTGCAGCCCGAAACCCTTGGACATGAACTGCTGGGAAAGAATATACATGATGATTGCCGGAATGGCGTACAGCACGGAGAAGGCGGCCAGACTGCCGTAATCGACCATGCCATACTGCCCGAAGAACTGATAGAGCTTTAGGGAAGCCGGGAACTTCTCCGGCGACTGCAGCAGGATATACGGAACGAAGAAATTGCCCCAGCTGCCCGAGAAGGTAAATATCGCGACCGTACAAATACCCGGAACCATCAGCGGCGCCACCACCTTGCGCATTCCCGTAAACACCGAAGCGCCGTCCACCCAGGCGGCTTCCTCCAGATCGCTCGGCACGGAATCCATGAAATTCTTCATCATCCATATCCCGTACGGCATGGACGATGCTACATAAAACAAGATGACGCCAAAAATATTGTCATACAGCTTGAGCCCCAGGAACAGCTGGTACACAGGCACCATTACAGCCGTAATCGGGAGCGATGTCATAAACAGAATGGTCAGCATAAAGGGCTTCTTATATTTCATCTGATAACGGGATAGCGGATAAGCTGCGAGCAGCGCCAGAAGAACAACCAATACGGCTTGGCCAAGCGACATCACCAGACCAATCAGATATGCGCGCTGGTTCTCGCTGCTGGTCATCACCTCTACGTAGTTTGCACCGGTAACCCTGCTGGGCATCTTCAGCGATTGCATCGCATTCGGATCGACGGAAGCCACGAGCACCCAGAGCAGCGGCAGCACAAAGCAAATACCGATCCCCGTTAGGATCGCGTACGGCAGAATTCGATAGATTAATTTACGTTGTTTGGCATTCATATGATCTCACCTCTGGTTACTCTTTCATCGACCTGATATACAGCAGGCTTAACACAATCCCGATCAGCAGCAGCAGCAGCGAAATGGCGGTTCCATAGCCTAATTGATAGTTCACAAATGCCTGATTGTACATGAAGATCGGCAGGGTCGTCGTCGAATTGCCCGGACCGCCCCCGGTCATCGCATAGATGAGTCCGAACACCCCAAGCGTCTGCAGCGTAACCAGCATCATGTTGGTTGTAATGGTGCTTTTAATGTAGGGAATAATGATGTGCGTGAAGATTTTCCACTTGGAGGCTCCATCCACCACCGCCGCTTCCTCAATTTCGTTAGGCACATCATCCAGCGCTGCTTGAAATACCAGCATCGAGAAGGCGGTGCCGTGCCAGATGTTCGCAAGAATGATGGTCAGCATCGGGACGGTAAACAGCCAGGTCACTTCCGAAAATCCAAAAAAAGTGATGATCGCATTCAGCGTGCCTTCATCCCCAAAGAAACTGTATAAGCAAAGAGCACATACAATTTCGGGCGTCACCCATCCTGCAAGCACAATCGTTCCAATCACTCGCCGAAACGTTTTGTTTCTCTGCTTCATCAGCAGCGCGATCAGAAATCCCAGCACCTGCTGTCCGATCACCGCCGAGCCGATGAGAAAAACCAGCGTGTTCCATATACTGATCCGAACCGTGGGGTCCTGGAACATCCGGGTATAGTTGTCAAGGCCGATAAACTTAAGCTCCCTCGCCGCTTCGCCGGTTAACGCCAGGTTGGTGAAGGAATAGAAGAACGTTAACAGAATGGGATATATAAAAAACACGAGCATAATCGCGATTGAAGGAAGCAAAAAAAAAGAGCCAGGTATACGTTTTTCTTCGTTTCGGGTAAACGTCTACGGACAGACTGCTCATGGTTCGTTCTCCTTTTCGTGCAGATGATCTGAAACACCGCTTGCCCAAGCCTCCGCGATTATGGAGCGCTTGAGCAAGCCGGTTCTTCACGTATAGCCGATTATTTCTCCAAGATATGATCCGCTCCGACAATGCGGGTGACGTCCTGCGCATATTTATTCATGGCATCTGCAGGCGATGTTCCCGTTGCTACGGATTCCACCATGGTCTGAATCTGCGTCGACACTTCCGGATACTTCTCCTGGGCCGGTCTAAACTCTGCGTTCTGCAGGTATTCGGTCGCGATTTCGTTAAACGGCATTTTCGTATATTCCGGATCCTTGGCAACATCGGCACGGACCGTGATATTCCCTGAGGACATGACCAGCTTCTGCGTATTTTCCTTGTTTAGCGCATACTTGATAAATTCCCAAGCCTCGTCTTTGTTCTTGGAGTTGCTTGGAATCGACAGCGCCCACCCTCCGGCTAGCGTAATCGATCCAGGGTCCTGCCCTTGGCTGGTCGGCATCGGCGCGAAGCCGAGCACATCTTTGTATTCAGGCCATGGCGCCGCGCCTGATTCCATATAGTTACCTGTGATCCAGGATCCATCCAGGGAAATCGCCAGCTTGCCTTGCGGCAGGTATTCGCGGGAAGCCGTGTTGCCTGCCTGACCGTTCAATACTTTGGAGAGCGGGGGTCCAAGCTTCTCCTTATTGACCGTCTCCACAAAAGTCAGCGCATCCAGAATGCCCTGGCTTTTCGTAATCCATTTGCCGCTGGCATCGTCATACAGCCTTTCTCCAGTTCCGTAGAGCAGCATTTCATAGGTTTGCATGGAGGTGGCTTCGCCTGTAGCCTTGCCCATGTTCATCCAGATCGGCACAACATCAGGCGCCTTCTCCTTGATCGTACGCGCAGCGCTTAAGACCTCCTCCCAGTTCTTAGGCTGCCAATCCTCCGGAAGACCTGCCTGTTTGAATATGTCCTTGTTGTACCAGAGGCCCCTGGAATCCGTATTGTACGGTACGCCGTACACCTTGCCATCGCTGGCAGTGACCCCCTTCTTCATCGCTTCGATAAAGGAACCGTTGCCCCAGTCTTCCCATCCCGCCAACTTATCGTCAAGCGGTTCGAGATAACCTGCGCTTGCATCAGAATTCAGGATAAAGGTATCTTCTGTCACGATATCCGGCGCCGTATCTTTTGACTTGAGCGCCAAGGCCACCTTGGCAAAATAATCGCCTTCCGAGGCCTGAATCGGAGTCGGCTTAATCTCTACGCTTTTGTCAGGGTAGCTGGCCGAAACTTCCTTGAGCCATTTATAGAACGCTCCGTTCTCGCCGATCCCGTCATCCCGAAACGTCACAGTAATGATTTTCTTGGCCGTCTCTCCATCCTTTCCCGGCTCCGGATCGCCGGTATCGGCCGGCGCCCCCTTACCCCCGGTACAACCGAATAACAAAGAAACGCTTAATAAAGCCGTCGTTACTAGCCAAAAACCCCTCTTGCCTGACTTCATACTACTCCCTCCTTTTGGCTGCAGCACATTTGATATATTATCCAAATTCTGTATACGCTTACGAGAGCGTATATATAACTCTATTTTGAAAAGAGTGCGGATATTCTGAACTTTTTTTCTCATAACGGGCGGCTTGATGAACTAATTACCAGAAATAGAAAATATTAATATAAATACAGAGTCTATGGATTGATGATAATGTTCTGCATATTTAGGTCTTTACTTTTGCTGGAGATCTAATTATATTTGTATGTACAAACAATTAAATGAATATACTGGAACCTACCAGAAACTATGACATTGGAGGTTTACTATCCATGAGTGACCGCTTAATTTTTTTGTTGGCTTTATTCTCGGTAACCGGATCGGGACTCATAGCCGGGCTGTTCTTCGCCTTCTCGTCTTTTATAATGACAGCGCTAGCCCGAATTCCCAATGAACAGGGGATCCATGCCATGCAGTCCATCAATGCAACCATCCTCAATCCTTTGTTCGGCACATTGTTTACAGGCACTGCGTTAACCAGTATCGTGCTTGCGGTCGTATCCATCATGCGCTGGGGGGAACCCGGCTCGTTGTACTTGCTTGCCGCCAGCCTGCTCTATTTAGCGGGATTCATCATAACGATGGCGTTCAATGTCCCGCTCAATGACGCACTGGCCGCCGTTGACCCGGGTAGCATTGCCGGAGGCGAGGTATGGAACAACTACCTGAGACGCTGGATGCCCTGGAATCATGTGCGAACCATCACCTCTTTAGGGGCGATGATCCTGTTTGTTTTTGCGCTAAGGTATCTTAACTAAGCAGCGATCACGAGGTGTCTGTCACCCATCGTTCTTAAATGCCTGCGTATCCCTGCGCTGCTCTCTTCATTGGTGAACCACATCTCATTTGAACTTTCTAACAGAAAACCCATACCAACTCTACCGATTCTTCATTAGATATACTATCAATCTAGTAAAGGCGGTGGAGATATGGGGATTCTCACGATAGATAAGTGGAATCACACTTGCCAACTTGACACTTCAGCCAAGCCGCGTCGTAACATCGGATGGATTTCAAGCAATTGGAGCGGATACAGCCTCAAAGGAAAAAAAGGTGCTTACAAACAGATCTCCGCCAAATGGAATGTGCCGTTTGTTCGTCCAAGCCGTGCGGCGACCTATTCCTCAGCATGGATTGGAATTGACGGCTTCGGCAACAGCAATCTGATACAGACCGGAACAGGTCATGAATTCATAGACGGCAAGGCTTACTATTATGCATGGTGGGAGATCCTCCCGGCCTCGGTTACGATCATTCCGCTGCCGATTCTGCCGGGTGACCGGATGCATGCCAGCATCAGCAAACGCAGCGGTTCGAACTGGTTAATCTGCCTTCGAAACGAATCCCGGAACTGGACCTTTCGAACATTACAGCGCTATAACGGTCCGCAGACCTCAGCGGAATGGATCGTTGAAACCCCCCAAATTAATGGGGCGCTTGCAACCATGGCAAGGCTGTCTCCTGTCGTCTTCTCCTGCTGCCGCGTCAATGGGAAAAGTCCAAAACTGACTGCCGATAACGGGGGCATCATGCTCCAGAATTTAAAAGTTACCTCCATTCCCTCCGATCCGAACAGGGCAGGAGACCGGTTCGTTGTCAAAAGTATTTATTCATAATAGAGACTTGACCTTCACGCAGCGTAAAGGATTATCCTCAACATTATACGAAGCAGCTATTGCTTTCGATAAGAGGAGGATATCAGTATGCAATTGACCGCCATCGATACACTAACCCATCAACAACAAGCTCTTGAATCTGGGCCTGAGCTGCGGATTACCGCATATGAGAAGCTCGTGAATAAGCCGCTTCAGCCGTTTATGGACACGATACGCAAGCGCATGCCTCAAGGACAGGACGATTACGATATGACGCAGCTGCTGGGATTATTTCGCTCGTCCGATCATCCTAAGGAGGGGCTCCGGGCTTTGTCTCGCTTGGAGCAAGCGAGTTCCTGGAGCCGATGCAAGGAAGCCGTGATGAAGGCATATGCCGCATTAAAGCCGCAAGCTCACGGCATTGAGCTGGGAGATTTGCTCTTCACTCTGGCGCTGGGTGACCGTGAACGGTTCAGCCCCCATCCCGGATATACAGGCTCGGGGGGAACTCCGGGACAAATCATGGTGGTTGTGTGGCCGAACGATTATAACCTGCCGAGGCTGGCAGCCATTACGGCACATGAATTCCATCATAACGTGAGGCTCTCTTATGAGCCATGGAGTGCCGAGACAACGGTCGCTCAATACCTAGTGCTGGAAGGACTCGCCGAAGCTTTTGCCGCCGAAATGTACGGCGAGGATCACTTGGGACCCTGGGTTCATGCCCTGAACGAAGATCAGCACAGCGAGCTTCTTCCGCGTTATAGGGACGCGCTGCAGGTAACCGGGTTCAATGAGATACGAGGTTACATGTTCGGGGATCTGGAAGGGGATCTTTACGGCTTTACGAAAATGGGCATTCCACCCTATGCGGGGTATTCTATCGGCTACCGGATCGTAACCGATTATTTAAGACAGAGCGGTATATCCGCGGTCGAGGCGACTTATATTCCCTGGAGGGAAATCATTGCGGATTCCCCCTACTTCAGGGAATAACAACCGAAAGCCATAACCAACAACAGCCGCTGCACGCCGGAAATCTTCGGCAAGCAGCGGCTGTTTCTTTACCATGATTCGTAAACCGGTTTCCCCTTGAACAGGACGGCCCGGCGGCGTGACCGCCTGGCAACGGCTTCGGCCGAGCAGCTGGCTCCTACGATCACCGCGTCCGCCGCATCCCCGACGTTGGGCCAGGCATAGCGGCCGTCCTGATCCAGCGGCGTCACCCCTCCCGTAATAAACCCGAGAGCCTGTCCGAGCGAACGCTCATCGTACATATGGAAGCGTTCGGCCAGCGTGCCCGCTTTGTCCAGATTATCCCCTTTGCCGAATGGGGACCAATGGTCCATAATGCTGTCTTGCCCAAGCGAGATGTCTACGCCGCGGCGGTGCAGCTGCGGAATCGGAATGGTTCGGCCAAGCGGTACGGAAGAGGTGACCGAAATGCCCAGATCCGCCAACCGAATCGCCACCTCATCCACTTCGCTTGGTGAGACGTCCGCGAAAGCCAGCGCATGGCTGAGCGTAACCCTCCCGTTCCAACCCGCCTCTTCCGTAAGGTCAGCTACGCGCTTAAAGGTATTCAGCCCTACATGCGACGACTCATGCAGGTGCAGGTCAATGCCGGCGTTGGCTTCAACGGCCAGCTCCATCACGGTGTTCAGTGATTTTTCCATATTTTCATCCACCGTTGTGGGATCCAGACCACCAACAAGGGCTGCTCCGTTCCGGAGCGCTTCCCTGACCAGAGAGACGGACTGGCTGCGAAGCAAGCCGTGCTGTGGAAATGCTACAATCTCGACAAAAGCTTTTTCCCTGTATCTTTCAACCGCCTGCAACGTGGCCTCTAGATTTCTCAAGCCGACAACAGGATCCACATTGCAATGGGAGCGGATATGGGTAGACCCGTAGCGCAGCAGCAGATCCAGCAGTCCCTCCGCTCTTTCCTTGGCTGTAGGCAGCAGCGCCGGAAGCAGCCTCTCTTCCTCCTCGATTCGGCTGAAGATTCCGTGAGCCGGACGGCTTGGTGCCTTCCATGGGCCCCCATAATAGGTTTTGTCCAGGTGGATATGCATATCTCTAAATGATGGGAGCATTAGATCCCCCTGCACATCCCTTGTCGTCAGTAACGTATCAGGCAAAGCATCCGCAGGTCGGATCTCTGAGAAAGTCCCATTTTCTATTTTCACATGAAAAAGTTCCGTTTCGGTTCCGATCACGACGTCATCCTCGTAGCGGTAACCTGTTTCCAGACGGACATTCAGCAGCCAAAATGCAGTGCTCTGTTCGTTCATAACGTTCATCCCCTTCTCGCTTATACCTGCCTCTATTTGCCTTGCCCTTCGTTTACAGCGTCCAATATGATGCGCTCGATTTCTTGATATCCCCGCTCCCTGGCATGCTGCAGGGGAGTTACGCCATTCCCGTCGGGAATCCGGGCATCCGCCCCATGATCCAGCAGCAGCTTCACGATGCGCTGATATTTCTCACTGCCGTCACCGAGAATGACAGCCTCCAGCAGTGCGGTCCAGTTCAAATTATTTATATGGTTCACATCGACGTCGGTCCGGGTCAGCAGCTCTTGAACAATCTCCACATGTCCGCGGTCGGAGGCCGGAATGAGAGCCGTCCCGCCATAACGGTTCGTCAACGTCACGTCGGCATCGGCTTCGATCGCGAGCCGCAAAATTTCCATCATTCCTTCTGCACCGGCATACAAAAATACGTTATTCCGTTGATGATCCCGTATATTGATATCAGCGCCAGCCTGAATCAAAGCCTCTACCGTTCCGACATGATTGTGATAGGTCGCTACCATCACGGCTGTTCTTCCCCGCTCATCCGTCGCATTGATGTCTGCGCCGGATTGAAGAAGCTGTCGTACTTGCTCCGTATTGCCTTGCTCGGCATATTCAATGAGTTCACGGTTCATATTCTGCACCTCGTCTTTCTCCGGATTGGATTGACAGGCCGACAGGAAAAGGATCAATAGAATCGCTGATAAACGCAGCACTCGATGCTCCCTCCTCTTTCTATCGTGTATATTGGTATGCTAACATGAGACAGAACCATATGAAAAATACTTAAAAAATTGAATTCACTAAGGTTTTTCATATACAAGGAGGATGGTTTCAACCGATGGACATCAGACAGCTCCGGTATTTTATTGCCATCGTGGAGGAAGGTACGATCTCGCTTGCCGCCAACCGGCTTCATATATCCCAGCCGCCCCTCAGTCAGCAGCTGAAAGCGATGGAGGAGGAGCTCGGGTCCGTCTTGGTATATCGCCGAGGAAAGCGGCTCGAAATCACCGAATCGGGTAAAGCGCTGTATAAATATGCGCTCCAGGTGACCCAGCTCATGGAAGAGGCCAAAGCCGAGGTTATAGAGGTCGGAAACGGCGATAAGGGCACGCTGAGTCTCGGCATCAATACATTATCTTCGGTAGAGCTGCCGTTATGGCTGCATGAGTTCAAAGCAAGATATCCCCAAGTTTCGTACAAAATTCAGCAGAACGAGTCGTATCAGCTCTGTGAGCTCGTAAGAAACCGGTCGCTCGAACTAGCGATCGTCCGCCTGCCGCTTGAATTGGATGATTTCTCGATCCTTCATCTGCAGACGGAGCCCTTTTATATGCTCACCTCTGAGGCATCCATCGAACAGGAGATAACCCTCTCTCATATTGCCCAGTATCCGCTCATATTGCCAAGCACGGAAGGATTGGGCGTGTACTATACGATCCAGATGGCTTTCTCGGAACAGAAACTCCAACCGAACATCGCAGCCGAATGCTCCGACATTTCGCTGCTGCTGCGCTTGGTCGCTTCAGGCTTTGGCGTGGCGATCGTTCCCGAAACGCTGGTCAAGCAGCACTTGCCAACATCTGTTCATGCCTTCCAAATCAAGGACACTCCGGCAGCGGCTTCCACAGCCTTGATCTGGCTGAGGGATCATCACGTCTCCAGAACGGCTCTGAACTTCATTGACTTGTTGACAAGTGCCCTATAACTGCTTACTGCTTCTATAATCGGCCGCTCATACAAAAAGAGGACAGAGCTAATGAAAGCTCCGTCCTCCGGCAAGAAATTAATGCGGTTATCTTGTACGATACAATGAACCGGCAGCCTCGTGCTCCTGCTTCTGTCCTTGGGAGTGAAGATACAGCTCTTCATAATACCCATGGGAGTTCAGCAGTTCCTGATGCGTGCCTTGCTCCACGATCCGGCCTTTGCTCATGACCAAAATCCGGTCCGCCCCCATGATCGTAGATAGGCGATGGGCAATGACAAGGGTCGTTCGCCCCTCGGCCACAAGTTGAAGGGCGTTCTGGATCAACTGCTCCGTATGCGAATCCAGATTGGCGGTCGCTTCGTCTAGAATGAGAATCTTGGGCTGGAACACAATGATTCGGGCGAAGGAGATCAGCTGCCGTTCGCCGGCGGACAAGCCGCTGCCGCGCTCCGACAACCGGGTGTCATAGCCTTCCCTCATCCTCATGATGATCGAATCCGCACCGATAAACCGGCAAGCCTCGATCACCCGTTCCCTCGAGATGGTCTCGTCGAACAGCCGTACATTGTCCAGCACCGTCCCGGAGTAGAGATACGGCTCCTGCTGAACAAGGCCTACCATCCGGTGCAGATCGGACTGTGCCAGCTCCCTGATGTCGATTCCATCAATTCGAATGCTTCCTTCATTTACATCATAGAAACGGCACAGGAGACTGATAAGCGAGCTTTTTCCCGCGCCGGTGGTACCGACAATCCCGATCATCTCTCCAGGGTTGATATGGAGATCCAGGTCCTGAATGACCGGTGCCCCGCCTTCGTAACCGAACGTGATCCGATCAAATTCAACGCGTCCCTCGACACTTGCTTTCTCGATGGCCACCGGCTTGCGCTGATCCGTAACCTCAGGCTGAATCGCCAGGAGACCCCATATCCGGTTAATCGCCACCGTTGCCGATTGCAGCGTGTTCCACTGCTGGGTGATCGTGTTGATCGGCTGAAAGAATAAACGGATATACGTTATGAAGGCATACAGCACGCCGAACTCCAGCGTCGTGCCCAGGACGGCTTGTCCGCCGAGCCACGTCACGAACGCAATCGCCAAGTTGTTCAATATTTCGTAGGAGCGGTTAAACAGCACATTCGTCCGGATCTCCCGAATGTTGGCTTTGAAATAAGAGCCGTTCCGTTCCTCGAACTGCTTCTCCTGCTCCTTCTGCTGATGGAACACTTGAATCAGATTCATGCCCGATAGATTCTCGGCCACAAAGGCCACCATCCGGGATAACCGCGTTCTGGCCATCTGATAGGTGTGGCGCATATAACGCCGGAACGCAATGGCGATCCCCGCAATGATCGGCAGCAGGATCAAGCAGTATAAGGTCAGCGTGACATCCAGCTGGAACATCAGGACCAGAATGAAGATCAAGGTGAAGCCGTCGCGGAACAGGCTGAGCAGCACCTGGTTAAAAAACTGATTGATCGCTTCGGTATCACTGGACACATGCGTAATCAAGCTGCCGCTCGGCACCTTATCGAAATAAGACATCGACAGCTTGGATATATGGGCAAACAGCCGTTTGCGAATGCTGGCTACAATGCTCTGCCCCGCCTTTTGCAGCAAATTATTTTGCAAATAGGTAAACACCATGCTGAGCAGCGATAACAAAAAATAGATAGCGCATATGAGCATCAGGCCCCGAAAATCGTTCTTGCCGACCATCAAATTATCATCGATTGCGATTTTCATCAGATACGGCTGCAGCAGCTCTGCCGAGATGGCAATCAAGGTGCAGCCGATAAACCCGGCAAAAATCAGCTTGTATTCCTTCATATAACCCGACAAAGCACGGAATGTGGAAATATACTTGGGCTTGGACTGAGGGGCATTCAGATCCGCCTTCTGGTCCAGCTGCCAATTGTTAATGGCCTGTGCCATGATGCTTCATCCCCTCTTCCTGAATGTCATGCAGCGTCCGGTACAGTCCGTCCTTCGACAGCAGTTCTTCATGCGTGCCCCGCTGAACCATCTCTCCCTGATCCAGGACTATGATCTCATCGGCATGTTTCAATGCACTGATCCGGTGGGCAATGATGATCGTAGTCTTCCCAGCGCGGATATCCCGAATCGTCTCCATGATTTCCGTCTCCGTCACCGCGTCGACGGCGCTTACGCTGTCATCCAGAATGAGGATAGGCGCATCCTTGATTATTCCCCGTGCAAGGCTGGTCCGCTGCCGCTGCCCTCCGGACAGGGTAATGCCGCGCTCCCCAAGGCGGGTCTCGAACTTGTCCGGAAACTCCACGATGTTGTCGTAGACCCGTGCTTTTCGCGCCGCTTCCTCGACGACAGCCGGCTCCGTGTCCCGTTTATAGAAGGCAATATTCTCGCGGATGGTCGAGCTGAACAGGAAGCCGTCCTGGGGAACATAGGCGATCCCTTCGCGCAGGCTTTTTAATGTAAGCTTCCGAATATCCACACCCCCGATCAGCACTTTCCCCGGAGGCGGGTCAAAGGTACGCAGCAGCAGCTTCATAAGCGTAGTCTTGCCGCTTCCCGTCCGGCCAATAATGCCCAGCGTCGATCCGGGAGGAACATCCAATTGAATGCCGCGCAGAACCTGTCTGGCCCCCTCCTCTTGACCATCCGCATCCTCGTAAGAGAAGGATAAATCACGCACTTCAATGCCCGGGTTCTCCTGATTCAGCTCCTTGGCGCCAGGCAGTTCCTTAATGTCGGCCTGCTTGCCAAGCAGGTCGTTTAATCGGTCAAGCGAAGCCCTCGCGCGCTGAACGACATTAATGACATTGCCGATCTGCTGCAGCGGATTCATCAGCATGCGAATGTAAAGCGTCAATGCGACAAAGTTTCCGACCGTAATCCGTCCCAGAATGGTCAGGTAACCGCCGAATAAGAGGGCGATAATGAGTGAGGTAGCGCCCAGAAACGGAATGATCGATTGAAAGAGCGATGATACGCGTACCAGCCGCAGCTGCTTGTCCCGGATGCGGTCCACCGTCGTCCCAAAACGCCGCTTCATCGTGTCTTCCACCGCGAACTTCTTGGTGACACGGATCCCGCCAAACTGCTCCTCCGCCGATTCCGTCATCACACCCAGCGCTTCCTGTACCTGCAGGGACCTTCTTCTGATAATCGGTCCGAGCCAAACGACAATGACCGGAATCAGCAGCAAAGGCGCGATGCTCGCAGCCACCAGATACAGCGGTACGTTCGTGATCAGCAGCATGACGATTGTAGAGACCAGCAGGATGGAGGAGTTTGCCGTCTGATTGATCCCCATGGAGATCGCTTCCCTTACCGTCGTCACGTCATTCATGAAATAACTTAGCAGCTTGCCAACGCCATTCTTGGAATAAAATCGCTCACTGAGCCCCGTAAAATGGACAAACAATCGGCGGCGGTTCATAAATTCGAAATACCGCCCCGTATACATCACCAGAAACTGACCGATCCCGCCGATGACGGCGAAGCCGACACCGATACCCAGCAGCGTCCAGCTGTACTGCACGATACCGTCGACTGACAATAAACCATCCTTCAGTTCATCCGTAAAATTGCCCAGCACCCTTGGGAAGTTCACGTGGATGATGTTAGCAACCAGATGACAGCAAACCGACAAAACATAAAACGGCCACGTCTTCCTGAAAAAATCTCCAAGTATTCGATGAGAGTCCAATGTCCCATATCACTTCCTGTCCCGTTATTGGATTGATTAGCCCGTTACGTTCCTCCTTCCATACGTTTGCTGTGATACTCCCATATTAATAGGTTCTAGAAATAAATCAGTCCTCCTTCCCGAACGGCCATATGATTTATACAAATTCAGGCATACTGTGTAACAGCAGCCGATATCATTTCAATCCAATCATCTAGAAGAAAAAAGCCGCAACCATTCGTCGCGACTTTTTTAAAAGGTGGTCCTATGGATGGCGCTACCCTGATTTTCGGCTCACGCTCACACCGCCAACCAAGGTGCCGGCTCGCCCGAATAGGTCAGCGAAAGCTTATGCATGGCCCGGGTACAAGCAATATAGAGTAAGCTTCGATCCATCTCGGAACGATAGTTTTCGACGTCCGCAAAAGGAACGATAACCTGATCGAATTCCAGTCCCTTGGCCATATGGGCGAAGGTGATCGTAATTCCCTCCTCAAAGCGTTCACTGCTAAAATCAAGCAGATTCACGCTGCCCTGAAGCCCCCTGATGGACTCATACACCTGCCGGGCCTGCGAAGACGTTTTGCATATGATCCCCATCGTCTGCATCCCGGAATCTAAAAAGTGCCGGCTAAGCTCATGAATGAACTCCAGCTCCTCCCGGGCGTCACGACACCGGATCACCTGCGGTTCTTCTCCATGCCGCTCCACGGGAATCATGGTGCTGCCCGGATGGATTCGCTTCGCGAGACCCATAATTTCCAGCGTGGAACGATAGCTTTTTAACAGCTCTATTGTATCGGCATGCGGAAATACGCTCTTGATATCATCCAGTGAAGTGGACGTATATACGTTGACCGACTGGTTGCTGTCCCCAAGTATCGTTTTTTTGCACGAAAACCATTTCGATAGCACGACGTATTGAATCGGTGTATAATCCTGCATTTCATCGACCAGCAGATGCTTCACCATATCGTATGACGTGTTTCCCTCCAAATGCATGTTGAGATACAGCAGCGGAAATACGTCCGCATACTCAATCGTTTTCCTTCCGTTCATGACAAACATGTCCGGTTTGTTCCCATATGAGAAAAATTCCTTGTACATGCTGAGCGCATTTTGAAATTTGAACATGTTCTTGATCGCGGTTTTGACCTTTTTGGCTTCTGCCGCAGTCAGTCTCTCTCCATCCTCTGTACGAACCCGGCCTGACAGGATGGAAGCCGTCTTCTCCAATCGCTGCCTGATCGGCGTGATCATGGTGCCAAGATAACAGTCCCTGATCTCCGAAGCCGAAATACATACGTCTTTCAGCTGAATATCCGCAGCCAGGAAGAAATGCTCACCGGCATATTTCGTATAAGCCTCCAGCTCATGTACGAAGTGCATGCTGGCCTTGTACCGGATCCGTTTAATGGCCTGTTCGTCATTGGCACTCACGATTTCATTCACCTGTTCGAAGAAGGTCTGAAACTGACATAATCCCCGCAGCTCTTTGGCAGCAAGCTCCTCCATCGTAACCTCCATGATTTTCTCTTCGCCAAGCTCTGGCAGAACGTTGGATATATAATCAGAGAATACTTTATGAGGAGATATAATGAGCACGTTGCTGGAAGTCAACGTCTCCTTATGGCGGTACAACAGAAAGGCTACCCTGTGCAGAGCCACCGAGGTTTTACCTGAACCTGCCACCCCCTGTATGATCAGCTCATTCGCGGTTTCGTTTCGTATGATGGCATTTTGCTCCTGCTGGATGGTAGCCACAATATTCTTCATCTTCTCGTCCGACGTGCTGCTGAGCTCCTTCTGCAGGACGTCGTCATTGATGTTCATGGAGCTCTCAATCATATATTCCATTTGACCTTCTTTGATTTTATACTGCCTTTTGACGGTAATTTCGCCTTGCATCCTGCCCATGGGCTCTTCATACGACGCAGGACCGACATTGTAATCATAGAACAAGCTTGCTACCGGCGAGCGCCAATCATAAATCAGATGCTCCTGACTCTCCGGATTCGTGAATGAATGGATGCCAATATAGTAGGCATCTTCTTCTTCCGGTTCATTCGAACGGAAATCCACCCGGCCAAAATACGGCGACGTGAGTAGCTTGCGCATCTTCTGCAGTCTCGCCGCCGTCTTCTCACCCGTATCAATGGACAAGGAAATATCAACCCGGTTGGCCGCCCGTTCCGCCGCATCCAATTGGGCCATGTTGACCCACAGGTACTTCTTGGCTTCAATGATATCCCTGTAAGAATCAGACACTTTCCCCTCTAATTCCTTCGATGCCCGATGAAGCTCCTTTACTACAAACTCTAGATATTCCCGCTCTGCGCTTTCGCTTGGATTCAGCATTAGGAACCTCCCCCTCTTTGCTAAAGAATAGCTTTAAGTATAGGGGTTTCCCGAAAAAAATATAGACTTATACTTTCCGTTGTAGTATTGTGTATTTATCGTGGGTCCAAAAATACCTATACGATTTACATCAACCATAATGTCATGACATAGATAAAAAAACCAAGCTGCATGCTCATGCAAGCCTGGTTTTTTTTATGCCTCTTACCGCTCGTTTTTGGTTTGGTACAGATACAGCGTAAGTGGAACGAAAATAGCGATAATCACCACGCAGACCCCGATTCCTGTCATGATCACAGGCATGGTTGCCGTGCCGTTCATCAATCCCCTGACCGTGGCTGCCGCCATGCTGATCGGATTCAGGTCGATGAGTATGCCCGTCCATTTCGGCATCGTCGACGAATCCACCAGAATGTTGCTGGCGAACAGCAGCGGGTATATCGCGATCATGCTCGACCCCGATACCGTCTCCGGCCGTTTGGCCACGACGCCGATCAACGCAAATATCCAGCTGACGCCGAATGCAAAGAACAGGATGAAGGCAATGGCAAGTGCCACCTGGATGACGCTGCCCTCGGGGCGGAAACCCAGCGCGAGCCCCGTGCCCAGGGCCACGATTACGCCGATTGTATAGCGCACCCCATCCGTCAGGATGGACCCAAGCACCGAGGCGGGCTGCCAAAAGGGCAGCGTTCGAAATCGATTATATACCCCTTTGGTAATATCCGAGCATATCGTGGTTCCGCTATACACCGTCATGGGCACGACCGTCAGGATCAGAATGCCGGGCAATAGGAATTGAATATAAGCCCCGGTTGACCCGGCCATAGCGCCGCCGAACAAGTAACTAAATATAAGCAGCAGCAGAACCGGCGACAGAACCGCGTCCATTACCAGACCCAACCCGTTATGCTTCGTATGCTGCCAAGTTCTCCACATAAAGATTCGGATCGCCGTCAGGGCATGGGGAGGATCGGTATCGGCTTGGCGAACAGGCAGCACGTCGTCCATATCCGCTGTATGATGAGTTACACTCATGGCGTGCCTCCCATCGACTTCGCGTGGGTCAGAGACAGAAAGACCTCATCCAGACTCGGTTCGCTTAAGGCGAAATAATCAATAGCGAACCCGTGCTTCATCAGTGTATGGAGGGCCTGATTCGCAGCACTTGCATCCTTGACCGGAATTTTATGTACCAAGGGATGATCGTCCTGCAATAAGGTCAAGGCATGTTCCTCATTTAACAAATTACCCAGCTTGTGCTGGTCGGCCGGTTCGATGAATTGGATGGTTAACGTTCTGCTGCCAACGGATGCCTTCAATTGCCGGGGCGTCCCTTCCGCAATCAGGCTCCCCTTATCCATCACGGCGATCCGGTCCGCCAACTGATCGGCTTCTTCCAGATATTGCGTCGTCAGCAGCACGGTGGTGCCCCGCTTCAAAAGCGACCTTACAACTTCCCACACTTGAATGCGGCTTTGCGGATCGAGGCCCGTTGTCGGCTCATCCAGAAAAATAACGTCGGGTTTCGTAACGATACTGGCGGCAATATCCAGCCGCCTCCGCATCCCGCCAGAGTAATGCAACACCGCGCGGTCCTTTGCTTCGTCGAGTCCAAAGGATTCGATCAGCTCCTCGCTTATGGATCGAGCCGATTTCGCAGAATAACCGTATAGCCTTGAAATCAGCATTAAATTCTGAAGACCGGAGAGTCCCTCATCCAGTGCTGCAAACTGGCCTGTCAGGCTGATCTTTCTTCGAACGTGCCGGGCATTGCTTACGACATCATACCCAGCCACGCGTGCGAATCCCCCATCCGGCTTAACCAGGGTGGATAACATATGAATGGTGGTTGTTTTTCCGGCGCCGTTCGGACCTAACAAGGCAAACAGCTCTCCTTGTTCCACTCGCAGATCCATTCCTTGAACGACCCCAATGCCGTTATAAGATTTGCGAAGCTCTTTCGTTTCAATGGCGTAAGGCAAGTTTCACAACTCCTCCTCTTCTTATACAAATCGACCTTTAGATTGCCATGCTGCTCACACTTAAAAATCATCTTTATGATCACGGACCCAATCAGCAAGCGTGGCCGCCGGCCGCCCCGTGACTACCTCCACCGTCGGCAATACCGTATAACCGACCTCGGGCGGATTTTTTCCCATTTGCACAAAAAATTCAATCGACTCCTCGTCATAGCCTTGCTCTCTCCATTTATCTCTCGCCTGTTCCTCGGTCAGCTCCACAAAGCGGATGTCTCTGCCTGTTACCTCGCTTATAATCCGAACCGCTTCCATTCGCGAGAGGGCTTCCGGCCCCGTAAGGAAATATTCTTGTCCATGGTGACCTTCCTCAAGAAGTGCGGCGACGGCAACGCGAGCGATATCGGCTTCGTGGATTCTCGCACTCAGCGCATGGCCGAACGGCTCGCGGACGACGCCTTCGTCGCGGATCGATTCCTGCCAATCCACCAGAATATTCGCCATAAACTCGCCTGGCTTGAGCAAGGTCCACTCCATTCCGCTGACTCGAAGTGCAGCTTCGACAGGCCCTTCTTCATAGCCCACCAATACCGTTACCCGCTGTATGCCAGCCTTCTCGGCAAGCTCAATAATCCGCGGATCCGTCTGCAGGGTCCCGTATGCCTCATCACTGGAAATGATCAAATGCATGGCCCTCACGCCTTGCAGGGCGGGGATCAGGCTATCCGGGTCGTTGAGGTTCCCGGCAACCACCTGTACA
The DNA here is from genome assembly GCF_003269305.1 of Paenibacillus sp. MDMC362. Classification (NCBI taxonomy): domain Bacteria; kingdom Bacillati; phylum Bacillota; class Bacilli; order Caryophanales; family Paenibacillaceae; genus Paenibacillus; species Paenibacillus sp. MDMC362. Next base: position 97,816 of record NZ_QLYT01000051.1, read on the forward strand.
CCCTCCGGCAGATTCGCTTGCTGCGGATTGCGTGATATCGCTCTCACCTCTATGCCTTGCTGCACAAGCTGCTGCACGATGTGCTTTCCAACGGTTCCTGTAGCTCCTGTTACCAAAATGGTCATATGAAACTTCCTCCTCGAGTTTTAGCTAATGGTTCATGTTCATTCATTGTTCATTGTTCTTGGTCCATTATTCATAACGTTTACGTATTTCCTCCAGCTCCTGCAGCAGTTCTGCTTTCAGTTCCGGCGGGGAGATAATCTCCACCTTTGCACCGTAGCTTAAGATCACCGAGATGGCATAAGCTTTGGTATAGAACACCGTTTGGACATCAAGAAGTCCCTCCCCGGAGATGAAAGCCTCCGGAAATTGCTCGGTCACCCGCGGTGCGGCGGATGAATCGAAACGGAGATGAGCCTGTATGCCCTGCACCGCCTCCTGATCCTCCCGCCTCAGGTTTCCTCTTGGTAGGAACGTGTCGGTGGATATTTCAAGACTGGATATGCGCGATACCCTGAAGATTCGTTTCCCCTGCTTTAACAAGCAGTAGGCCTCCAAATACCACACGCCTTGTTCCCAGTACAGCTGCAGCGGCTCCACTTGCCGCTCCGAGCGGCTGCCGGATGAACTCGTGTAGTGAAGCGTCATCAGGTTCGAGCGTTCAATGGCATTTAAAATGGGTCGTACCCATGCCCGCTCATGCTCCGACGTGCTCATATCGAATAGGATTTGTTCATGACATCCTCCGTTCAACAGGGCAGGCTGCAGGGTTCCAAGCTTATTCAGGATGGAAGTGTATCTCCCCTTCACAGTCCCTTCGATGCCCTTCAAAAGATTGTAGAGCGCCAAAAAGTCGTCAACGGAGAAGTGCTGCCTCGTCAGATAGAACCCGTTCATTAATTCAAAGCCGCCGTCCGCACCGGTGTAGGAAGCAACCGGAATGCCAGCCTGATTAATGAGGTCCACATCGCGGTAGATCGTACGAACCGAGACTTCATACCGGGCGGCTAGCGCCGTGGCCGTCACTCTTTGTTTGGTCAACAATTCCATCGTAATGCCAAGCAGCCGGTCGAGTTTCATCGATAACACTCCTCGCGTTTCATACTTTTTGACTTCTGAATCGAATAATAAAGCATGAATCCTGACATCTAGTATGTCAGGATTACATTTCGTTCTTAATGGATTGGGGTTATTTTTCAGGAAAAGAGTGGATGAGGTGGGATAACCAAAAAAGCTCCGTATCACGGAGCTTCCTGCATAGATTATATCAGCTCAAACTGTCTAACTGCTACTGAAACCATCCGCTGACAGCTAGCTGTTCCCGCTGTTATGCCAGCAGTTGGCGTATTAAGCGTTCCATTCGACCCATTCGCCATCCTGCGGAATTTCGGTATGGCTGCGCAGACCTTCCGCTGCCAGACGACCGGACAGCTCCTCTCTTGTCACAAGACAGTGGTAAAATATCTATTATGAATTTTTCATATGATGTATTTTTAATATAATTTCTTTTATTTCACCGCATTCTCTTCCGCCATCAATTCCCGCGCATAATCGTTCAAATTGATGGATTGGCCATGATTCAGCCTCGATTTCTCCGCTGCGAACGCAATCAGATGGCTCCGCACGGAGGCACTGGCCGACGTCAGGCTCTCCTGCCCGTTATAGCTCCGAACCTCCTTCAGGAAGCTCGCCACAATTCCGCTGTCGCCCCCGCCATGTCCGCTCGACTGCGAAGGAATCGTAATCTCCGTTTTCTGCCCGGTCAGGAAATCGTAAACCGTAATCTTGCCTTCCTCTCCTCGAAGCTCGCCGCGGGTGCCCATGATCTGAATTCTGCGCTCCTGTTCATACGTAAACCCGCACATGCTGAACATTGCGGTGGCGCCGCCTTCAAACTCCATGTTGACGACCTGATGATCGACCACATTGTTATCGCTCCGATATACGCAGCGGCCATAGTCCGTATCGCGAAGCCCCTGAATGATGTTCGGCTTGGTCAGCTCCTGGGTGAAATGCCCCGCCCATCCCTTGTACTGATCGCTCAAGTAAAACCGGGGGGCCGAATATGGACAGGTCGCTTCTACCTGGCAATCGAGGCAGCGGTCGGCCGAACCTTCGGGGGCCTGCTCCTCCCTGAAATGCATCAGGGAGCCAAACGAAGTGACCTGCGTGCAAGGCCGGTCCATCAGCCACGACAGCACATCCATATCATGACAGGATTTGGCCAGTATCATCGGGCTGGCCTTGTCGGAATGATTCCAGTTCCCCCGCACAAAGCTGTGGGCGATATGCCAGTATCCCACATTCTCGTTCAGCTGGATCGAAGCCACCTCACCGATGGTCCCTTCCTGAATCACGCGTTTGATGGTACTCCAAAAAGGGGTATATCTCAGAACATGGCATATGGTCAGCAGCCTGTTGTTGCGAATGGCCGCCTGCTCCATCTCAAGACACTCCTTCGGTTCCGGAGACATCGGTTTCTCCAGAAGCACATGATACTGTTTCTCGAGCGCTTGCATGGTTGGGCCATAATGCATGCGATCCTGCGTGCAAATGACGGCGATATCGGCAAGCTTTGGCTCCGCCAGCAGCGGCTCCCAGGATTCATAACACTGTTCCGGCGGAATTCCGAACCTCTCGGCAAATCGGATGCGCCGCGCCGGATCGGCCTCGGCCACAGCCACGAAGGTCAATTCATGCGGGTAATCCAGGGCATAGGGGGCATACCCCCCGGCGCCGCGCGCGCCGGCCCCGATCAATATGGCTTTCAATTGTGTCATAACATGTCGCTCCTTTTAGGTTCTGTACACGTGTTTATTTGGTATATCGATCTGCCGCGGACTGGTAAATGGCCAGATAGCGCTCCGAGCCCATTTTTTGCAGGTTAGCTACATATTGGTCCCAGTTATCAAAGGACTCGTTCCCAGCTATGAATTTATCCCGCATTTCATCCACGTACGTGTGAATGTCGGTTTGGATACCGGTAAGCTCGGACTGCTCATCGGCCGTAAAGTTAAACGGCGGCCAGACCTTGTCTTGTGGGATGACGTACGGCTCGGCTTTTTTTGCGTTCTCTACAGAAGTCGGCAGGCCTTCCGCTCCCTTGAAATACTTCTGGGTCACGAAGCCCGGGTAATATCCGCCGGGCCATATCAGATACTGCCCTACCGCCTGGTCCAGATTGAGACCTTCCGGATTGTTCTTGATGTCGTCCACGTAATCCACATTGCCTTCTGCATCTTCCTTATACGTTTCGTCTTTCCAGCCCATGAAGAACATGCGGATGCCTTCGTCGCTGTAGAAGTAATCCATCCAGCGGATGAGCGCGGCCGGATTCTTCGCTTTATCGGTCAGGACAAACATCCCGATGTTCCCCAGCGGAGAGCCCGTGGCGCTGAACATCTGATCGCCGTGCGGCCCCTTCAATACCGGCAGCCCCACATAACCCTCCTGGTTGTAGATGGCGACCGGATCCACGTTATCAACGACGCCGAGAAGGCCTTCAACTCCTTTGGCGTCCACCTCGGTGCTCTTCACGGACATGATGTCCTGCTCCAGCAGACCGTCCTTAAACAGCTTGTTCACGAACTGAAGCAGTTCCTTGTATCTTGGATCCGTCGGAATGAACCGGACCTTTCCGCTCGCCGGATCGGTATCCACGTTAATGTTCGAAGTTCCGTGATAATTGAGGCCGAACGAGCCGCGCAAATAGTTGACGATGCCGGCAGTCCCTACGCCGCCCCAGGCATATTCGTCCTTCTGGCCGTTGCCGTTCGGATCCTTCTCTTTGAACGCCTTCAACATATCGTAGAATTCATCCAGCGTCTGCGGCTCTTGAAGGCCAAGCTTGGTCAGCCACTCCGACTTCACCCACGGCGTTCCGTACAGCACGGACCGGAATTCCGGATCGTACAGCGTCGGCAGCCCGTAAATGTTGCCGTCCGGCATTGTAATCCCCTTCTCGATGACCGGATATTTCTCCATCAACGCTTTGAAGTTCGGCGCGTATTGTTCAATCAGGTCATTCAGCGGAATAAAAGCGCCCTGCTTGCCGTATTTCAGCAGATCCGCCCTTGGAAAAGCGGATGCATAGAACATTTCCGGATAATCGCCGCCGGCCAGCAGCAAGTTCCGTTTTTCCGCCAAATTGTCTTTGTGCACCGTGTCCCACTGCACCTGAATATTGGTCATTTTCTCATATTCCTGCCACAGCCTGATGTTGTTCCAGTCGGCGTTGGCAAAGAACTTTCCGGCAAAACCGGTCACCGTCATCTTGTCGTCGACAATCGGAAAACCCGTTTCATTTATCGCGGATTTCCCTTCACTCGAAGGGTCCGATTGAGCCGTTCCTCCCGAGCCTTTCGAGCTGCAGCCCACCGCCAGCGATACCGACAACATGCAGGTCAACAGAAGACTTCCCCATTGCTTCAGCTTCATCCGTAATCCTCCCCTTTTCATGTTCCATCCATATTTCCATGCAAGGAATTATCCTTTGATGGCCCCAATCATCACGCCTTTGACAAAATATCGCTGCAGGAACGGATAGAGGGCCAGCACCGGAATATTCGCCACCACCAGCACCGCGTACTTAATTCCCTCCACTTCCCTCTGCTGCTTGATCGCCGATTCGGTCGACATTTTGACCATATCGTTCGTTTGTCCCTGAATCAGAATTTCGCGCAGGATGAGCTGCAGCGGAAATTTATCTTTATCCGATAAATACAGAAGTGCATTAAAGAACGCATTCCAATGACCGACCGCATAGAACAATATGGTCACTGCGATAATCGGCATGGACAGCGGCAGTATTATCCGGGTCAGGATTTTAATGTTCGAGCATCCGTCGATCGTCGCGGCCTCCTGCAGCTCGCCGGGTATGGACTGCTGAAAGAAGGTGCGCATAATGATGATGTTCCAGATGGATACGGCATTCGGGATAATCATGACCCAGAGCGTATTCAGCATGCCGAGGTTCTTGATCAGCAAATACGTAGGAATGAGTCCTCCGCTGAAAAACATCGTGAAGACCAGCAGCGCCATGATCGCATTTCGCCCGACAAAATCCTTCCGGGACAGCGGATAAGCGGCAAGGATGGTCATCGTGAGATTAATGAACGTGCCAAGCGACGTATATACCAGCGTGTTGGTAAAGCCGCTGATGATATCCTTGTTCTGAAAGATTTTTACGTAGGAATTCAGGTTAACGCCCTTGGGCCACAGCAGCATCTCGCCCCTCAGAACCGCCTGCGGGTCGCTAAACGATGCGCTGAGCACAAAAACCAGCGGGTACATGACAATGATGGTAACCAGGATCAGAATCGTATAGTTGATAACATTAAAAATGCGGTCCCCTCTGGTTTCAATTTGCATGGTTCTTTCACTCCCCTCTTTACCAAAGACTGGTCTCGCTCACGCGCTTCGAAATAAAGTTCACGACAACCAGCAGGACAAAATTGATGATGGAATTGAACAATCCGATGGCTGCGGAGAAACTGTACTCGGCATTCTGGATCCCCATTCGGTAGACGTAGGTGGCTATAATGTCGGAGCTCTCCATATTCAGGTTGTTTTGCATCAGGAGCACCTTCTCGAACCCGATACCCATAATGCTGCCCATATTGAGGATCAGGAGGATGATGATCGTTGGCATGATGCCAGGGATGTTAATATGCCATATGCGCTGAAGCCTGGTCGCACCATCGACGCGCGCCGCTTCGTGCAGCTGGTTGTCAATGCCGGCAAGGGCAGCCAAATAAATAATGGAGCTCCAGCCCATGGTCTGCCATACATCCGACAGAACGTAAAGAGACTTAAACCAAGAGGGCTCGGTCATGAAATTGATCGGCTGGCCGCCGAACATTTCAATAAAATGATTGATGATGCCGTAACGGGGCGACAGGAAAATCATCATCATCCCGACAACGACCACGGTAGAGAGGAAGTGAGGCGCATATGTGATGGTCTGCACGAATTTCTTGAAACGTTCAGCCCGAACCTCGTTCATGAGCAAAGCCAGAATAATCGGGATCGGAAAACCGACGGCAAGACTGTATAATCCGATGCCCAGCGTATTCTTGATCAGGCGCCAGAAATAATAACTGTTGAAAAAGCGATCAAAGTGCTCAAACCCGACCCACGGACTGCCCCATATCCCCTGCGTTGCTATAAAATCCTTAAAGGCGATCTGGATGCCGTACATCGGAACATACTGGAACAGGATGTAATAGGCGATGACCGGTGAAATCAGGGCATAAAGCTGCCAATTGCGTAAGACGCGATTCCACAGTAAGCGCTTACTTTTTGTTTCGGGTACCGCGGTTGCTGCGGAGTGCAGGGGCGAATTAGCCAATGAGCATCACCTCGTATGTATGGGATTGGGTAAATCTCATTTCACCAGCAAAGCGATTTTTTGACATGCCATCAAAGCATGGGTGTCCGCTCAACCAGCGGATCAGTTCCTTTACATGCATCGAGCTTGGAAAGTACTCGTTACTTATTTCCCTCCTTTTCCTCTGCAATCCATCATGTGACTAAGCTACCACCACCTCAGCTAGCCGTTTGTTAAAATACGGTTATTGCAACGCCCCTATATGTTAGGTATAGTAACGCCAAATCTTTTTTATAAATAAGACCCGAGCAATTCGGATGTTATTTCATTTTCTTGGATTACTTTTGGATATAGTTTTGGATAATTTCAGCTTAATTTTGGATCAAGACTGGTACATGAAAGGCGAATTCGAAGGACCTAATTCATGAATGGGAGGAAATATGCCTATTATCAAAAGCTTTATATTAAAGGAATGAAAACGCAGTTAATGACTAAGTGAAGTTATACGAAGAAACGTTTAGCAGTTGCCAAGACCAGAAATATCATTCCAAATATTTGGTTGATTTTTACTCATAATAATATAGCGATATGGCGTTGTCAAACACTTTTTTGGAACGTTTTGGCGCAAAAACCTCAACATTTGGATGAGAAAGCACAAAAAACAGCTGTCGGATCTCAAGCCGACAGCTGTTCGATAATATCTATTCCATATTTTATGTCAACTAACCGTACATAACGAGTTAGTTGAATTCATGTTCTGGTAAAACTTGAAGACTCCCGAACAATCAATGAGCATGGCAGCAATATTTTGATTGCCGCCTTGAAATGCCCGTCCAAATAATCCACGATCGATTTGGCGGCCACCCTGCCGATTTCGTACTTCGGCACGGAGACAGAGCTTAACGGGGGCGTTGTATACTGGGCCACATCGATGTTATCCATCCCCACGATCGCGATATCTTCCGGTATCCTGCCTTGATTCTCGACAACGGCACGCATCGCCGGAATGGCCAGCATGTCGCTGGCACAAAAAACAGCCGTTGGCCATTGCTCTTTGGGAAGGCCTCCGAGCAGCTCGGACAGCTTGCTGAAGCTTCGATCCACATTCCATCCGGTATTCATCAGCCACTCCTCGCGCACCTCCAGGTTGGCTTCCAGCATAGCGAATTTATATCCAACATACCGTTCTTCGCTCTCCATCTGCTTGGAATACGCAGGCCCCCCGATATAGGCGATTCGCTTGTGTCCCTGGTCAATCAGATGGCTTACGGCTGCCCTCGCGGATGATATCCGGTCACAGTCTACGACCGGCACGGTCAGCTTCTCATCATTCAAACTTACTCCCATGATGGCAACCCCAGCCTGCTGTATCAATTCAAACAGCTCCTTGTCATACCAACTGACGGCTACAATCCCCTGGGCTCCTGTCTCCCTCAGCATGAGGCGTATTTTGTCCGCATCGGCGACTTCCTCGCATGTACGAACGATCGCCGGGGGCTGTCCGAGCTCCTCCATTTTTTTATGGAAACCGGCAAGAACCGTTGAGAAATACGGGTGGTCATCCATCAGGTTTTGGGGAACAACGCAGACAACCCGCTTATCGGCTATGCCGTTATCATGTACGCTTTTGGATGACTCAGGCAGTTTATAACCAAGTTCAAGCGCCGCCTGCCGGATTTTCTGCTTGGTATCCTCGCTGACCGGACGGCTTGCATCATTGCTGATGGCACGCGAAACCGTAGATATGGATACCCCGACCCGCTCGGCGATATCTTTAAGCTTAGCCAATCGCATCTCCTCCTTCGCAAAATTTGGAACCAAATTTTCCGCCATCCATTGATCATAGCATAAACTTTCTGGTTTTGGGGCGTCAAATTCATGTCCATCTGAGCGCTGAGAAGAAAGGGGATGTCTCATGGATTATTCGTTTCCGACAGTATGAAAGTGCTGCATTTTAAGTATCCAACAGCACTGCGTCACCAGTGGGTATTCATCAGGCTTCCAATGGCGCTCGCCCCATGCTCTCCCGCTTTCCTAAACGGAAAAGTACAAACGACACTACTGTGGCTATGGCAACGCCCCCGGCTCCGATCCAGGTAATGGATGACAAGGACCATTGCTCAACGGCAACTCCTCCGATGCCTGCGCCAGCAGCCATGGCGAGCTGCATCACGGATTGGTTCAGGCCCAGCATGACCCCCGATGAATTCGGCTCCAGTTGGACGAGATTATACTGCTGTGTCGGACCGGAAGACCAGGCGGATAACGACCATATGACAAGAATCGCAAATACGGGGATGGCCGATACGGCTGCTTGAGTAAAAGTCAGAACGATTAACGCGAGAATATGCAGAATCATGCCCCCTGTTAATGTAAGCGGCACTCCCCATCGATCCGTACTGAATCCGCCGAACTTGGAGCCAATAAGGCTGGCAATGCCAAAGGCAAACAGCGCTGCACTAATCAGACCTTCGTTCAGACCGCTAACATGAAGAAGGTAAGGAGACAGGTACGTATAGGCAACGGAATACCCACCCAGCCAGAAGAATGTGATCGCCAAGCCGAGTGCCACTTTAGGCTTTTTGAGCAGCGCGAATTGCTGGAGCAGCGGTACAGGAGCATCTCCTTTGGTGTGGGGAATCGCCTTATGCAGCACAATCATGGAGACAACCCCTAGAATGGCAATGAAACCGAACACTGATTTCCATCCAAAAGCAGCAGCAACGACACGCCCGAGGGGGACGCCGATGATCAGTGAAGCCGTGAAGCCCATGATGACTGTAGCGATCGAACTCGCCTGTTTACCCGGCGGTGCGATTTTGGCGGCAATCCCGAGTGCAGTTACAACTACCATTCCTGCGCCCATCGCCATAATAACCCGCGCTATGACAAACGGAACATACCCCGGAAGGGCAAACGACAATAGATTCGCGATCACAAAAATACCCAATGAATAAACCAACAGCTTCCGTCTCTCCATTCTAGCGGTCAGTGCCATAAGAACGGGGGTTAAAATCGCGTAGACCAATGAGAAAATCGTGATCAGCTGACCGGCTGCGGTTATCGTAATTCCTAACGAATCCGCAATTTTATCCAAAACTCCCGATATAATATATTCCGAAGTTCCTACTAAAAAACTAACGATCGCCAAAAAGTAAATTTTCCAAGCACCCGTCATGATTGTATTTCCACTCCTTTAATAATATTTATATATCACGATTTGTCGATATGTTAAACCAACAAAAAGACATATCGCAATATTTAGATGTGTAGTCCAAGACAAGACTGAATATTCCTTTTTTCTGAAGGAATCAGTCAGTACCTGCTCTAAATCTCCTGCTTTAAATACTCTCCAATTTCCCGGATAGCCTCTTCATCCCGCTTATAATACGTAAATTTCCCAAGCCGCTCCGTCTTGATCAAACCTGCCCGATGCAGAATCGATAAATATTGCGATGCGGTGGACTGCGTCATATTCAATTTCTCGGTCACCTGGGTTACGCATACCCCGACTTTCCTCATATCAATCCCTTCATGGGGTGTAAAATGTAGTTCCGGTTCCTTGAGCCACTGCAATATTTCAAGCCTTGATTCATTGGACAACGCTTTAAAAACTTCGATTGGTTTCATACGTATCATTATATCGGGATTTATCGATATGTCAACCTGTTCCCCTTACTGATCCTCCGTACGAATGCCATAGCCTTTCACGGCACTCGCGCAGAACCATTCGTTTGCCGTATCCAGCGCCGTCTCTTCGTCGATCCAGCCAGGTCGGACCCCGCCCCCACTGAAACTCGGCAGCCAGCTTTGAAACCAACGTCTCCACACCGGAGTTAATTGCGGAAACCATTTACGAAGCGGCTACAGATACATCCTCCCGTTTCCGCTATTTAATCCGGAGCGGATGCTGCTGTGATTCTCCCCTACCTCGCACGGCTGGCAGTAAGGACAGCAAACCGAGAACAGCCAAGAACGCCCCTACCCACAGAGGCGATGCCAAGCCGAATCCCGCATCCATCGCCATCCCTCCAACGGAGGAACCAACAACAACGCCAAGACTGATAACGGACCCATGCACCGTCGTAACAAGCGATCCCGTATCGGCAACCCGGGTGACCCGGGTTGCCATGGCCGGGTTCATGGGCACACCCGCCAAACCTACGATCACAACCGCAATCATAGCGATTAACTGGCTGTGCACAAACAGTCCGAATATCACTAAAGCCGCCGCCAGAGCGACCAACCCCATGATGAGGATCTGCATCATATAATGATCCGCCAACCTGCCGGTGACCATGTTGCCAAGCACCGTCGCCACGCCGTAAACGCCAAGCAGGATCGGAACCGCCTGAGCGCCAAAGCCGGTAAGATCGGTTAAGATCGGCGAGAAATAACTGAATGCGGCAAAGGTAGCTCCGATAATCAGCATGCTTGTGGCATATGCAGCCCATAGATGGCGATTCTTGAAGGCGACAAACTCTCCACGAATGCCGGCCGATTCCGTTCTGGGCAAGGATGGGATCGTAAACTGCCCCACCAAAGCCGATGCCAATACCAGAACCACAACAGCCCAGAAGCTGGCACGCCAGCCCAGCAGCTGCTCGATCCACATCGCCAGCGGAAGTCCGATCGCCGTTGCAACCATTAAACCGCCGAGAACGATCGATGCCGCCCTTCCGCGTGATTCCGGACCGACGAGGGAAAAGCTAATCGCAAGCGAGACGCCAAACGCCGCTGCAGAGGAGATACCCGTGATCACTCTGGCAGCCATCATCACTTCATATGTGGTCGCGACAGCGCCGAGCGTCTGACCGACAAGAAAAATGGCAGCCAATATCATAAAGGCCTGTTTGCGCGGCACCTTCAACAGCCCTACCGTCAGCAGCGGTCCTCCTATAATCATGCCGGCGGCATAAGCGGTAATGAGGTAACCGATGGCTGCAACCGAAACGCCAAATTCCGCCGAGAGCGAAGGCATAATGCCTGCTACCATAAACTCAGAGGTTGTCATCGAGAAAATCATAAGTCCTAATATATAAATGGATAAAGGCAACGGAAACAACTCCTGTCTTTTATTATTCCAAACTTCGGTAATTATCGGTACAAAAATAGGATCCGTGCGTCTCGTAAGCGCTCGATTCAGACGCTGCTTTGCAGCATACAACCAACTATTTTACCGATTAGTACAAAACCATGCAAAAAAATAAAACAACTCGATCACTCTACATTTCGGTTTGAAAGAACATGCCATTCCGCTGCAAGGACGAATTCCTCCATAATCTTCGCACCATGATCGGCTCCTTTCTCCTATAGTTTCCAGCTCATTATATATATTTTGTAACGATCGGTCAATAAGTATGTTTTTAAAATCCATCGGTTACGGCGGCCGCATACCCCACCTCTACATTAGAAGTAGACGTGAGGTATCCACCCTCCGCACCAGCATTACGTTGCCGTTATGACTTAGCCTTTGATGAACGCAACCGTCTCATAACTTGAATTATCGTGCATCCACCGGCGCTTGCACCTGCACATCCTGGCCGGCATCAAGCAATACCGCGTTAATCCCGTTAAGAAAAGCCAACGCGCTCGCCTTAATGATATCCGTATCCATCGCGCGCCCGGAATAGGTTTTGCCTTGGTATTCGATTCGAATGTTTACCCGGCCGATGGCTTCTTTTCCCCTGGACAGACTGTTGATTTTGTAATCCTTCAACTGTACGTCCAAACCGACCAACGCTTTCATGGCGCTGTACAGCGCATCGATCGGGCCATCCCCCACCATGCTGTCCCTGAATGTCTCGCTGCCTTTTCTCAACTTCACGGTTGCCGTCGGATACAGATCATTGGTCACGACCTGGAACGAATCCAGCTCATACAGATGACTGCTGACTTCTTCATGGGTACGGTGCTGGGTCACCAAATAAAAAACGTCATGGTCATATACTTCCTTCTTGGCATCGGCCAGCTGCAGGAATTTCGCGAACAGCGCTTCAAAATCTTCGCCTTCGCCTGTCTCGAAGCCAAGCTTCTCCACCGCATTCTTGAACGCATGCCTTCCGGACCGCGCCGTCAGGATCAGCTCCATGCTGTCAGCGCCGACTTCCTCCGGCGACATAATCTCATAAACCTGTTTATCCTTCAGCAATCCGTCCTGGTGAATCCCGGAAGAGTGCGCGAATGCATTCTCACCTGTAATCGCCTTGTTCACCTGCACATCCAGGCCCGTCAAATGCGTCAGCAGCCGGGAGGTTCTAATCAGCTCCTTAAGCCGGATGTTGGTGGAGGCTTTGAAATGATTCTCCCGGACCTTCAGTCCCATGACCACTTCTTCCAGCGACGTATTGCCTGCGCGCTCCCCTAAACCATTAATCGTGCATTCTACTTTCTGAGCACCATTTCTCACTGCGCTGAGCGTATTCGCCGTAGCAAGCCCAAGATCGTTATGACAGTGAACGCTGAGAATAACCTGGTCGTTCAGATTCTTCAGGCGTTCATTGATTTTGCGAATCAATTCGCCGAATTCATCCGGAACGGCATAACCGACCGTATCCGGCACGTTAATCATCGTTGCTCCGGCCTTCACCACGGCTTCGATCGTTGTCCACAGGTATTCAAAATCGGACCTGGAGGCATCCTCCGTCGAATACTGGACATGAGGCAGCAGTGTTTTGGCATATTTCACCGCATCAACGCCCATCTGGAGCACCGCATCCTTGGAGCGATTGAATTTCTTCTCCACGTGAATGTTTGAGGTGCCAAGCACGATATGAATCAGCGGATTTTGAGCAAGCTTAATGCTTTCATATACGGCATCGATATCGCCCTTCACCGCGCGTGCAAGCGCAGTAATGGAGACGCTATCGCCTACGGTTCGAGCGATTTCCTGAACCGCTTGAAAATCCCCTGCCGAAGACGCGGGAAAACCAGCCTCGATCATATCGACGTTCAGCCGCTTTAGCTGATGCGCAAACTCAATTTTTTGCTGTACGTTCAGTTTGGCGCCCGGAACCTGCTCTCCGTCGCGCAAGGTTGTGTCCAATACGATAATATTGCGTTCCATTTGATATTCCTCCTCGATCATCGATCGTTCATTCTTTCATTTATATCAAGCGGGGTTGGTTAAACCCGGAATTTAACCAACAAAAAAACCCCGCCTCTACGTATAGAGGCGGGGTTGAACCCGCGGTACCACTCTAATTCATTTTATGCAAAATGATCTTCTTCGATGGCCATCACCATCTATCCCTATAACGGTGGAACTCCGGCTAACCCTACATGATCAGGCAGCTGTTCATAGACGAGTTCAAAGGGAACGACATTACCGTTTCTCACCTGCCAACGGCTCTCTGAAAAGTCATTTCACTTTTACTATTTCTAATCAAAACATTTCGATATGAATTTTGATAACTATCTTAAGGAAAGAGAAGCATTTTGTCAACCCTTTATCTTCCAGAAGCAAAAGAATGCTTTTTTTACAGCAATCCGGACTTCTTCACATTCGCCAGGAAATCATGGAATTCCGGAATATTCAGCTGCTGCGCCGCATCGGACAACGCCGTAGCCGGATCGGGATGAACTTCTACCATCACGCCGTCAGCTCCTGCAGCAAGAGCCGCTCTGGCACAAGGGGCCAGGATGTCCTTACGGCCCGTGGAATGCGTCACGTCCACCAGCACCGGAAGATGCGTTTCCTGTTTCAGAATCGGCACCGCCGAGATGTCCAGGGTGTTTCTCGTCGCTTTCTCGTACGTCCGTATGCCGCGTTCAATCAGCATCACTTGCGTATTGCCGCGGGACACGATGTATTCCGCAGCGTGCACGAACTCATCGATCGTAGCCGCAAGACCGCGTTTCAACAGCACCGGCGTCTGAACATCCCCCGCCGCTTTTAACAGCTCAAAGTTCTGCATGTTCCGCGCACCGATCTGAATAACGTCAATGTATTCGCACGCAAGCTCGATATGCGCAGGGTCCACGATTTCGCTGATCGTCTTCAGGCCGAACTCGGACGCCACTTCCTTCAAAATTTTCAGGCCCTCAAGGCCCAACCCCTGGAAATCGTAAGGCGATGTTCTCGGTTTGAACGCGCCGCCGCGCATAACGGTAATGCCCGCTTCCTTAAGGGCAGCCGCAACCTGGCGTACTTGCTCATAACTCTCAACGGAGCACGGCCCTGCGATCATTACCGGCGTGCCGCCGCCGATCACCGTATGACCCAGCTGAATCAGCGTGTCTTCCTGCTTCTTCTTCCGGCTCACCAGCAAATGCTTCTTGTGATCGACTTGCTGCAGCTTCAAGGATGCCTGGAAAATCTGTTTAAATAAATGACGCACCGTTTCATTATCGAAAGGACCTTGGTTATGCTCCACCAAAGTATCCAACATTTTTTTCTCGCGTACCGGATCGAAATCGGGAACCCCCTGCTTTTCCTTCTCCTGACCGATCTCCTGGGCGAGTCGTGCCCGCTCCGACAACAGCTCCAGCAGCTGAAGATTAACGGAATCGAGCTCCGATCTTAATTGTTCCAAACGTCCTTGACTCATCTAAAATCTCTCCTTCACCTTTTTTTCTGATTCATAAAAACAAAAAGACCCCCCGCCCGGAAAGGGACGAGGAGTCGTGGTACCACCCTTATTAGATATGCCGAAAAAAAGCAAACACATCTCACTTGAACCTCTTAACGCAAGGGTTACGGGTAAACCTACCCTCTGCACGCAACATGCAGATTATCAGCATACCAGCTCCGGAATGAACTTCAGCGGAGAACCTTCGCCCGGGCGCTCTCAGTCGGTGGCTGCCCTTTCCTGTCAGGAACGTTCTTTCGCTTACTCTTTCCATCATCGCTTGTTATAACATATCGTGTTGGTTAATTAAGAAGCATTGTATTACACCCCGAATTGAAATTGCAAGAGTTTTATTTAAAGCTTGGGTGCTTCAACGCTATAAAGAAACAATAAATTCCGCTTTTTGCAGGCGTGCACTATTCCATATACACATGGATTTTCCCCTTACTTAAAGCGCATAAGTTGTGAAGTTGCCCTGAGGTCTATTCATCCATTTTCCGTTCGTGAAATCGGGGAACGGAAGCATTGTGCCTCCAAGTTCAATCGATTGCTCGGATAGTGCAGTTACCGCCATCCAGGCGGCCATGTCGTACACATCGATCGGCATTTCCGTTTTCTTGAGCACACTCTCGACAAAAGCGCGCAGGCATAGATAATCCATGCCGCCATGTCCTCCCCGTACGCCGTCTTTCAAATAATCCGCCCACAACGAATGCTCGTACTCGTGGAGATAGGATTCGAACGGCTCCCATGCATGGGCCGGGCTCCGATCTTCAATATGAATGACGGCGCCGTCCTCCATCCAGATGCCCTTCGTTCCCTGTACGCGTCCCCCGCGGGAATAGGGGCGGGGCAGGGATGTATCGTGCGTCAACAGAATCGATTCACCGTTGGCGCACTGTATCATGGTGGTAACAATATCACCGAGAACCATATCCGTAAGCGTAACCGGGTGCTCGGCACCCAGGTTTCTGCGAGCCCACTCCGTTATTCCGCGCGTCTTGGTGGACATGGAGGAAAGCTTGGTAAGACGGTTGCCCCGGTTGATGTTCAGCATTTTGGCTGCTGGCCCCAGACCATGGGTGGGGTACACATCACCGTTGCGGTGCAAATAATTGTGGACGCGGTAATGGCGGTTCTCCACCCCCATCGCTACTTCTTCCCGGAGGTCATGCTGATAAGCCCCCTGACAGTGAAGCAGTTCTCCGAAAATCCCCTCTCTTACCATCCTCAGCAGCGCCATTTCTTCCCGGCCATAACAGCAGTTTTCCAGCAGCATGCAGGGCGTACCGGTCTCCTCATAGGTGCGAACCAGCTGCCAGCATTCCTCGAGGGAAGCAGCGCCTCCCACCTCCGATGCCACGGGCTTTCCCGCCCTCATCGCGGCTATGGCGATCTCGCTGTGGCTGGTCCAGGATGAAGCGATGATAACAGCCGTTACATCCTTACGTGCAATTATTTCCCGATAATTCGTAAAGCAGGCAGGGGCAGATTTTCCTGTTTCAGCAACCTGCCGTGCAGCCTCTTGAAGGCGATCCTCATATAGATCCGAAATCGCCGTAATCTCCACATCCGGCATATCACCCAGCAGCCTCAGCAGATCCTTTCCGCGTTTGCCGAGACCGACAAAACCTAACCGAATCTTTTCTTCGTTGTACCCGATCATATATGAACTACTCCTTCTATCATGAATTGGCCCCTTGAACCTTATGTTGATTCATGGCAGAACGGGGCTCTAGCCATCATTGTCCCCTGCCCCATCCGTTTCCGTTCATCGGACGAAAGATGCCGACCTCCGTGTAATTATTCCATTGGTTCGACGTATTGCCCGATCCGTTGATGCGGATAAATCTCGCCGTTACCTCGGGGAATTGGAATACTTCCGGTTGGGCGGTCGTTCCTGAGCTGAGTCCGTCCGGGTAAACCGTGTTCCAGTGGACTCCGTCAGTTGAAGCCGTCACGGTAAAATAGGATCTGCGTGTTTCCCCGCTGAAAAAAGCGATCGAAACCGCGCCCACCTTCCGGTTCTCGCCGAGATCGTATTGAATCCAATGCGTTCCTTCCGATGTCCAGCGCGTCTCGTAATTGCCATCGATCGTTTTCTCCGGAGTATATCCGTTATTCGCCTGCGGGGATGCGCTGGCTGTGACTTCTTGAACCGGCAATCGGTGACCAGGAGGAGGATCGCCAATCAACGGTCCAGACTTCAAAGCGATGGTATACCGATTGCGGGCGTCCGGATTGGACCGATCGGTCACATCAATATACGTCTTGCCGGGAACGCCGCCGGCATGGATGACAGCAACATCATGATCGGAAACAACCTCAATCTCCGGAACCTTCGAGCGCTGGTCATACGGAACCGTCCATTCGTAATAGGTGCGCTGCGGATCAAACCCGGGCAGGGCGGAGCCGTCCACCGAGATGGCATTCACTTCTGGCAGCCGCACCTTTTGCGGCAGGGGACCGTCTGGAATCGACCAATCGTCAAGGCTGTGGAAATCCGGTGCTTCCTCCGGAAGCAGAGCCTCTTCGGTCAAAGGAACCATCCACAGCGACAGCTTACCCCGGGTCACCCCGGTCATATGAACAGCCAGCTTGCGTATGCCGTGATTTACCGTTTGACCCGAAGGATTCGGCGTCCCTTCCAGCGGCTGGGCCGTCATCTCGGAGAATGCCGCCCCTTCGGGAGCAGCCAGCATTTTGACGTACAGTTTTTTGTCGTTCTGCGTCAGCACGGCTTCTTGGCCGCTCCCGAGCACTTCTATGTCCGCTTCCGTATGCATGAACCAATAAAGCTCGGAAGACGATTTTAAGTCAAATTCATCCTGCACGATCAGCTGCTGACGATCGCCGGTCAGCATTAATCCACGCCTGTAGGATAACGCATCCTTCGGATACCGCTCGGTCAGGTCGATCATGCCGAAAGCGCCACGCGGCTTGAAATCACTTCTCACAAGCGGTGCTCGCGCATCGTAATCCTGCATGAAGACGGGATTCGATTCCGGGTTGATTATCATCACGTTTTGTCCCTGGGCGCCCTTACGGTAATAGGTCCAGCGTTGTCCGCCGGCATAATCCCAGAAGCCTGGCAGGTTATAGTTTTCCATCCCTAGATCCGTCGCCCACCGCTCACCCAGCGCATCGAACACAAATGTCCCTGCGTCCATATCGATATGGCTCAGCAGTGTATCGTTAAAACCTTTCACCGAAGCAAAGGCATCATTCAAGTCTGTCCATCCGCTCCGCATGGATATCGCCTCGTTCCCGGTGAATACCCGATCCAGCTTGTCGGGCTGCACATCAAACATCCCCGGACGGTAGAACAGCAGGTAGTAGGGAGAAAAGGCCCCTTTACGACGCGTCAGATCCCCGGCATACCAAGCGATGTGCGGCTGATCGTAGAAATCGGCCATCCAGAGCGTCTGGGGATGCACATTCGGGGTCGCCGAATCATAAAAATTAAAAAATCCTCCAGGTCCCCATAAATGCAGCGGATACTCGCCGGATTCCTTCACCCCCTCAAGCTCCGCTAAGCCGTAATCCTCTCCGAGCGTATGGTGCATTGCAGCCATTTTAAAGAAAAGGAACTCCGTCCCGTACTGCCAATAATGTGGCCCCTCCGGCCATGATCCGTCCTCCGTAAAGAAACGGAGCGTATTCTGCAGCTTACGATAAGACCCGCGCAGAATTTCAAGCCCGGCTTTCGTCACCTTCTCTTCATCACCCAGCATGGTTAGCGCCGCAACGGAAAAACTGCCGTTATCCACAAAGTTGATGTTGTTATACTCCCCGTTATGGGTGAATTCTCCGCGATACCAGGAGAGCGCGTGGCTGAACGCATGCTTCATGACCGCCTCCCGTACCATGTTCCGCTGCTGTTCAGTCATGGCATCATACAGCCAGTCGTATGTGAGCGAACATCCAAGCGTCATATACGTCAAGGAGAGCATATTATTATAACGCCCTCCCCAGTCGGGATATGCCGCGGCAGCCTCCAACTCCTCGATTGCCCGCCGAGCATAGGCTACATCCCCGGTCAGCTGATACATCATCGACGTTCGAATCAGCAAATCCCGAACATTGCTGTTGCTGCCTCCATTCGCAAGATATCCGTACGGCTCCGCATCCAGCAGCCGATCCGCCTCCCGCTTCAACTGATTAAACCACTTTGTCACATATTCATCCTGCCCGATGAGTTCGCGGATGGAAGCAAAATCACCGGCATCCGCAAACACGCGGGGATGTATGCCTTCATTACCGCTGGAGATCAATTGATCCAATAGATCCTCTTCATCCGGCACCACAAAAATACGGGTCTTCCCGGTCGCCGATTTTCCGGATGCTGTCGTCGCCGTAACTTCAAACGTATCGTAGCCGACTTCATTGGGCGCAGGCATATAAGTAAAGGAGCCGTCCGAAGCCAGACTCATCTCACCGCGGGGAGACCTGCTGAGTGTCCATTCCACCTGTTCTTCCGACAACAGGCGGCCCAGTTGTCCGGTTAGTGGAGTGTTTTTTTCGGTGGAATACCACGTCAGATCCAAGAGCGGAGGCGAATCCAGAGGAAGCACCTCAATCTTCGCCGCGGCGGCAGCCGGTCCGCCGTCCGCTCCGTAAGCCAAGAAAATGAACGAATCGGCGCCCGCGTAACCACGGTTCGGATAATATTGGAACGAACCATCAGGCAGGACCGATACCGTACCATTGCGTGGTACAGCGGCCAGTTCAAATGAAACCGAAGCTCCCGAGCTGTCGGCAGCAGCTAGCTGTCCGTCTAGTACGCCATTCTCGCTAATGGATCCCAAGTAGGACTCGGCGATAAGCGAAGGCGGCGTACCCACCGTAACGACGCCCTGTCTTGTTATCCCGCTCTGCGGGGACATAACAGATATGACAGCATGACCGGTTGCATGCGCCGTCACCTCCCCGCTTTGATATACCGAAGCTACGACCGTGTTAGATGAAGCCCATTCCAGGAACGTATCAGAAGTATTCTCCGGATCATAAGCTGTCTGGAAACGCCCGGTCTCTCCAGGTTGCAGGCTGATGGTCTGCCTGTCGAGTGAAATATCCCGCAGCGGGACATACTCCCGCATGGAGAGCTGGTCGAACCAGACCGTACCCGCCGATTTTTCCAGAAAGGCCTCGACCTTTCCCTGAGGATTGGCATCCATATCAGCAGCCACATGAACGACATGGCTGAAGTAGGTCCAATCCTTGGTCCCCCTTTCACCTTGAAACGCATAGCTGATGCTGCTAGTGCCGCTTCTCTTGTACTGGAAGCGGACCAGCACCTGATCCGAAACATTCTCGAGTTTGTACATGCCACTGAGCAAATAACTCTTACCTGCCTCAATGCCTGCCGCAGGGAGCGTTATCGCTCCCCGGTCGGTTCCAGATACGGTAGCGGTAATGGAGACAGACCGGGCCCCACTATAATAGACGGAGTCATCGACCGCAAATACCGGATTGCCCGCCGCCTTCCATTCACTGACATGTTCGGGAGCCACCTGGTCCAACCAAGAAGCCTTTGTGGTCACGGCTTCAAAATCCGAATTCAATAGCAGATTACTGCCTTGCGTAGTCGCTTGATCCGCCCAAGCCCCACCTCCCGTCTTCGAAAGCCCACCTGCCGACAATGCGATAACAAGCACGATCGTTAGCCAGCGTTTAAAGAACATCATCCAATCCCTCCCTCTCACGGATTCATCAGATTTGCCTTGCTTTTGCAGCTCCTGCACCCCATCTCCTTTCGCCTCGAAATTGTTATATCTAGCATCATAACGCAAGCACCTTAGAGCCGTACAACATATCTTAAAAATTGATAATGCATCTTCAATCGGTATCATGCCGCCCGATATTTTTGTTCGGTTTTCTTATAAAAAACTCGCCCCATAAGGGACGAGCATTTAGTGAGATTCACTTTTTGCGAGGGCATAACCTTCACTTATTCAGCATGCATAGCGGCCTTCTGTCCTTGTCTCACCGGATTTCCCCAATATGTAATCAGGCGCCAGATGTACTCGAATGGTCCCATCGGAAGCCGCTTCAACCAGACTCTGCTGAAGGCTGTTTGCAGAGCAAAAATGACGACAACCATCACCATCTGCCAGATCGGTTCGATCTTCCCATACCAGCCCAATCCGTAGCTGTAAAAGATTAATCCGCATAGGATCGATTGAAGCAAATAGTTGGTGAAGGCCATTTTTCCGGGATAAGAAAATAAATTCAGCACCTTCTGCCACGTTTTATTCTGGTATAAAAGTGCAAATACACCGATATAGCCCAGTGTCAAGAGTGGCCCTCCAACGAATAAGACTACGGCCTCGCACCAGGATGGTAGTCCATCCGCTAGCGACATCACGAGTTGGAGGACAAGACCCAGGCCTCCGCCAATGGCGACCAATCGGATGATCCCCTTCCTGTTCATCCGGACCTCATGCAAAATACGGCGCTTGCAGAAGTAGGCACCCATCAGGAACATCCCTAATACTTGCGGGTAGAAGACCACCATATTCAAGACGGAGCTGATGTAATCATTCAGCCGCTGAGCGATGATCTGGACCATCGTCCCCTCCCCGTAAATGGCTGCATCCCGCTCTTGGAAATAGACACCTATCTGATGCGCATCCGCTTGACTAAACGGCTCAAAGACCTGTCCAGCCGAAGAGTTCAGCAGACTTGCTCCCGTCAGCAGAACGGGAACGAGCAGCAGCAGGGACAGTGACCAGATCAGCAGCGTTCTCGGCTTGCAGCGTTGAAACAGCATCAGCAGAAAACCCATGAGTGCATAGTGGGTCAGAACGTCTCCGTACCAAATCAGAATTCCATGGATCAGGCCGATTAGGAGCAAAGCCGTCAACCTGCGAGTATAGATACGGTTAAAGCTTCGTCCTTTTGCCTGACTGCTCTCCTGTAACATGATCATGCCAAAACCAAACAGGAAAGAGAAAATCAATATGAATTTGCCGTCAATTACAATTCCGCGCAGCAGCATCAGGACTTCATTGTACCAGCCTGACCATAATTCAACCCCGAACGAAATGGTTTGCAGCGATGTCGTAAAAAACGTGATGTTCACCAAAAAAATGCCTAATAATGCAAATCCCCTCAAGCTGTCAATGAGCCTTATTCTTGGCTGTGAATTCGTTGCCATCATCGTACCTCCTTATCAATGTGCCTTCAGGTTAAGGTACAATCATAAAGAAAGGATAAAGAAAAGTTCTGCTTGTGGATCTTTTGATGTGCATTACTTCAACGGAGCAGGCGGAATCGTTCTGGAGAAGATCCGCATGCGCAGTGATGCTTGAACTACTGAATAATAAATTCCATTTCTTTATTCATTCTTTAGAAATGACGTGTACACTAACTAGATAGACCCTTTTTTAATAGCTATTTTTCGGAGGATGCAATAGATATGGCAAACGAAACGATCCTATTAGTCGATGATGAAGAAGAAATCATCTCATTTATACAAGATGCCCTGGAGCTAGAAGGCTATCAGGTACTGACTGCCGGAAGTGGACAGGAGGCGTTAATCCAGAGCAAACAGCAGCCGTCCCTGATCATACTCGATGTAATGATGCCTGATATGAACGGCATTGCGGTATGCGAGCAGCTTAGGGAAAAGACGCAGTGTCCCATTGTGTTCTTAAGCGCTTGCCAAAGTGAAGTGGACCGAATTCGAGGGCTGGCTGCCGGCGGGGACGATTATTTGCTCAAGCCCTTTAGCCTTGCTGAATTAAAAGCCCGTATCCATGCCCATCTGCGGCGAGAACAGAGAATCCGCACGCACAAAGAACAGGGCATCCTGCGCTTCCCAGCCCTGACGATCGATTGCAAGGGGCATGCCGTTACCTGCAACGGGCACAACATCGCTCTTACGAATAAGGAGTATCAGATCTTGGAACTGCTGGCGATGCATCAGGGGCAGGTCTTTTCCAGAGAGCAGATTTATGAGAAGTTATGGGGATTTGACGCTGAAGGGGACGACTCTACCATCACCGAGCATATTAAGAAAATACGGGCCAAGCTGGCCGCCCACGCACAGGACCGCAGCTATATTCAAACCGTATGGGGCATTGGCTACAAGTGGGATCCCCAATGATGAAACAGCGTTCCATCAAAAACACGTTCGCCCGCCATTTCGCCTCGATCATGGCCTGCAGCTTGCTGGCTACGCTTGTAACCTGGGGACTGCTCGCGATGCTGCTTGGATACTTGTTCAACCATGACATCGCGTTCCCGGCCAATCATTATGAAGCTCAGATCCCTGTAATTTCGGAGTACGCCGAAGCCCGGGGCGATTCTGTCATGGGCAGGCAGGGACAAGCCGATCTGGAAAAGGTAATCCCCTCGCAGGGCATGTCCTACCTGGTAGTGTCCCTTACTGGCGAACCCCTATATGGTGATCTTCCTCTCAACGAATCACTTAGCCGGCAAAAAATACTGGCACGCTTGAACCAGACGCATAAAAGCATGAATCAAGTCGTTAAATACACTCCGGTTGTCTCCGGTGACGGAAATCTTGCAGGGGCTCTTCTGCTTGGATATAACCTGAAGGTGACGGCAGCCAATCCGGCGCTGAATCCCTTGGTAACCATCGGGTCCCTCATCTTTGTTCTGACGCCTTTTCTGTACATCATCTTGTTCACGCTTATATTCGGAAGGCGATTCAGCCGACAGATCAGCACTCCGCTGCAGCAGCTTCTGCAAGGAGCCGAGCAAATTAAAGAGCGAAATTTACACTTTTCGATGACAGGGACATCGTCTATAACGGAAGTTAACCGACTTACACATGCCTTTGAGGACATGCGTCAAGAGCTGGAGCAATCCATCGAGCGGGAGTGGAGATTGGAGCAGGATAGAAGCACCATGTTTGCGGCTCTCGCTCACGACCTTCGGACACCGCTTACGATTATTCAAGGGCATGTTGAGGGCTTGGAGCAGATGAACGAGGAGTCTTACGAAGACAAACGATCGCAATATCTGCAAGTCATCAAACGCAACACGACACGCGCTTCAAAGCTCCTTCAGGATATGAATACCATCGCAGAAATTGAGAAGGTCTCTTTTCGGCTTCAGCCGCTTCCCGTGGATCTTGAAGAACTGGCAGATGATAAAACCATGGAATATGCCGCTTTATGCGGCAATCAGAACATAATCTTCCATACAGAGATCAACGATAATCGATTGAACAAGAAGCCCGTCCTCTTGGATCCCTATCGCATCATGCAGGTACTGGATAATCTCGTTTCGAACAGCATTCGATATACTCCTGAAGCCGGACTGATTCTATGGCGGATCGAAATCACCGAGGAGCAGGTGATGATGGCTGTTACGGATAATGGAGCAGGCTTTGGGCAGCAGCAGGATCTGCAGCAGGTATTTAAGCAGTTTTATCAAGGGGATCATCATTCCTCCAGACAAAAAGGGCATTCCGGTCTGGGGCTGTATATCGCCAAACTTCTCATTCAGCATCATGGAGGGCATATTTCTGCCGAGAACACCCCGCCTCGCGGGGCAACGGTGCGCTTTACCATACCGATATCGAGCCAAGAACCTTAAACTTTTCCCAGCATAACGAAGAGGCATCCTCCATGATCCAATGGATCGAAGGATGCCTCACTCATTTTATAAAAGGCACTCTCTTTTCTTACTCGTATTCAAGCAATCCTTATACCTTCAGTCGATAAATCGCCTTATTGTCGAGTCCGCGGATCATCGGTGTCCACGGCTCCGTTTCAAGTGTCGTATCCAGGGCATCCTCTACCATCTGCAGCTTGGCATCCAACAGATCGATATGATGCAGCGCGACGGCTTCAGCCGTCTGCGGCTGAACCGGGCTCCCCCACTCTCCCAGGTTATGGTGGGAAAGTACGAGATGCTGTAGTCCCAGTACCACTTCGGAATCCAGCGCGATGTCGTTCTGTATGGCCGCTTCAACGATCCAATTGGATGCCAGCGCGATATGTCCGATCAATTTTCCCTGATTGCTGTAGTCCGTAACAATGCCCATCTGAGCGATCATCTCTTCCGGCTTTGCGATATCATGAAGGATAATGCCCGCCCTAATCAAGTCCGGATTCAGAAACGGCCGCTGCTTGCAGATGAAATCGCCAATCTCCAGCATGCGGACAATATGATAGGCAAGTCCGGCAAAATAGGCATGATGATAGGTTTTGGCAGCCGGATAATGTATCAGCTTCTCTTCCACCTTCGACACACAATACTGCACAATGCTTCGTACCTGCGGCTCCGTAATCTCATTCATCGTAAGTTTGATCGTATGTAACAGATCCACGGGACGGATTGGCGCAGCCCTCACAAAATCGGTTAAGGAAACGCCGTCCTCATCCGTAGCTTTACGGATTCGGCTGATTTTGACTTGAGGCTGATCCCGGTAGCTCAGCACGGTTCCCCGGATTTTGACTAATTGCATCGGCAGGAACGTTTCTTTATCCTGTATGGTTACATCCCAGTACTTGGCCGAAATCTGGCCGCTCGCATCCGAGAGAATGATGTCAAAATAATCTTTCGGCGGCGTGCCGTTGGTCTGTCTCATATTTAACTCTTTCAGCAAGTAAAATCCAACAAAATCATCTTGAACGCTAAGTTTATTAATCGGCTTCATCTGGTTCCTCCCCAAAAAATCCCGTTAAGTTAACTATAACAAAGTCCCGTGCAATGAGTCTATTACACTGAAATATTCGCTCTGCAAAATAACAGAATCATTAGCCAAACTTCAGCTGTTGACTTTGACACCAGTGTCATCGTTTAGCATGGGGTTAGACTTATTGAGAGGAGCTATAATTCAAAATGAAAAACAATACGCAAAGTCAATCATCCGTGACGATCATAGGCCTGGGACCGATGGGTCAAGCCATGGCACGCACGTTACTGAATCACGGTTACGAGGTCACATTGTGGAATCGCACAGCCAGTAAAGCCAATGAGCTTGTTGATCAGGGAGCAATCAGAGCGTCCACAATTAAGGAAGCCTTGAATGCAAGCGAGGTAGTCATTCTCAGTCTTACGGATTACCATGCGATGTACGCTATTCTTGAAAAGGACTCTGACATTCTCGCGGGCAAGGTATTCGTTAATCTAAGCTCGGACACCCCGGAGAAAGCCCGGGAAGCAGCCAAATGGCTGGCCGGACATGGCGCTTCGCATCTCACAGGCGGTGTGCAGGTCCCACCGTCGGGAATCGGCAAGCCGGAGTCGTTCACCTTTTACAGCGGCCCCTTGGATATCTTCGAGTCCCAAAAGGAGTTGCTTGAAGTGCTGACGAGTACGGATTATCGGGGTGAAGATCCTGGGCTCGCCGCGCTATATTATCAGATCGGAATGGATATGTTCTGGACGGGGATGCTCAGTTATTTGCACGCTGTTGCAGTAGGCAAGGCTAACGGCATCACAGCAGAGCAATTGAAGCCTCATGCGATCAGCACGATGGCATCGCTGCCGCAATTCATTGAGTTCTATACGCCGCGCATCGATGCTGGAGAATATCCGGGGGACGTGGACCGGCTCGCCATGGGCGCTGCCAGCGTTGAACATACCGTCCATACTACACATGACGCTGGGATTGACGCTTCACTGCCTGAAGCGGTGCTGGAAATCTTTAAACGGGGGGTTGCCAATGGCCGTGGCGGGGACAGCTTTACCAGCCTGATTGAAACGTTCATGAAGCCCGCGGATCATCGCATTGAACCATCCCGTGCTTCAACGAGTCATCTCTAAAATTCGAATTTCTGCCTGCGAAGCGGGATGGTTGCCGGTTAGCAGGCAGGATGGGAATGATACAGGAAAAAGCACCTCTACAGGTGCTTTTTCTATTATCGTCCAATTCGCACTCGAATCTAGGTTGTACTAAGATTTCCACGCTCCCGGATGGTCGTCTTGGACCAAATCCAGCTCCACGGCTCTCGCGTTCGTCTCCACCTGCTCCACGCTCTTGCAGCCGGGAATGACGCAGCTGACAGCCGGATGCTTCAAGCACCAGGCCAAGGCCCACTCGGCCATATTCACGCCCTCCGGCACTTCGTTCTGCTTGATCTCTTCCACAAGCCTCAGCTTGGCATTGATCTCGTCCTGGTCACGATTCTTGCGCACATTGTCGCTGAACACCGTTCCCGGCTTGTACTTTCCGCTTAAGTACCCGCTTGCAAGCGGAACTCGCGCCAATACGCCAAGATCCTGCTTCATGCATGAGGGGAGAACCTCTTCCTCCGGAGCTTGATCCAGACGATTATACACGACCTGAATGGCTTTGGCATTCACCTCCGCAGCCTTGTCGGTTTGATAGATATTTCTGTTGCTTCCGATGGATATGCCCAGATTGCGGATCGTTCCCGCCTGAACCTGCTTGTCCAGCATCGTCCACATATCATCATTGTTGAACACTTCATCCGAGCCGGAATGGAATTGATACAGGTCGATGTAATCAGTACGGAGCGCTTTAAGTGACTCCTCCAGCTGAACTTGGATCTGCTTCGCATCCCAAGCGTTCTCCCATTGCTCATGCCATCGATGACCAAACTTCGAGGCAATGACCCAATCCTCGCGGCGGTCGCGCGACAAGAAATCACCGATGAAATTCTCAGACATATGATGAGGACCATAACATTCGGCTGTATCCAACAGATTAATGCCGAGCTCCTTCGCATGCGTTAAGATGGCATCGACTTCCTTCTGATTGAAATCCTTCCCCCAATCACCGCCAAACTGCCAGGTTCCCACACCGACTACCGATACTTTCAGATCGGTTTTTCCAAGACGTCTGTATTTCATATACTCACCCCTACTCTTAGATTTGTGCGCCTATATCTTATGTGAAATTGCAACCGTTTGCAACTCATGCTGCGGATTCTTTTTTCTCGTCCATCACCCTTGATTTCATCCACTGGCCGTATCCGGATTGTTTAATAATAAGTCGTTATGGTGAACCCTATAATACGTAATCATTTCGTTATCCTATAACGGAATCAGAAAGGAGGATTGTCGGCGTGAATACTCGGACGCTGGAGCAATGGATGCCGGACATTATAGAGAGTCTGAAAGCAAATACACCCCATGACTTTCAGCGAATGATCGATGAATTTCTTCCTTATGACCTGGCCAGAATACATAGCCATCTCAGCGATGCGGACCAAACCCGATTTCTGCAGTTTCTGAACGAGGAACAGCTGGCCGATATGATTCAGGAAATGGAGCATGACCAGCAGATCGAAGTTTTGGGCACGCTGGGCAAAGAAAAAACAGCCATCGTCCTGGACTTGATGGATAACGATGACCTCGCCATTCTGCTTGATGAGCTGTCGCCCGAGCAGAAAGACGAATTCCTCAAGGGAATGCGGGACGAGGAATCCCAGTTTGTCCTGAACCTGATGAAATACCCGCCGGAAACTGCGGGCCGAATCATGACCAATCGTTATGTGTGGATTCCCCAGCATTACACCGTATCAGAGGTCGTCCAGAAGCTGAAAACTTACGTCTCCATTTCCGAAACGATCAACTATCTGTACGTTATTGACCAAGACAAGAAGCTGATAGGCGTGGTGTCCTACCGTGGACTTATCTTGGCCGAACCGGATGAATATATGGTGGATATCATGCACAGCCGGGTACTATCCGTACCTGTGGATGCCGATCAGGAGGAAGTCGCGCAGATAATCCAAAAATACGATTTGGTCGCTATCCCCGTCGTTGAACAGGATAACAAACTTGTAGGCATCATTACGGTTGACGATATTCTCGACGTCGTCATCAAGGAAGCCGATGAGGACATTCGGAAAATGAACGCCACCGGGGGCAAATCCATTGACTTCAACACTAAAGCAACCGTTGCCGCCTTTCGAAGATTACCGTGGCTGATCCTGCTCTTATTCATCGGTCTGATCTCGGGGACGATCATTTCCCGATTTGAAGAGACGCTGGCACAGGTTGTCGCGCTAGCCTTCTTCATGCCCATGATTGCCGGAATGACCGGCAACACCGGCACGCAGTCGTTAGCTGTTATTGTACGCGGCCTGACTACGAAAGAAATGACCAAATCGCTGGTGTACCGACTGTTAGCGAGAGAGCTGAAGGTCGGCTTGATGATCGGGGTCACATGCGGGATCCTGATATCCTTGATCGCATACTTCTGGCAGGGCAATCTCTATCTGGGGCTTGTGGTCGGAGTCTCATTGATTGCAACACTCATCGTGGGCACGATGGCGGGCACCATCATCCCCCTCATTCTGTTCAAATTCAAGATCGATCCGGCTGTGGCCTCCGGTCCACTGATTACAACCATTAACGATATCCTATCGCTTGTCATCTACTTTGGTATCGCCACCCTGTTTCTTTCCTATATCTAGCCGACCACGGGGATGAATATTCCCTTTCAATAAAGACTTCCGGCACACAAGCTGGAAGTCTTTTGATGCTCTGCCAGATCCAATTTATCCACGGGTTTCTTATCCGGCAAGTGATTCAAAACTAATTGTCAACCTCTTTGCATTGCTTAAACATTACCAAAAAGTGACTAGGTCACTTCAAAGTGCGTACTTCTCAAGCCGAACCCTAACGTGCAAAATGACATTAATCAAGTATGACTTTAGGAGATGAATAAATGAATACAGATCAACGTTCACATCATTCGCAAAAGACGGCATTGGTTGTAGGAGCCAACGGGGTGATCGGCCGCAACCTCATCGAATACCTTGCCACGCTTCCCGATTGGAACATCGTCGGCGTATCGCGCCGAGGCGGCGAATCCACGAACCGGGTACGTTATATCTCCGCCGACCTGCTTGATCAGGAGGATACGATTGCCAAATTAAGCTCCTTGACCGAAGTGACGCATATCTTCTATGCGGCCTATCAGGACCGGCCAACGTGGGCCGAGCTTGTCGCACCAAATCTGGCGATGCTCGTCCATGTCGTGGAAGCTATCGAGCCCATTGCTGCCAATCTGCAGCATGTCAGTCTGATGCAGGGCTACAAGGTATACGGCGCGCATCTCGGTCCATTCAAGACGCCGGCCCGGGAGACGGATGCGAACCATATGCCGCCAGAATTCAATATCGATCAGCAGAACTTCCTCGAGGAACGGCAGCAAGGCAAAGTCTGGACCTGGTCGGCGCTGCGCCCATCCGTTGTCAGCGGCTTCGCCCTTGGGAACCCGATGAATCTGGCGATGGTCATTGCCGTCTATGCCTCGATTTCGAAAGAGCTCGGCATTCCTCTGCGTTTTCCAGGTAAGCCGGGGGCCTATCACAGTCTGCTGGAGATGACCGATGCCGATCTGCTCGCGAAGGCTACAGTATGGGCCGCAACCGATGAACGATGTGCCAATCAAGCATTTAACATCACGAATGGGGATCTGTTCCGTTGGAACGAGTTATGGCCGAAGATTGCGAAGTATTTCGAACTGGAAACCGCACCGCCTCTGCAGATGAATCTGGAAACGGTTATGGCGGATAAAGAGCCGGTCTGGAATCGTATGGTGGAGCATCACGGACTTGCGGAGCACACATATCAAGAGGTTTCCTCCTGGAAGTTCGGTGATTTTGTGTTCTCCTGGGATTATGATTTCTTTGCAGACGGTTCGAAGGCCCGCCGCTTCGGATTTCATGAGTATGTCGATACGGAAGCCATGTTCATGAACATCTTTGACGAGCTCCGGCGGCGTAAAGTCATTCCCTAAGCTATCGCGCAAGCTGCATGACAAAGAGCCGACTCTACAAGGAATAGTCGGCTCCTTCATTTATCATACCTCTTAGTGCCGATCCTCAAATGCAGGCTTCTCCAGCACCATGGCGGATTCGCCGTATTTTCGCTCGATATGAATATCGCCCCATCGGCACATCAAATGAAGAATTTCCTTCAAGCTCCAGCCATACTCGCTGAGTTCATACTCCACCTTGGGAGGAACCTGATTATACGTCTTTCGTATTATAACGCCTTCCTCTTCCAGCTCTCGCAGATGCTGTGTCAGCATTTTTTGCGTGATCTGGGGAATCAGGCATAAAAATTCACTATTGCGTCTTTTTCCGAAAGTAAGATGAAAGAGAATGACCGGTTTCCACTTCCCGCCAATGACCTCCAGCGTTGCTTCGACCGCAGTATTGTAGACTTTATTAGGATTTTCCATGCGTACTCATCTTCCTTTCGATATGCTGAACCCTTCTTCTCCAACAAGCATACCATTTTCCCCCTTGCTTAGAGCATGTATTCATACGATTTATCAGCAGCTCTACATAAAATGTCTCTTACAAAAATATACCATCTGATTTATGCTATCAACATGGGACTTGATAACCAGTTAATGGAAAATTTGAAAAACCGACAATAATAGATTCGAATATGCGAATGAGAAAAAACGGCAGTTGGGTATCCCGCTGCCGTTTCTATCATCCATAATATCATGTACTCTATTTGTCTATTCACTAATAACTATTCAAGGAAAGTTCATTCAGATTATCTGTTACGCAGGAACTTTTAGACATGGAATAATGGTAATCCGGATAAGCGGTAATGCAAATATCTTCGCCGATTTGTTGTACGGATTGAATCTTTACGCGTACCGCGTCATCCATTAATTCCAAATCCGAGCCGCCATAGGGCGAGAAGGATTGCCGTCCCCCCAACACTTTGGGAGCGATATAAATCATCCATTTATCAATAAGGTTGGCTCGAAGGAATGATCCATTTACTTCGCTGCCTCCTTCTACCAGCAGGTCGGTAACACCTCGCTGATATAACATATCCGATAATGCATGGAGATCCAGCCCGAAACGGTTCACAGGAACGAACAGAACTTCAATTCCTTTTTGCTGCAGCATGTGTACTCTTCCCGGATCAGCACCCTCCTTCGTGACTACCCATGTCGCTGCTTCCGAACAATCGGTAACTTTGGCATCTTCGGGCAACCTCAAATTCGAATCTAAAATTACCCGTATGGGATTCTTCCCACTTTCTTCCGGCAGTCGGGTCGTAAGGAGCGGATCATCGGCCAACACCGTATTAATTCCTACTAATATGGCGTCGACTTTGTTTCTTAATTTATGTACTACAAGCTGTGTTTCATCACATGTAACCCATTTAGAATGCCCCGTTGACGCGGCAATTTTTCCGTCAAGCGTCATGGCTACCTGGGAAATGATAAACGGCCGTCGTTTTGACATATTGTGCACGAATCGTTCATTAAGTAACTCGGCTTCCTTCCCCAATACACCCACATCAACTTCTATTCCATTCTCTCTCAATAATTGAATGCCTCTTCCGGCCACCTTCGGATTCGGATCCTCCATCGCCACGACAACTCTTGCGACTCCCGAATTCAAGACTAATTCTATGCAAGGGGAGGATTGAGGGCTTGGTTCCAGCGTAACATAGAGCGTTGCGCCTTCGGTATACCCATCAGCCATCCGAAATGCATGCACCTCTGCGTGAGGTTCCCCAGCTTTCCTATGAACACCTGCGCCAACTACTTGTCCGTCTTTGACTATCAGTGCGCCAACGACCGGGTTCGGATTGGTTTTCCCACTGGCCGTACCTGCCAAATCCAATGCCAGCTTCATAAAATGTTGGTCTAAATTCATATGATTAACACTCCCCATCATAATAAAGCTGTCTCCACCAAAGAGTCGTAAATATGACCTGATTTTTCGATCTTCGTTGCCAAATACCGATTATTATGCTCGGATACATCTCCCCAAATGGATTTATGATGATCGGTTAAAAGTCCCTTTTCCCGCAAAGACTGCAGCTTTCTAGGATTGTTTGTAATCAGGGTGACTGGTTTTTGCCGCAAGCTTTGGAGTACACGTATGGCTTCATCATAAGATCGATGGTCATCTGCAAAGCCAAGGCTTAGATTGGCCTCTACAGTATCGCACCCCTCATCTTGCAAAAGATAAGCTAACGATTTGGGGAAAAGCCCTATTCCGCGACCCTCGTGATTCGCCAAATAAAAGAGAGCTCCAGTACCGTTTTCGATGATCATGCGCATGGATTCCCGCAGTTGGTAGCCGCAATCGCATCGTTTACTTCCAAAGATATCTCCGGTATGGCAAATGCTGTGCATCCGTATCAGGGCATGCTCCTCATTGGCAAAATCGCCATATACTAGTACGGAAGACTGCTGATGTGAAGCAAGATCTGCCTGAGATAATGATTCCAGAATGTCATTCTTATCCATAAATGAATTACCTGTATTTAACCAAGTATACCATTTAAATACAGCCTCATTGTCCTCCAACTGCACAGGGAGCCTAACGGGACCAACAAGACCGATGTTGGGACATTCCGGCTGTTTAAGAATGGTTAATTTACTAGCTAGCAATTTCCTGACCTGGTCCATATTCATGAATACAACTCCTTGTTGGTTTAGATGGTGATCAATCGATTGGTTTGTTTCCCTCCTTGAAAACGTTGGCAGTTTTTACGTTAGCTACTACTCCTCCAACCTGAAAGAATTTGGTTAGAAAATGGAATTTTTTTAGAAATAAACGCAAAAAGCCCCTGTCTGAATAGACGGAGGCTTTTCCGTCGTATTCGGTAACTGGCTAGCATAGCGGATACGAGTGATCCGCCTTAGCCCCTATAGCTTTGCGTCGCCACTTTTCAGTGGGTTTGCCATTATCGTACGATGTCATTTCATAAAATAAATCCGCGATCATTGCCGAATATGGAAGAACACACCATATCGGAAACAATCGAAAGTAATAGCTTTTTATCATATAACTACCAGATGAATATAAAATACATTTTTATGAAATGCAACCTAAATATAAACATGACCCGAAAGAATCACCATCGATTGCCTTCTTCCCGCTTCACTTCCTCAACGATCGCTTGAACCCCCTTCTCTATCTGTTCCAAGCGCGCTCTGGAAATGCTGATTCGCAAAAACTTCTCCCTTTCCAGATAATCGGACAAATAAAACAACTTTCCGGGCATCACCAAGATGTTCCGCATTTTCAGCCGCTTGATCAGCCGCTCTAAGTTTATAGTCTGCGGCAGCTCGAATAATTTGTATATTCCGCCGTCACCGGGTACGACTTTAACGAGCCCGGTTCCCCCGTACCGTTTCACAGCGGAGTCTATTGCCTGCATTCTGGCTTCATATTGACTGTAGATTTTCTGTTTATGCCGTTCATACATACCGTTGCTGATATAAATTTCGAGCGCTGCTTGGGACAGCAGTGAGGTATCTCCATATTTTTTATAAGCATGAAATCCCTCCAGCAGCGCTTCCGGCAGCACGACGGCACCTAAACGCAGGCCTGGAAATATAATCTTTGAAAAGCTCTTCAAATAGATGATATGCGAAGTTTGGTTATAAGCATGGATGGGGTCGAATCCGCGTCCACTGCCAAGGTCAGCCATGTAATCATCTTCCACCACAAACACGTCATATCGGCTGGCCAGGGCGGCGATCGCTTTCCGCTCTTCCATTCGAAGCGACGTTCCGAGAGGGTTATGATATCTGGACATCGTGTAGAAAAATTTGATGTTCCCCGTTTTGAACCGGTCCTCGAGTGCTCCCAGATCAATCCCGGCTGTTGAGCGGGGTATGCCAATGACGGATAGTCCTTCCGCCTCCAAATATTGCAAATAGTTATTATAGCTTGGCTGCTCAACGAGAATCACCGATTTTCCGTTTGGAAACGGCATCTTAGCCAGTATCTCCAGCGCTTGATTTGCACCTGATGTCACCACGATCCGATCTGGCACGGTAAATACCTGAGCGTCAGCCAGATGGGACACAAGCGTTTGGCGGAGCTTATCCATTCCTTTCCCATCACTATAAGTAAACAGATGATATTTATAGGTATCAATCGCCTTGTTCAAGCAGTGCTGAAAGTCCAGATAAGGGAACACATTCACATCCGGAGAAGCCGACGCAAAATCAATCAAACTCTTATCCATGTTATCCGAATCCCCATCTTTCTGGACTACATAATAACCGCTTTGCGAAACCGAATAAATGGCGTGCCGTTTCTCAAGCTCAGTATAAGCACGAATCACGGTACTAATGCTGCACCCGTAGGATTGGGCCGCGCTTCGAACGGAAGGAAGCTTCTGCCCTGAACGATATTGTCCTTCTTGAATTTTCGATTCCATATCGGTAAGAATGGATAAATATTTTTTCATTACCCCGCCCCCTCGCGACTCTTATTATACAGGATCTCACCACTGTATCGGTACAGTTGTCAAAATAGGGAATGGTTTCAAACACATCATTATCCTATATTCAAGTAACCGTTCGCTGCGTTGGGAACACCTTCCCGGCCTTAAGAATGAAGATAACTATGATAGGGAGCTGATTCGCGTGGCATCCATTTCTCATGCCGATTATTTAACTACTGTACGTGAACGTCAAGCGGTAAAACATTTTGACCCCCAACACAAAATTAGTCATGAAGAGATTAAAGAAATGTTAGAGATCGCGAGTACCGCACCTTCCGCCTGGAATCTGCAGCATTGGACGTATCTTGCCATTACAGACAAGGCCACCAAAGACAAATTGTTACCCATCGCATATGGGCAAAAGCAAATCGTTGAAGCCTCCGCTATCATCGCGGTTTTGGGAAACCTGCAGGCCCATCAACATGCCGAAGCGATATATGAACAAGCGGTTCAGGCAGGATTCATGACAGAGGAGGTTAAAACGAATCTGGTCCGGCAGATAATGAATTCCTACACCAATGCGCCTGAACTTGCACAGGAGGAAGCGATACGGAGCGCTTCCATGGCCGCCATGCAGCTCATGCTGGCTGCAAAGGCGCGCGGTCTTGATTCATGCCCGATGGGCGGATATAACTCAAGCCTTTTTATGGAAGCATTCGGGGTTCCGCGCCATTTGATTCCCGTAATGCTGGTTGCGATCGGCAAGAAGTCCGTTCCGGCTCATCCTTCAACACGTTTACCCTTAGAAGAGACGGTCTTTTGGAATCACTTCTAAGGCTCAATCCAAAAAGATCTAATATTTTTAGGTGAAAAACCTAATTTTCTTAGGTTTTTGGAGAGGATCGCGTCTGATAAAATGAATACAAGCGCTTACAATGCAATGATCCGAGGAGGAAACGTGATGAACAAGCCCGTACAGCCTAACGAACCGATCGTAACCCATATCTATACTGCAGACCCATCCGCCCATGTATTCGAGGGTAAAATTTATATTTATCCATCCCATGACTTGGATCATGAGAACACGTCCAATGATAACGGCGACCAGTATGACATGGAAGACTACCATGTTCTGTCGATGGAGAATGTGGATGCTCCATGCGTGGACCATGGCGAAGCTCTTCATGTGAAGGATGTGCCCTGGGCGAAGAAGCAAATGTGGGCCCCGGATGCTGCCTTCAAGAACAACACTTACTATTTATACTTCCCCGCCAGGGATCATGACGATATTTTCCGTCTCGGCGTAGCGACAAGCTCGTCTCCTTCTGGCCCATTTAAACCGGAGCCTCATTACATTCCGGGCAGCTACAGCATCGACCCTGCCGTATTCATGGATGACGACAATCGTGCCTATATTTACTTCGGCGGCCTCTGGGGCGGACAGCTGGAACAATGGCAGACCGGGTCGCACATTCCGGATGCGGAAGGGCCTGCCGCAGACGCGCCTGCTATCGGACCGCGGGTTGCTGAGCTGAGCGATGACATGCTTAATTTCAAAGAGACGCCCCAAGAAATATCCATCGTTGATGACAAGGGCAACCCGATTGTTGCAGGGGATGAAGAGCGAAGATATTTTGAAGGACCTTGGGTCCATAAATACAACGGAACCTACTATCTTTCTTACTCTACCGGCTCAACACACAAAATCGTCTACGGCACGAGTCAGAGTCCAACGGGGCCTTTCGAGTTCAAAGGCACGATTCTAACCCCCGTAATTGGCTGGACGACCCATCACTCCATCGTTCAGTTCCAGGATAAATGGTACCTCTTCTACCATGACAGCTCCCTTTCCGGCGGAGCGGACAATAAACGCAGCGTCAAATTTACCGAGCTGACCTATAATGAGGACGGCACCATTCAGACGATTCATCCGTACGGCAAATAAGGCAAGGGGAAGGCTGGATTCCATCACTATGGAGTTCAGCTTTTCATGTCATTATTTGGTACCCGATACGGATGAGCCCGTGTTCTGCCGTAAAATAAACAACAAGCTGACCCATCGTTCATGGAGTCAGCTTGTTGGCCGTTCGGGACGTTCTTGTGTTGCTGCCCCGCCCGTTACACACCCTTTTTAAACAAAGTGAACGAGTAAATCGCTGGAGCCGCCACAATTAATATAATGACAGGGACGATTGCAACGGCAAGGTTCGCCTTCAGAAACGCCGTCAGGATCATGAACGCTCCGCCTGCCATCCACAGGTACCCCGCAAAACGATGCGTTTTATTCCAATTATTCTGGCTGTTCAGCGTCCAAGGCAGCTTGATGCCCACCGTATAGTTCTGTTTGCTCTTCGGCAAATAATTACCGGTGACCACGAGCAGCATGCCCACGAGAGCCGGTGCAATCGTCTGGATCGGCAGCTCGGCCCCCATGGCCTTGAACAGCGTGATCGGCATGAGAATGAGAGACAGCGCGGGGATGAGCCATAGACCCATCGTTCTTAATACCGGGGCAGCGTTCATTTTCTTAGGATCGTTGTTAAGCGCTACATTGACAACGACGTTAAGAACCGCAGTAATCAACGGAAGGACAAACGCCGCAACCGCCTTCGACACATAATTATCCGGATTGCCTGCTGCGTCCCAGTGAACAGCCACCTGCTCAGGCAATTGGTTATACAGCGTCATCGATAAAATAATTGGCAATAAACATATCAGCGTTGTTATAACCAGCATCGAACTATTCTTTTTCCTCATCTTGTTTCCCCCCGTTAAATTGTGAAAACCACAGCATGATTTCTTCGAAGACGGACACGTTGATCTCATAGTAGATATAATTTTTATATTTCGTTTCAAATATCAGTCCGGCCTTCTTCAGCTGCGACAGATGATACGAAATGGTCGCCCCGGTCATATCGAAATGCTGGCCGATCTCTCCGGCTGACATTTTGCCGCGCTTGAGCATAACCAGGATGTCCCGTCTCACCGGATCAGATAACGCCTTGAATGTTTCCGGAAAGCCCAATGTGCATCACCCATATTTCTATTTAGAATTTCATCTAAATACATTATCGCTTATCCCTGCATCCAATTGCAATACCTATTTTGAAAAAAATCTAAATAGAAGGTAAAAATGGGCATCCGAAAAGCCCCCTCGCCATGATGCATGTAATCGTAGTTTTCCTAATAAACAGCAAAAGTCCACCTCGGACCAGCATACACGCTGATCCTCAGCAGACTAACTTCATGACTTGTTTATCCAAGCACCTTTTCAAATACCGGAAAGCTTAATGCTCTGCCCGGGAAGTTCACTTCTCCCCGCAGGTCATAACCTAATCCTTGATACAGCTTGAGAGCAGCCGTATTCTTGGCGTAGGTATCCAATCGCAGACTCGTGTAACCCTCTCGCACGGCATATTCTTCGGAGAAGGCTATCAGTTTTCGCGCAACTCCCTGTCCTTGGGCTTCCGGATCGACAGCAAGCCGATGCATCATTAAATGAGGCCCTTTCATCTGCTTCCAGTTAATGGTCTCATACTGCTCAGCCTGCGATTCGTCAAGGACGATAATCCCTAAGATCCGGCCTTCGCCCTCAGCTGCAAACAATGTTCCTCGCTGCAAATCCTCACCAATGACCTCTCGGTTCGGATACTGATCATCCCATTGATCGCTGCCTCCAGCCTGCATGACCGCAACACAGCGGGCTATCAAAGCCATGATTTCTTGAAGCTCCTCTATTCGTCCTGTTCGTATGTTCATATTCATCGATGCACCTACTATTGTTTTTTTAGAACAGTTTACTATGCTTGGACGGCTGCAACAACACGTAAACATGAAACTCAACGTCATCCCGCGAAATTACTTGGGTAGGATAACGCCTATAAACGTTCCATTACAGATCCCCTTTTATTTAAGCAATGTAAGAGTCACCTCTATCGTATTATTTACGAATGAGCGCTCCGGACGGGATTTCAACATGACGGTCAACCCAATCAGCGATACGATCAGCGCTTGGGATAAAGCTTTCGCGTCCGTGCCGCTCGCAAGCTCGCCCGATTGTATGCCTCGCTCAATGGTTTCTTGAAATATGACCGCCAAGTACATCTGATGCTCCCTTGTCAGAATTTCAAATTTCTCATCATGAGGCGCAAGCTCAACCATCGTATTGATGCAAAAGCATCCTCGGCTGCGGCTTTCGGAAAATTCCTCATCAACCATATTTTTAAAAAAAGCCCGAAAGGCCTCCCTGACCGATTGATGGTTTTGCAGCCTGGTCCGCGCCTCGGAAGCATGTGACATCGTGTATTTGCGCAAAGCTGTTTCGAACAGCTCCTTCTTGTCTCCAAAGGCTGAGTATATACTGGGCCGCTGAATCCCCATTCTGGAAGTCAAATCGCTTAATGAGGTAGCCTCATATCCCTTCTCCCAAAATAACTGCATCGCTGCATCCAATACTTTCTCTTCATCAAATTCGCGGACTCGTCCCATAATGAATTACCTCTCATTACATTTGATTTCAAGGAAAACTTCATGATCACAAAAGGGAAGTAAACAACCTTTTTTCATTACCAATCAGTATAATTAATTTTATATTGGGCTGTTGTTTTTGTCAAATACCGTTTTTCTATATTAATGCAGATAAATATTGGGACACACCGTTTCACCCTAACGCTTGAAATAAACCTGTTGACATAGATCGTATGGATAAGATATATTTATCGGGCAATTTATCATACCGATCAGTACATAAAATTCGAAAGGGTTGAATGCACAGAATGGAAGAGTTGATAGCAAAAAAAGCGGTCCATGACGAAACAGCCGCGAATGCGTCACAGGGAACGGTGTCCACGGCCCAATCCGGTAATCGTATGCCTCTGACTCGTTATGTTACGTTATTGTTTGCGATTGCTTGCGGTATGTCAGTTGCCAATATCTACTTCGCACAGCCGCTGCTCGATGAGCTGTCGTACGAATTCGACATGGACTATTCCGTGATTGGAATTCTAATTACCGTCACACAGATCTTTTATGCATTGGGACTGCTGCTGCTGGTGCCTCTGGGGGATTTACTGAACCAACGCCGGTTAATTATCGGTCAAATGACAGTCTCCATGGCGGCTCTCGTTATCGTTGGTACTGCTTCATCCGGCACGATGCTCTTTGCAGGTTTGGCATTGGTTGGATTGCTTGCCGTAGTAACGCAGACTATTGTGGCGTTCGTCGCGACTGTAGCTGCTCCTGCTGAACGCGGGCGAGCCGTAGGCATGGTAACCAGCGGAATTGTGATCGGGATCCTTTTAGCGCGAACCATTTCAGGGGTTTTGAAGGATCTTGCAGGATGGCGTTCGGTTTATCTGGTTTCTGCTGCGTTGATGCTGCTCATGGTTTACGCATTATATAAGGTGCTGCCAAATGTTGAGCGTAAGGTAAAAACTCTTTCCTATTCTCAGCTGCTTAAGTCGGTACTGGTGTTGTTCCTTCAAGAACGGCTACTACGTATCCGCGCTGTGCTGGCTATGCTGATTTTTACGGCTTTCAGCATTTTGTGGACGCCATTGGTGCTGCCTCTTAGCGCGCCGCCGCTATCCCTTTCGCACTCTGCCATCGGGGCGTTTGGTCTCGTGGGCGTCGTGGGTGCACTGGCTGCAGCAAAGGCCGGTAAGCTAGCCGATCGAGGTTACGGACAAAGAACGACCGGAATTGCATTGTCCCTGCTATTGCTGTCATGGCTGCCGATCAGCTATACAGAACGGTCCCTGTTTGCCTTAGTCATTGGTATTATTCTGCTGGACTTGGCGGTACAGGCGGTGCATGTCACGAATCAGAGTATGATTTTTGCATTGCGCCCGCAGGCGCGCAGTCGCATGGTTGCCGGGTATATGATTTTTTATTCCATCGGAAGTGCCGCCGGTTCCATTGCTTCGACCCACATCTACGCACAGTATGGTTGGCATGGAGTTTGTGTGCTTGGTGCCTCCGTCAGCGCTGCCGCTCTTACTTTTTGGCTTATAACCAAACGTGCTAAAGGCACCCTATGACAATAAATTCAAACTACAAAAGATCGCTCCTACGGAGTGGCGATCTTTTGTAATATCCACGAACATTGGCAGCCTTGCCAGCCTATACGTCTATCATTTTGGAAACACTCTATTCATCATTAAGGATGCAGCTCCTCAGAATAACAAAAGACACGCCTTATGGCGTGCCTACATCATAAATCTTATAGTGTTTTCCCCAGGATCACTTCACCTGTCGCTTTATTCCAGGACATCGGAATGCCAAGCTGCGTCGTGATCAACTCCAATGGAAACATGCTCGAATTAGCCATGAATGGAATGCTGACATCTTCTCGCGTCACCTTCCCGTTCACCAATACAACGGCGGGATCACTGGATTTAATGGATACGGTGTTCCCGCCATAAGAGAAAGACCATACCGGATATCGATGATTTCCTTGTTTCGGATCCGGATTCGACTGTCCGCGCTTCACTTTGATTCCGAGGGCTTCAAAAACGCTAGTATACGGTACATACAGCTTGCCTTTCACAATGGCGGAAGAACCGTAAAAGCTAACCGATTGTCCGTTTGCCGTCCAGGACAGAGGAGGCTGTACCAGGACCGGATTTCGATCGTTCTCGTTAGGCGAGCCGCTGCCTTGATATTTCTCTTCTCCCCAAGCCAGCAGCATACCGTCTTTGTTGGTTGCATAACCTGTATATCCATTGCTTCCCCAAAGCGCCTTGATACCTGTCAAACCTTTCACTTGAAAAGGCTTCGCCGCCGGGTCGTTGTATTTCCACTGCCAGACCGTGCCGTCATTTTTAAGCATGTACAAACGGTTAGACCCCGTTCTTATCTCTTGGATATCGTTTAATCCCTTCACCGCAGCCGGCACTTGCTGCTTTTCATTCACATTCCACCGCAGCACCGTCCCGTTCTCATGGAGCAGAAACACGTCATACCAATCCGCGGCGATTCCGGCAATGGAGGAAGTAACCAACGGTTTAATCTCACGGAACTCACGCTCCAGCCGGTACCGATCGTAGAAGCTGTTATATACCGTTAACATATCGACGCTGCCGTCTTTACCGAGCATCAAGGCCTCATGTCCGGCGATGATCATCGATTTTTCATTCTTGACCCCTTTAACAGGAAAATACTTCACAGACCTTATCAAGGGATTATCCGGATTAGA
Organism: Paenibacillus sp. MDMC362; assembly: GCF_003269305.1. Taxonomy (NCBI): domain Bacteria; kingdom Bacillati; phylum Bacillota; class Bacilli; order Caryophanales; family Paenibacillaceae; genus Paenibacillus; species Paenibacillus sp. MDMC362. Next base: position 140,042 of record NZ_QLYT01000051.1, read on the forward strand.
AGCAGGATGCCATATCGTTGCGGTCCCATCCTTGTGCAAGGCAACACCGCTATACCTCACAAATGCCAAACTCGCTACATCCTTAAGTCCTTCCAGCTTTATGGGGCCTCCCCGCTTTTGGTGAGGCAACGCAGGATCTCCGTTAATATAAGGAGAGTAATGATCGCCCCAAGCCCACACGTCCCCGTTCTTGTCCAAGGCAAATGAAGAATTGTCGCCTGCCGCCACCTCGACAATATCAGATAGACCGGTGACTTGCTTGGGCACCAATTGATGAATACTTGTCCCGTCACCTACTTGACCTGACTTGTTATAACCCCAGGCGGTCACGGAGCCGTCGCTCCATGCCGCAACACCGTGTCCGCTGCCGCCAGCCACGCTTACCGGGATGGGGCGGGAATCACTTTTCACAGCTTCCGCTGCTCCCACAGTGTCCATTGCCATACAATTGACTGCTAACAATATCGTCGCTAACATATAAGCTACTCTACGATTCAATACCTTCACGCATGAGGCCTCCATTCTCGATCTTTATAATGGTATATAATACCATACAAAAGATGGTATGGAAAAAATAGTATGCTTTCCGATTTGCTTGCTGATATCCGTAATTCTCCTCTATTAACTATAGCTTTCTTTTCTTCTATTACACTAAGCTCGCTCACCTCAGCGATTGCGCAAACCCTGTTCGCCACGTGGGATGTAGCGGCTGCCAGCCGTACTCCTTCCGGGCTTTGGCATTCGAAGCGCCGCGTTCGCCGCGCTTGCTCCCCGCTTGATATGCTGGGGCAGGCGCGTGCAGAGCCTCAGCATAAAGCGGCAGCCACAACGTACCGGCAGCAGGCTCGTCATCTACGATATTGACCGGCCCCGTCGGCCAGTCCAATGCCTGCAATGCTGCATTCGCCGCATCCTCGACATGAAGAAATGACATTACGCCATCCGTTGCTGGAAGAGTTCGGGTTCTTACCTTTTCCGCCATGATTCCGCTGGCGTCGTACCACGTGCCAGGACCATAGAACATACCGTACCTTAAAATGACGTGATTCGGCAGTTGTGCAACGGCCTGTTCCAGCGAGATGATACCGTCTATCGTGGACTTGCGAGGCGCAGGCGCCTGGACGTCCAGAGGGACGTCCTCGGTGGCGGGATGATCCCCGGGTTCATAGGCCCAGGCAATGCTCTGGGCAATCATGCGTTTAACGCCATGGATCTGCGCGGCTTCTACCAGATGACGGGTGCCCTCCATCCGCATCCTCGCATTATCCTCCAGATTCCATTGGCTTAACGAAGTGAGCTGATGGATAATGACATCCGGCCGCACTTCCCCAATCGAGGCTATGATCCCTTCCCGATCAAAGGCATCCGCTATGATCCCCTTGGCTCCCCATGATTCGATCAACCCTTTCCGCTGAGGGTCATGGGTCATGCCTATAACTTTATGGCCGGCTTGCACCAGTCTGGGAAGTAAACGCTGGCCGATAACGCCGGTAGAGCCCGCTACGAATATTTTCATAAATGACAACCTCCATTCCGCTGCATACAATGGGTCCCACCTATCAAAAAGGGGATATTGGCAGTTTCATCTTAGCATGATAAATGGGCAGCTATAAGTACCACTTTTCATCAGATCAATCATGCCATTTCCATTCGATTGAGAGGTTATCTCCGCAGTTGAAAAGAGTATAGGGCGCTGGCGTTTTTGACCAACATGACCGAGCAGCGTAGTTTGGCAAGCACCACAGGACGCACTATGACAAGCATGGAGAGAGCACCCGCCTTATGATAAGTGCACACATTGTCGTAGTATTACAAGCGCGACAGAGCACTCAGCAATAAGCACTCTTCAATCAATGCAAAAACGCACCACATCAAGTGGTGCGTTTTTGCCGGAACAACCTTCTCCTATCATTACTCACTCTTCGTCTGTTCCATCACTAACTGATACATGCATGTGGCTGTGCAGCTGCCGGCACTCTGGCTGATCACACACGCCATAGAAGGTAGCGATTCGATTCGTATCCACCGTATCGATTTCAGCACTGCAATGCCTGCATAAGATGACGCCCATTTCCAACTTTTTAACGGAAGTGTTCATGCTTCACTCATCCTCTCCAGTATCAGATTGTTATGCATTTGTATAACTATCCCATGCAATTAATGTACAATATAAATAAATAATACACAATATATATTCGTTTATTGGTAAAAAATCGTTATATATGACATCATATTTATGGAGAAAACATAAAAAAACGCTCCATTTAATAACTGAAGCGCTTCCATGTCCAGAACTTGCGAAGATCACACAATCCCATGTTTTTTATCAATTGGAAGAACTACAAGCTGTATAGCTTGGAAGCAATACTATTGCAAAACCCGCAAAACACGAGTTATACTAGCCATCATAAGGACGTGAAGAACACGCCGCTTCTATGCAAAGTGCCCCAATGAAGGATTGGGGTTGCATTGTATGGAGCGGCTTTTTTTATTTTCTAGCCCTACGCATTCCATTTAATACTAAGGAGGAAAATTGAACATGTCACGGTTTGATCAACAATATACGCTCTGGAACCACACGAATATTTTGAATGAAAAGAATCCCCGCAGGCTTGAAATCCTTCATAAAGGGTTAGGCCACGGTACCGTCGAGTTTCTGCGCACGGTGTGGTTTCCCGCGATCGGTAATTTCAATGACTTGCATCCGGAATGGGAAGTACGCGATTTCAGCAATGGTTATCGTTATTTAGACCTTGCCTATATGCCCGGTGGTGCAAGAGGAGGCATCGAAATCCAAGGATACGGCCCGCATGCCCGCGATTTGGACGTAAGAAGGTTTAAGGATTTATGCCGCCGTCACTGCTTACTGGCGCTGGATGGTTGGACATTCCTTCCCATTGCTTACCCCTCCATCGTCGAAGAGCCACAACAATGCCAGCAGCTCATTTTATCCTTCGTCGGCAGATTTGTGGCGTCAGATGTGCCTGCGTCCTTAAGTTGGCTGGAGGCAGAAGCCGTCCGATTTGCGCGGCGACTGCTGCGCCCGATAACTCCATTAGAACTCGCGAATCATCTTAGGGTGAGTGACCGGCATACCCGACGTTTATTGCGTAAACTGGTCGAGCTCCAGCTACTGGACATAGCAAGCGGTGAACAACGAGCCCGTACCTATAAACTCCGCTTGTAACACAGTACCTGACCGGAGCATGCATCAGTTCTTGCAGCTATCCAAGAGACGAATAGACAAACTAATGGAC
>NZ_QLYT01000052.1:0-34717 GCF_003269305.1 Paenibacillus sp. MDMC362
GTTCTTTACAGATTGGGAAATGTACTGGCGAATGAAGAGAGGCTGTGTTCAAAGACATGTGAAAGTAAACCGTTACCCCTTCTTCAGCATTGCTGATGTCAGGGGTGTTTTGTCTGTCTGTTTGGCTGGATTGACAAAATAAATTAACTAGTGTTAATTTATTTACATAAGTTAATCTTATGGGAGGTGCAATAACAATGGATCCGGATATCCCATTAAGGGAATTAAAAAAAGCCAAGAACAAAATCGCGCTGTATGAAGCGGCATTGTCCTTGATGAAGGACCGGATGTTCAGCCAAGTTATGCTGGAGGACATCTGCAAGCGCGCAGAAATATCGAAGGTCACTTTTTTTAAGTTTTATCAACGCAAAGAGGATCTGCTGATTTATTTTATGCGGATATGGCTGACCGAACGGGTCATCGAAATCGATACGGAAGGGAAAATAGGGTTTGAGGCGTTCCGGCATCTGTTGTCCCAGGTGGCTAAGGAGCATCAAGTGAGACCAGGCATGATGCCGAGTCTGATCTCCTTTCTTGCGGAGCAGAACATGCAGCCCTGCATGCCGGAGCTTAGCCCTGCGGAAGTATCCCTGCTTTTTCCCGGCCATGAGGAAGCGGGAAGCCGATCACCCAACATGTACGAATTGTTCCAGCAGTTCATGGAGAAAGAAGCTCAAGCCGGAAGGCTGAACAAAACCCTTACCTTGGAGCAAGCCGTGCAGATCTGTTTCACCATTTTTTATGGCGCGTTTCTAACGGCTCAGTTGTACAATTCCACGGATATCGGCTGCTTTTACGAAACGCACCTAGGTCTGCTTGAAATAAAGGAAGAGGAGTGAGCAAGCATGAGCAAAGTGATTCCAGGTCGATATACCGCACATATGGACGGTTCTTTCGTTGTATTCGTGATCGGGTTTCGGATTAACAAGTGGTGGGCGGTCCATAAGTGGCTGCCTGTCATGAATGCCATGACCCCGATGCTTCAGGAGCTGTACCGGAACAAGGAGGAGCTCGGCTTCATGGACGGTACCTATCATTTTTCAGGGCGGGGACTTACACTCATCCAATATTGGAGAAGCTTCGAACACCTGGAGCATTATGCACGCCACGGAGCCAATCACCTGAAGGCATGGCGGGATTTTAACCGCAAAGTTGGAACGGGAGGGGACGTAGGGATATTCCACGAAACCTATCTTGTTCAGGAAGGGCAGCATGAATGCCTGTACAACAACATGCCGAGGTTCGGTTTGGCCAAAGCAGGAGCTCATGTTCCTGCGACGGGTCACAGGGAAACGGCAAGCCGGCGGCTTGGACGTGAGGGAGAACCGGCGGTGCCAACGCCTCCAAATCCATAGTTCCGGTCTGTCGGCGGCTGACCTCTCTTTGCCGAGCAATCGTTAGTCACCATAGGTTCAGAGCGGTGTAAATGCTATGGAAGTCGTGATGCTTTAGACTTGTTTTTCTTCCGCTCTTTAAAAAAGTGTTGGTAAACTCCGCTCATTCTTCTATGATGAAATTACTTCAAATCGACGATGAGATAAGGAATTATTCGCTCAGGGGGATGCCTATGGGAAGAAAAGCGTGGTTTTACCGTCAGCTTTTATCGTATATGCCGGTCTTCTTTATCGTGATTTCCTTTGTGTTTTTTGTCTTTTTCCAGATGCTTGGGGAACAGTCTCGGCAAGGTGCGATTCAGGCCAATGAGACGATGATTCATCAGGCGATGCGTTCGGTGGACAACTCGCTGAAGGCCATCGATCAGATGCTTGTGCAGGAATTGTTGTTCAACCCCGATATGTCGGGGTTTTTCAATCATGAGGATCAGGACAACGTCTATTTGAACATGCAGGCCGTAAAGGCCATGAAGCAGTTCAAGGTGTCCAATCCGCTGGTCGATTCCATGGTGCTCGTGCGGACCCAGGATGAGTTCGTCTTAAGTACTTCATCCACGTTCAACTTGCAGGATTATGCGGATTATGACTTTCTCAAGCCTTATTTGGACCAGGTCAATAGTGAAGCAAAATGGAGTGCGATGCGGAATTTCCGGGAGTTCAGTTTCAACAGCATGCAGCATGTGGTAACCCTGGTTCGAGATGCACCCTTCATTACCCATGGGAAAGGCGTAATTGCTGTTAATATCAAGGTGGACGCCATCCATAACATGATTCAGGGTATGGTAAATCCCGATGTTAGTTTTATTCATATGAAGGATACGCAGGGGCAGTCCATGCTCTCCGGCACCTCAATGGCAGAGAGTGGGGAGCTTGTCTCCAAGGCGATTTCGCCTTATACCGGGTGGGTATATGAGGGAGGTCTTACCCAAGGCAGAGTGGTCGGTATCGTCAGCCAGCTGTACAATATCTGGTTTATCGTCGGCTTGCTCATGTGTGTTGCCGGGGTCGTCTGGATCGTATTGGTTACGCGCCGAAACTATAAGCCGATCGAAGCCATTGTGTCCCGGATTCATCATTATTCGCAGTCTAAAACGAGCGCGCTGATCCATAACAGCAAACAGGATGAGTTCGCATTTATCGAATCGGCACTCGAAAGTATGCTGGAACAGGCGAGCAGCTTTCAACAGCAGCATCGGGAGGATTTGCTGCTGCGCAGAGCATATCTGTTCCAGCAGCTGATGGAGGGGCAGTACCCGTCCCATATGGAGCAGTGGAACGAGCAGCGGGACGCCATGGGACTGCCGGACTTGTCCGAATCACAGATCGTCAATGTCATCGAAATCGATAAATATCCATTGTTCTGCGAGCAGTACCCTCAGCAGGACCAGTATTTGATCAAATTTGCCCTCAAAAGCGTCGTTCAAGAAATTGCAGCCGGGCAAGAAACGAGTGTTTGGACAGAATGGATATCCGCTTCGAAGCTGGGCGTGATGACGATGGCGGATGGCCAAGACGCAGCCCAGCATGTAGTTACGCTGCTTGAGCAGACCCGCCAGTGGGTGGAGCAGCATCTGAAGCTGACCATAACCGTTGGGATAGGGGAGAAAGCGGAGCATTATACGGATATCCCGGACTCCTATGAGCAGGCACGCACCGCATTGAAATACAAAATGATCCTCGGCGAGAATCGAATCATTCATTACACCCAAGTATCCGGGGAGGAGCGGGGGCATGCCTTTGATTTCTTGAACCTGATCCGTTCGATGGCACAGTCCTTCCGGCTCGTCAACAGGGATTGGCAGGAGAAATACAATACGCTCATCCATAACATTGGACAAAATATGCTGGACCGGGACGGCGTGGTGAACCTGGTGGATTACATGATGTACTCGCTCGGACGTGAAATGTCGTGCATGGCAAAAGAATTTCAGGATTTGTGGCTGACAGAGGGGCAGCCTGCCTTACGGAACGCGCTCCAATCATCCGATACACTGGAGCAGCTGGAGCAGGAGTTCGGGGAGGCTTTATCCGCTCTGTACGACAGTATGCTCGCGCTCATGGAGGGCCGGAATCATGCGGACACGATTCAGAAGGTGCGCTTGTTTATGGAGCAGAACTCGAGCAATCCGGATCTGTCTCTCCATTATTTAAGCGAACGTTTCAATATGAACTGGAAGACGCTGAGCAAGCTGTTCCGGGAGGAGACCGGCCAGAAATTCGTGGATTATTTAATTGAGCTGCGGATGAACCATGCCCGGAAGCTGCTCGAAGAGACCTTGCTGCCTGTACAAGATATCGCGACCGAAGTTGGGTATTCCAATGCCATCTCGTTTGGCCGGATGTTTAAAAAGCTGATGGGGATGTCACCGGGGGATTACCGTGAGCAGGCTGCTTATAAGCAGCGGAATTACGGGAACTAACGATCCTTCTGACTGCTTCATGCATACGTCAAGTAGAGAATCCTTCTGACTAGGTCATGCATATTAACCAAGCAGAGAGTCCCGCGGATGAACCGTCCCGCGGGCTTTTTGCTGTAAACGGAGATAGGTTTAGCGACGGAAAAAGGTTTATTCGCCCTTACGGCCTGTCGGCTCTAAAGTTCCCTCTGCTCGCGGAAATACGTTGATTCGGAGAATCTTGTTTATTGATCGGAAGGCGTCGTCCCCCTAGACTTGGGATCAACACAAAGCGAAGGAGGGTGACCCAAGTGGCTCGTATGAGCAGCGCAATCCCAGTACCTGCAGATGCACAGGCGCCAACGAATTTACCACCAAACAAGCCCATGAACCGAACGAGGAAGAAGCTGATGAAACACTGGCAATTCTATCTGCTCGTGTTCTTCCCGTTAGTCTACATCATCCTCTTCAAATACGTTCCGATGTTCGGCGTCTTGATTGCATTCAAGGAATACAACGTCGTACAAGGGATATTCGGCAGTCCCTGGGTAGGATTCGATTATTTCAAACAATTGTTCGACGCTCCGTTCTTCTGGCAGTATGTCCGCAACACGCTCGAGATTTCCTTGTACGGCCTGCTGGTCGGTTTCCCGGCACCCATTCTGTTAGCGCTGGCACTGAATGAAATCCGGAACGGCCGCTTCAAGAAAACCGTCCAGATGGTGACATACGCGCCGTACTTCATATCAACGGTGGTCATCGTCTCGATTCTGATCGTGAACCTCTCGCCCAACACCGGGCTGATGAGCAATCTATTCCGGGCACTGGGGCTTGAGACCGTTGATTTTCTTGGCGTGCCGGAACTGTTTAAGTCAATCTATGTCTGGTCCGATGTATGGCAGTTCACCGGTTACGGTGCCATCATCTATATTGCGGCCTTGGCGGGAGTCAACCCGGATCTGTACGAGGCGGCAAGAGTGGACGGGGCAACCCGGCTTCAAAAGATCATCAATATCGACATGCCCAGCTTGTTTCCGGTCATCGTCATTTTGCTCATATTGAACCTGGGCAATCTGATGAGCCTAGGCTTTGAGAAAATTTATCTCATGCAAAACCCGCTCAATCAGAACACGTCCGAAGTCATCTCTACCTATGTGTACAAGGTCGGCCTGCTCGGAGCCAACTTCAGCTTCTCCGCCGCCATCGGCCTGTTCAATTCCGTTATCAATTTCATACTGTTGGTCATTGTCAATTACGTATCCCGAAAAGTTTCATCCACAAGTCTATGGTAGGAGGTAGCGCATGAGCAGATCAACCGTACGGGAATCCGCTGCAGACCGGATTTTCCTTGGTATCGTGTATTTGTTTCTGTCTGTCGTACTGATCGTCATCCTGTTTCCGCTGCTGCATATTGTAAGCGCATCCTTTAGCTCTCCGGGCGCAGTGTCCTCGGGCAAAGTGTGGCTGTGGCCGGTGGATGTGACCCTGATCGGGTACAAAGCGGTATTCCAAAATTCCAACATTCTGATCGGGTTTGGCAACTCGCTGTTCTATGCCGTTGTCGGCACGATCGTGAATGTCGCATTCACCGTGATGCTTGCCTATCCGCTCGCCCGCAAAACGTTTTACGTTCGCAACATCATCATGATGCTGCTGGTGTTCACGATGTTTTTTGACGGCGGGCTCATTCCGAACTATCTTCTCGTGAAGTCGCTCGGCATGCTCGACACGCGCTGGGCCATGATTATACCGGGGGCGCTAGCCGTGTTTCAGGTCATCATCGCCAGAACCTTTTTTCAGACGACGATTCCGGATGAATTGGCCGAAGCGGCCGAGATGGACGGGAGCAGCGACATTACCTTTTTCCTGAAAATCGTTCTTCCGCTGTCGAAGCCGATTCTGGCCGTGCTCGCGCTCATGTATGCCGTTGGCCATTGGAACTCCTATTTTAATGCCTTGATCTATTTGAAGGACAGCAGCCTGTTTCCGCTTCAGATCTTCCTGAGGGATATTCTGATCCTGAATTCCGTCAGCGCCGAAATGGTGACGAACGTCAACGAGCTGCTGGTCCGTGAAGGGTTGAAGGATTTGCTGAAGTATTCGCTGATCGTGGTGGCAAGCGCCCCGGTATTGATCATTTACCCGTTTGTGCAGAAGTATTTTGTCAAAGGCGTAATGATCGGTTCCTTAAAAGGGTGATTCCTATTCCGTGAAGGAGGTGAGGCCGGCACTATAGAATGGGTAATTCCGATGTTCGGACATATAGGGGGTATATGCAAACATACGGCTTCACTTACGAAGTAGGGGCAGGTTATTCCATATTAGGGAGGAATTCATTTGAAAAGGTTCACTGGATTAGGTTTAAGTCTGGTTCTCGTGGCAGTGCTGGCTCTATCCGCTTGCGGCAAGACGAGCGAAACAGGAACTGAAGGTCCGGCGAGCCCTCCGGAGTCAGGGGGACCCGTTGAACTGTCGGTATTTGCTCCTCAGTCCGCCGGCATCGAGAGCCTCGATGTCAATCCATTCTCCAAGCATATCGAAGAGAAGCTGGGCATTACATTTAAGTGGAATACGACACCTGACGCGGTATTTAACGATAAGAAACTGCTGATGCTGGCAAGCGGTGACTATCCGGCGCTCATAATGAATGCCGGCATATCCAAAGCGGACCAGATCAAGTACGGTATGCAGGGAGCCTTTATTCCCTTGAATGATTTAATCGACCAGCATGCACCTAACATTAAAAAAGCGCTGGAGGAAGTCTCCTATTTAAAATCGGCGATGACCGCGCCGGACGGCAATATATACGCGCTTCCGAAGGTGAACGAGTGCCTGCACTGCACGTATGGCCAGCGGATGTGGATCAATACGACCTGGCTTGAGAAGTTAGGTCTAGAGATGCCAACCACAACCGATGAATTCTATCAAGTGCTGAAAGCCTTTAAAGAGCAGGACCCGAACGGGAACGGCAAGGCCGACGAAATTCCGATGACCACTTCTCTTGATGTGTGGGGAGGAGGAGTTGACGCCTTTTTGATGAATGCTTTTATATATAACAATGGCACGACCTATCTAAGCGTGAAGGATGGCAAAGTGATTCTGTCCGCGGCTGAGACAGAGTGGAAGGAAGGTTTGAAATATATCAGCAAGCTGTACAGTGAAGGACTGATTGACAAAGGAGCGTTTACGCAAAACGGCGATGCCGTCAAGCAGCTCGGGAACAAAGCGGACAATGTGGTCGGGGCCGTTGGTTATGCGCTGATCAGCAGCGTGCTGGAGCCGACCGACGCGAAGCCCCGTCATAAGGAATACGATGTTGTTCCGCCGCTGAAGGGACCGAACGGCGTGCAGCTTGCAGGCTATAGCGTCGGAGCAGGGGACGGATCGTTTGTCATTACGAACAAAGCGACGGAGGAGCAGCGAATCGCAGCCATTAAGCTGGCGGATTACCTGTTCTCCGAAGAAGGCACCGTGATGACCTCCTGGGGCTTTGAAGGAGACGGATGGCGGAAGGCGGAGTCCGGCGCGCTTGATTACAACGGCGAGCCTGCTGCATATGAAGCGCTGAAGCGGGATGTGCCCGAGGGATCGCTTGACGTAACCTGGTGGCAGCTCGGCACGATGCTGATGGTGAATTCCCTTCGTGAATCCTTTGTCGCTCCGGAAGATCCGCTTGGGAACGGAGCCTACGAGTATCGCTTGTGGCTGGCTGCGAAGAAATACGAACCTTTTGCCAAACCGGAGTTGGTGTACCCGACGGACGTGTTCATCGATCCGAAAGACGCAACCTTCATCGCGCAGATTCAGAAGACGATTCAGGATTACGTGAAATCGAATCTGGCCCAATTCGTTACCGGCAGCAAGGATATCGAGAAGGACTGGGATGCCTATGTCAGCGGATTTAAAGGATTGCAGCTGGATAAGTATCTGGAGATTCATCAGAAAGCATTAGACAACCAAGGATAGAGGTATAGGAGGTTATCGCTTGCACAATTTCATTGAATACGCGGCCAATATTAAGCCCTCGGAACGTCAATTAGCCGTCCAGGAGATGGAGTTCTACGCCTTCTTTCATTTTACCATCAATACGTTCACGGATATGGAATGGGGCACGGGAAAAGAAGATCCGGCGCTGTTCAACCCGGAGCAGCTGGATGCGGATCAGTGGGTGAGCGCTTGTGTCAGCGCCGGCATGCGCGGCTTGATCCTGACCTGCAAGCATCATGACGGCTTCTGTTTATGGCCGAGTCAGTATACGGAGCATTCCGTGAAGAGCAGCCCGTGGCGAAACGGACGCGGGGATGTGGTGAAGGAGGTTGCCGATGCCTGCAGGAGAGGGGGAATCAAGTTCGGCATCTACTTGTCCCCCTGGGATCGGCATGAACCGTCGTATGGGGATTCGCCGCGGTACAATCAATTTTTTCTGAATCAGTTAAGAGAGCTCCTGACCGGCTACGGCGAGATATTCAGCGTCTGGTTTGACGGAGCCTGCGGCGAAGGTCCGAATGGCAAGCGCCAGGAATACGATTGGGAGTCGTACTACGCCCTGATTCGGGAACTGCAGCCGAATGCCGCCATCTCGGTATGCGGACCGGACATTCGCTGGTGCGGGAATGAAGCGGGGCATTGCAGGGAGTCGGAGTGGAGCGTCGTTCCGGCGTCGCTGCGTCAGAATGAAGCGATCCAGGAAAAGTCGCAGCAAACCGATGATCGGGAGTTTGCGCGCCGTTATGAATCGAGCGAAGAGGATCTCGGCAGCCGGAGCCTCATTCAGGGCGAGAAGGAGCTGGTATGGTATCCGGCCGAAGTCAATACCTCGATCCGTCCCGGCTGGTTCTACCATGCGTCCGAAGACAATAAAGTCCGATCGCTGGAAGAATTGCTGCATATTTATTACGGCTCGGTTGGCGGCAATGCCACCTTTCTGCTCAATATTCCGCCGGATACCCGCGGACTCGTTCATGAGAACGATCAACAGCGTCTGCAGGAACTGGGTGACGCCATTCGAAATACATTTGAAACCAATCTGGCTGCTGATGCGGATGTTACGGCATCCGAGACGAAGGCCGGCCTGGAGGCTCGATTTGTTGTCGATGGCAGCAAGGATACGTATTGGAGCCCTGAGGAGGGCACGGAATACGCCGTGATTGAGCTGGACCTCGGGCGGGCGATCGATTTTGATCATATCGTATTGGCTGAATACCGGTACGGGCAGCGGATCGAGCGCTTCGAGCTTGAATATATGGAAAACGGGAACTGGCACACGATCCAATCCGGGACGGTTATCGGGCGCAAACGCATTTGCCGCTTTCCCGCTGTACGGGCTCAATATATCCGGCTTACCATTTTGGAATCGAGATGGTGTCCGCGCCTGTCCGGCTTTGAAGTTTACCGGAGTTCCACGGATTGGTAAGAAAATTTTTACATCCGGTTGTAATTTCGGTATGGTGCCATAGTAAGGCGGCCATCGCAACAGTGCGGTGGCTCCTTTTTTGCGAAAACGTAAAATTCACCTTCCGTTCCATCCAGATTAGTGTAAGATGTACGTGAAAGTATCCCATTTCATTGTAGAGAGGATGTAACCTGCATGAGCCATTCCGTATCATTTGAGACCCGGTTGTTAAGCTCTTTGTCCAAAGTATTTGCCGATGAAGAACTGTCCCAGGCCTCGTATGACAGAGGGTCTTCGTTTGGCAATGAGACGTACTCGTTTCAAGTTGCATACCGTTCCAATCGCTTGTTAAAAAACATCCGTGTTCATCTGCAATCATCGTTGAGTGAACGGATTACCATCCGTTCTGTAGGCCTGGTTCCATCGGAGCTGCCTACGTATCATGATCATGACGAGTTTATCTTAAGAGCTTCGCCCGGGCTGTATCCGGACCCGTTGCTGTCTCTGGCATCGGAGCCTGTTGTAACCGGATCCCCGAACCAGTGGAGAAGTCTGTGGATTACGGTACAGCCTGAAGGTGAGATCAAGGGCGGTACATATGAAATCCGGGTCCGTTTCGAAGCGGAATCGGGCGAGTCCCTAGGAGAAGAGGTGTTCACGCTCGAAGTGATACCGGCAACCTTGCCGGACCAGACGCTGATTCATACGGAATGGTTCCATGCCGATTGCTTGGCGAACTACTACGAGGTGGAGATATTTAGTGAACGGCACTGGACGCTGATCGGTCAGTTTATGCAGACCGCTGCTCAGAACGGCATCAATATGCTCCTGACCCCTGTGTTTACGCCTCCGCTGGATACGGAAGTGGGCGGAGAACGGCCAACGGTGCAGCTGGTTGACGTCGATGTGAGCGAAGATGGAACATATGTGTTTGGGTTTGATAAGCTGGACCGCTGGGCAGAACTGTGTGATTCCAATGGGATTCAGTACCTGGAATTCTCCCATCTTTTCACCCAGTGGGGAGCCGGACATGCGCCGAAGATTATCGTTAATGTGAACGGAAAGCCCGAGAAGCTGTTCGGATGGGAGACGGATGCGACCGGAGACGAGTATCATGCCTTCATCAGACAATTCATACCGGCCTTGACCGGTTGGATCGAAGGCCGGGGACTTAAGCAGCGCTGCTATTTCCATGTATCCGACGAGCCGTCCGTGTCCCATCTGGAGGCTTACGGTCATGCAAGCCGGCTGATGAACGAGCTTCTGCCGGATTACCCGATCATTGACGCGCTCTCCGATATTTCGTTTTATGAGGAAGGGCTTGTGAAGCGCCCAATTCCTGCAAGCAACCACATCGAGCCTTTCCTGGATCAGGAGGTAATGCCGCTGTGGACCTATTATTGCTGTTCCCAGTACAAGGAAGTGTCCAACCGATTCTTCAATCTGCCCTCGGCAAGAAACCGGATCATCGGGATCCAGCTGTATAAGTTTAACATCGAGGGATTTCTCCACTGGGGATATAACTTTTGGAACTCGCAATACTCGAAACGCGCCATTGACCCGTTCAAGGTGACGGATGCGGATTGCGGTTTTCCTTCCGGGGATGCTTTCGTGGTATACCCAGGTGAGGAAGGACCGATCGAATCCATTCGGCTGAAGGTATTTCAGGAAGCGCTTCAGGATTTGAGAGCGCTTCAGCTGCTGGAGACGCAGATCGGCAGGGAGGCTGTGCTGCAGGCGCTGGAGGAAGGGCTCGACGAGCCGATCACCTTTAAGACGTATCCGAGGGATCAGGAGTGGCTGCTGTCGAAGCGGCAGTGGATCAACGATAAGATCAAGGAAAGTTTGGTTGTGAAGTGAGCGGACCGGTGAGTACAAACTAAATCTTGGCGGCATTGAACTCTGTATAAGAAGGTCTCCCATTCCCGTAATAGGAATAGGAGACCTTTATTTTATTTACATAAAACGCGCTTGAAGAAACGAAGGGTTTCTTTCCATGATTCTACGCTTGCTTGTGCAAGAGCCTGTTGGTTTCCCTGGTCGGAGGACACCGCTCGCAGATAAGGTATACCAATGTAATGTCCTGCCCCATCATAGATCAGATGTTTGGATACGTCTTTGTGGATGGATGTCTTTCGTTTGAAACCTTGCTCCGAGAGATAAGCGGAATTCCAGCTCTCATCAACCAATCCCGATATCATAAGGAGCTCACCGTGCATCCTTTCTAGAGGAATGGTTGCAGCTTCAACCAAATCCGTGTTTTTCGAAAGTCCGTCATGCCAGGTTCTGAAGGGGTTTCCATTCCGGTTGGTCCACATATCCTTACAATCACGCGCTAATTCGATTGGATTTTCAGGCTGAAGGTAAGGAAGCGGCTGTCCTTGGTAGGTCCATGCAGGTGGGAGTGTCGGCTGATCAGTCCACGGAACAATGCCACAGAATGATACGGCCGAGCCGCTTAATGAAACCGCTGCATGAATGTCAGGAAACAAGGTCGCTGACCACAAAGCCAATTCACTGCCTCTGGAGGTACCATGAATGCCGATTCCACCTGCCTGAACTTCAGGTCTGTTGTGGAACCACGTTAAAGCCGTCTGTATGGTTTCAAGTGGAATATTTCTAAGTTGTTTTGGTAGACTCTCTAAGCCGAAGTAGGCCAGGGCTAACACCGTGAATCCGTGTGAGGCTAAAAGAGCGGCGGTTTTCTCATTTATGCCTCCCTCGGATCCACCAACAACCATAATGCCAGGTCTAGGGTTCATATCCTGGCTATAGAAAAAACTCCCAGTTAAACCTGCTTCCCGAATGTTAAGTTTCCTTATGTCATCGCTCATCCAATGGCGGTTGATCACTTGATGTGCAACCACCTTGTCGTTCATTTCCAGCAGGACAAGTAAAGCTTGCGGAGATAGCTCATCACGATGGTCGGCCTGAATCGATGTGTTGTCAAAATACTGCGTTATTGCATTTTTGGTGACGGGCTCCATGGACCAAAAAAGAGCCATACCGTCAATGTCGCGGTACGTGCCGTGATCAGGAGCTAAATCATCCAGAACAACCTTGCCGTCTTGATCTGCCCTAAAGCTTGCCCATGAGGCTAAATAACGTGCTTCGTTTATTTTTTTGATGAGGTGGAACGTCACGGCTTCCCGTGGCTGCATACCCATGGCAGATATCTTTATAGGCTCGTCTATCATGGAATTCAGATTGCTAATTACAATTCTTGGAAGGTTCACCATCATAATCTCCTTTGCATTCGTGTCAAGATGGTATAGTTCTGTTAATGGACACTTAAATCCTGTTAAATCGAAAGAATTGGCCAAGTTGTTTGATATAAACAGCCGGACTGTCACCAGTAAACCACGCTTGAGGTGAAAGAGGCCTGCCGTGGTTCTAGTGGTATCTCCGAAATTATGCCATCATTAGAGCAAGGGGGAAATGAACGATGTATTTGGATTTCAAGTTGGCGAATGACCGCCCGGCGTATATTCAAGTCAAGGATTACATGAAGCGCTTGATGACAACCGGGGCGCTGCAAGCCGATCAAAAGCTCCCCTCCACGCGTGAGCTAAGCGCGCTGTTTCGAGTGGGCCGTAATACGGTGCTGAGCGCATACTCGGATTTGGAGGACGAAGGTTATATCTATGCGGTTAAAGGGCAAGGGCACTTTGTTGTCCCCTCGATCAGCGGAGCATCCCTGCAGCCCGAAGGCAAACGGCTGGATTGGTGGCCTCGCCTGAACGAATACGCCAGGCTTTCGGAAGAGCATGATCTGATGAAACACGGCATCCGCGCTGAGAAGGGCTCTATATCTTTTACCAGCATCGCCCCCGATGAGAAGCTGTTCGACCTGCCAAATGTCAAACGGGCATTCCTGGACCGGATGTCGCTTGAAGGTGATGTACTTCTAAACTACGGTTACGCCAAGGGTTATAAACCCCTTATTGATTACCTCCTCCGTTATATGGAGAACAAAGGCGTGAATATTCAAGGTAAGGATATGCTGATCACCAGCGGTTTTACGGAAGGCTTAAGCCTGGTGCTATCCGCCTTGAACAAAGGGCATGGCCGCATTCTGTGCGAGAATCCGACCCATCATACAGCCATTAAAAATTTTAAAATGCACGGGTATGCCATTACCGGCGTCGAGATGGAGCCGGACGGCATCAGCCTGACAGGGCTTGCGCGCGAGCTGTCGGAGCGGACGTACGACATGGCCTACCTTGTGCCTTCCTATCATAATCCTACAGGAATCGTCATGTCTCACCAGAAGAGGCTGGAAGCCCTCCGGCTGCTGAATGAGTACGAAATTCCCGTTATTGAAGATGGTTTCAACGAAGAGCTGCGCTATTCGGGCTCACACATCGCGCCTCTCGTTGCCTGTGCAGGCGGCGAGGACAACAGCGTCATTTATTTAGGCAGTTTCTCCAAGATTCTGTTTCCCGGCCTGCGAGTCGGATGGGTGCTGGCCGACAAGACCCTGATTCATTATCTGGAAAGCGTGAAGCGTGCCCGCAGCATTCATACGTCGACCCTGGATCAGTCCCTGCTCTTTCAATATCTGTACAACGGCAACTTCGAGAAATATTTAAAGAGAGCGAAGGCCGAGTACAAGCGAAAATATGAGCTCGCGATCCGCTGCTGCGAGGAGTGGATTCCGATGGAGCGGTTGTCCGGCGACGGCGGGCTTCACCTGTTCGTTGAATTCGGTCCCGAATTCCGAACCCGCGAGCTGCTTGAGGCCTGCTCTGCCCAGGGCGTTGTGTTTACGCCGGGCGATATTTTCTTTACCGATGGCGGCGGCCATCACACCATGCGTCTTGGATTCTCCCGCGTCTCCGACGAGAACATCGAGAAGGGGATCCGCATCATCGGCGAGGCGGCGAGGAAGCTGGTGTAATCTGGTGTAATCTGGATCGAACGGAGATCGGAAGAATCATCCGCATGCGGAGTGATGCATAGGCAAACAGCTTGAAGAAATTATTTAGGAGGTCTACATCATGAAAGTTGGTGTCATCATGGGAGGCGTATCCTCCGAACGGGAAGTTTCGCTCATGACCGGCAAAGAGATGATCGCTCATCTGGATAAAAGCCGCTACGAGGTTTATCCGATCGAGATTAACGATCAACGCGAGCTGATCAGCAAAACCGAAGGCATAGATATGGCTTTGCTCGCCCTGCACGGAAAATACGGGGAAGACGGGACGGTGCAAGGCACACTCGACTCCCTGGGCATTCCGTATACCGGCAGCGGCGTTCTTTCCAGCAGCATCTGCATGGATAAAGATTTGAGCAAGAAGCTGCTGCGGTACGAGGGATTGATTACAGCCGATTGGATTATGGTCAGCAGTATGGAGGAATTGGCCGCCGCTGACGTGGAGGGACTCGGTTATCCTGTTGTTGTGAAACCGAACGCAGGCGGGTCCAGCGTTGGTACTCGGATCGTGCGTGATGCGGCTGCCCTTGTCTACGCCGTAGAAGAGGCATTGCGATGGGACCGCTCCGTGATGATCGAGCAAATGATCGAGGGCGAGGAGATCACTTGCCCGGTTTTGAACGGTGAGATGCTCCCGATTGTGTCCATCAAGCCGAACTCCGAGTTTTTCGATTATATATCCAAATACGAAGAAGGCGAGGCGGATGAGCAAGTGATTGAGCTTCCCGCCGAACTTCAGCAGCGGGTGCGCACGGCTGCGCTTCAATGCTATAAGGCGCTGAAATGCAGTGTGTATGCCCGGATCGATATCATCCTGAAGGAAGAGATTCCGTATATTTTGGAGGTCAACACGCTCCCGGGTTTAACGAAGAACAGTTTACTTCCAAGAAGCGCGGAAGCGGCGGGCTATTCGTTCAGCGGCCTTTTGGATGCCATCATTGAAACTTCATTATCGGAACGAAAAAGCGAAGGCAAGGAGTAGAAGCATATGAATACAACGAGCAGCTTTCTAACATCAACGGTGCAAGTCTTGCCGCCTTCCGGCATCCGGCAATTTTTTAATGCGGCGGAAGCGGACGATGACGTCATTTCTCTCGGTGTGGGGGAACCGGATTTTGTGACGCCTGCATGTGCGATTGAGGCCTGTAAACGAGCTCTGGAGCATGGCCGCACGATGTATACGCCGAATGAAGGGCTGATGGAGCTGAGGGAAGAGATTGCGAAATATCTGGATACCGGGTTCCAGCTGCAATATGAACCGACGAGAGAGATACTGGTCACGGTTGGTGGCAGCGAAGCGATTGATCTTACGCTGCGGGCGCTCATTTCACCGGGGGATGAAATTATTATCCCCGTGCCGGGCTATGTCGCCTATGCTCCTCTTGTGCAATTGAACGGGGGAACTGTCGTCGAACTGGAGCTCTCCGCAGAGCATAAGTTCAAATTGACCGCGGATGCGCTGCAGAAGGCGATCACTCCCCGGACGAAAGCGATCGTTGTTAACTTTCCAAGCAATCCGACAGGTGCCGTGATGAGCTATGAGGATTGGCTGCCGATTGCGCGCCTTGCGGTTACGCACAATTTGGTGGTGATTTCAGACGAGATGTATGCCGAGCTTACCTACGGCCGCACACATACCAGCATAGCTTCGCTGCCTCGGATGCGGGAGCGCACCATCGTCATCGGCGGATTTTCCAAAGCCTTTGCCATGACGGGCTGGCGGGTCGGTTACCTCTGCGGCGATTCCCACCTGGTGAGCGCCATGGTCAAGATTCATCAGTATACCGCGCTCTGCGCGCCCATCATGGGGCAGATAGCTGCGCTCGAATGTTTAAGAAATGGACTCGGGGATCGGGACGTGATGAAGCAGGCTTATGATGAACGCAGAAGGATGTTTGTGCAGGGTCTGACCGATATCGGCCTAAGCTGCCGCGATCCACAGGGGGCTTTCTACGCATTCCCCAGCATTACCGGAACGGGTCTGGGTTCCCAGCAGTTTGCGGAGCGATTGCTTCGGGAGGCAAAGGTGGCCGTTGTACCCGGTCATGTGTTTGGCTCCGGGGGCGAAGGCTTTATTCGCTGCTCGTATGCCGCCTCGCCCGATCAATTGAGCGAGGCGCTCAATCGAATGGATCGCTGGCTTCGAACGCATGCAGGTGCTGACCATGGCCTGCCCACCTTACAGAATTCTTGAAAGTTTGCGGTAATCGGTAGCGGTGATCCCCTCCAACCTGCGGAAGATTCGGCTAAAATAATGAATATCCGGGTATCCGACCCCTTCGCCAACCGCCTCGATCGAGATATCGGATTCCCGGAGAAGTCGGCGGGCTTCGCGGTGACGAACGGATTGCACGAATTCACTCGGCGGCATCCCCGCAAAGCGTTTAAACAATTTGGCGGTATGATCCGGGCTTAACATTAAATGCTCCGCAATCACTTTGTTGCTCCAGTCTTTGGCTGGAGTTTTTTCGATTTGAGACATCAGTTCAATCAGTTTGGCATCGTGCGGTGACGTTTCCGTCAAGGCCTGGGAAGGATGCGTCCGAAGCAATTGAACCAGCACATCCAGCATCAGCCCTTTGCAGGCAAGCTCATAGCCGGCGGGACGCAGGGTGAATTCCTCCACGATTCGTTCCATCATCTGAACGCAAGGCAGCGGGGGTGTGTAGATGACACGGGAAGAGAGCGGGGGAAAAGCGGAGGACACCGCTTCATGCGCGAATTTATCCGTATCCAGCACGGCCTCATTGACGATCATATCCGCTTCGGTCTGTATGTCCAGCTCATCAAAGAAATCAAAATGAATCCCCAAAAATCGCGCGTCAGGATGGGAGACCACCTCGTTCTGGTGGTAAACGCCGGACGGCAGGAAGATCAGTTGACCGGCTTCGATGCGATAGCGGTTCCCGTACATCGTAGTAGCGGCTTCCCCATGGTATACATAGAGCAGTTCAAAATCGTACAACCTGCGCTGCGGAAGTGATCCCGTCGCCATGCGTTGAAACTGGGCATAGTGAATGCAGGGTGACCATTCGCGAAAAGGCGCTTCGCGTTTTATCGGAAAATTGAGGTCCATATCGGTCATCGTAAACTCACTCCAAAGTATTATTAAGAGATGATAAATAGAACGGAATAGTCCAAATAATCACTTTTCTATCTAAATCATTTGGTCCAATCTTTATTTATTATATAAGTATTATTACATCAAAATGGTTTATTTACAACTTGACGGAAAAAGTCAAATGATGTGTTTCAGAAAACGAGTTTTACAACATCAACCTATTGATTCTAGGAGGGATTCACGATGAAGAAAGGGATTAATATCTGGTCGTTCCCGGGAGATGCTTCCATCTCCGACTGCATCCGATTGGCAAAGGAAGCCGGATTTGAAGGAATCGAACTGTCATTAAACCAAACAGGAGAGCTCGGCCTTCAGGCTGGCGATAAAGAGGTACAGGCCATAACGGAACAGCTGAAAGAAGCCGACCTGGATATCGCGGGTTTGGCGACAGGTTTGTATTGGGAATATCCGATGACCAGTGACGACCCGGCTGTCCGTGAGAAGGCCATGGATATTTGCAAGAAGCAGCTGGAGCTCGCCTCCGCTTTCGGAGTGGATGCCATCCTTGTGATCCCGGGGGCGGTCGGTGTCGATTTTGTTCCTGGTTCAGCAGTCATCGATTACGAATATGCCTACGAACGGGCTCAAGAATCCATTCGTAAGCTGGTTCCTTACGCGGAAAGCGCAGGCGTTGCCATCGCGATCGAGAATGTATGGAATAAATTCCTGCTGTCTCCGCTGGAATTGCGGACCTTCATCGACGAGATCGGTTCCGAATATGTCGGCTCCTATTTCGACGTAGGCAATGTCGTGCATAACGGTTATCCGGAGCACTGGATTCGGATTTTGGGTGAGCGGATCAAAAAAGTCCATTTCAAAGATTACCGCAGACAGGCAGGCGGATTGCACGGTTTTGTCGACCTGTTGGCAGGGGACGTTAATTATCCGGCCGTTGTTGAGGCGCTGCGCTTGATCGGCTATGACAACTATGTTACGGCAGAGATGATCCCGGCGTATACCCACTACTCGGAGCAGATCATATTTAATACATCCAATGCAATGGATGCGATTCTTGGACGCACGCCATCATTGCGCAAGCCGGATGCCCGCCAGCATCAAGGCCAATCATAACAAGGGATAACGGAGGGAATAAGGATGCTGAAAATCGGGATATTGGGATTTGGTTTTATGGGGCGCATGCATTTCGACAATTATGTTCGACTAGCCGAAGAGGGCGCGGACATCCAGCTGGTGGCGATTTGCGATTTGCGCATCGATGAGCTTAAGGACAGCAAAGCCAACGGCAATATGGCGACCGAGCGTGATGTATACGACCTGGAGCCTTATCATCTGTATGACCATGTGGACAAAATGCTGGAGCATGAAGAGCTGGATATTGTGGATGTATGCCTGCCGACTTATTTGCATGCGGACATGTCCTGCATGCTGTTGGAGCGGGGTATTCATGTCATGTGTGAGAAACCTGTCGCAGGCAGCTCCGAAGAAGCCTGGCGTATGGTGAAAACAGCGGAGCGCACAGGAAAAACGCTCATGATCGGACAATGCCTCCGTTTCTGGCCGGCTTATGAATATTTAAAAGAATGCGTAGAGGACGGTCGTTATGGAAGCATCGTTGCAGGCGAATTCTTCCGCGGATCGGAGCCGCCTCAAGGCTGGTTCCTGGAAGGGGACAAGAGCGGTGGCTGTATCACGGACATGCATGTGCATGACGTGGATATGATTCATTGGCTTATGGGCAAACCGGAGCGCGTATCGACTTTCGCCAAAACGATGATTAAAGGAAGCTCGTACGATATCGTATCCACCCACTACAGTTTCCCGGATGGCAAAGTGATTAACGCGCATGCGGATTGGACGCTGCACGGCGAACACGGTTTTTATATGGGTTACCGTGTGAATTTGGAACAGGCAACGCTGGTGTTCGAGAATAATGAACTGAAGGTGTACCCTGAAGGCGCCCCAGGCTTTACGGCTGAGCTGTCCGATGATTCCGGCTATTATCGTGAACTCCGGTATTTCATTGAGCACGTTGTGCAAGGAGAGCCGGTAACGGTATGTACGCCTGAGAGCGCTGCCGGTTCGCTGGAAATTATTGAAGCCGAGATTCGTTCCGCAAAAGCGAACGGCGCCCTGGAGACGGTATCTGGGAAACAAGTGGTATCTTAAATTTATTTACTAAGTAGGACAATAAAGACAAGGCCAATCAGGGAATAACCTGATTGGCCTTGTTTAGTTAATGAGTTCACTGCATCCTATTCAAGCAATAGCTTTGATATCCTGCAGCAAGAACTCTGAATGAATCGTGTACATGTTAAGCTCTGAACGTCTTCAAGAAGTCCACGGCAAGCTTGATATCCGCTTCCGGATTGGCTTTCACTTCACGTTCGATCGTCAGATACCCTGTATAGCCAATATCCTTGAGAGCTTGCAGGTAAGCATTCCAGTTCACGCCGCCTTCGCCAAGCGGCACTTCACGGAACTTCTCACCCGATTCCGCCATATCGGCAATTTTGTCATGGTCAAGGGCAGGTGCCTCGTATCCGAAATCGCCGTATACATCACGAGGGTCGATATAGTCAGCCAGCTTGATTCCGTCCTTCGCGTGTGTATGAACGATATAATCCTTCAGGTTGTACACGCCCTGTACAGGATCATCACCGGTAACCATGACCATATTGGCCGGGTCAAAGTTTACCGATACTCCGTTGGAACCCAGGCCGTCAAGGAATGATTTCAAATGAGCCGAAGGCTCCGGACCTGTCTCGATGGCAAAGAATGCGTCCATGGACTTCGCGAATGTGCTAAGCTCCAGGCAAGCTTTGTGCATCGTTTCATATACGCGGCCGTTATGATCTTGCGGCACGATACCGATATGCGTGGTGATGATATTGGTTCCCAGCTCCAAGCCGAGCTCCATGATTCGTTTGGATTTCTCGATTTTAGCCGCATTCTCGGCAGGGTCCTGGAAGCCGTGTCCGCCAAGGTCACCGACAAGGGCGGAAATTTCAAGCCCCAAGGAATCGATATAATCCTTCAATTCTTTTCGCGCGGAAGCGGAGAGATTGGCCGGATCCATTTCGCCGTGAACGGCATAGATTTGAACGCCGTCCGCACCGACCTCTCGTGCTTTGACAAGACCTTCTCTTACGCCAACCCGAAAGCTGTCAACAATAACGCCAATTTTGTTAGGCATGATAGGCTTCGACATCTTAATATCCCCCTTATATCATCCTTGTGTCTTCCATCGTCCGTATAACTTAAACCTCATTCCAGGTTTTACGGAGATATTCCAATCCAAACTTAGCTCCCGTACGGCAATCTTCCATCCCTTCGAATTCAATCGAGATGTAGCCGTCATAGCCGGATTCCTTCACGATGCGAACGACTTCCGGCATATCGATATCGCCTTGGCCGACAATCGCGCCACGCAGCCAGTTGCCGCTGGAGGTGTTAAACCAACCGGATCCAGGTGCGCGGTGAGCCGGGCGATAATAGAAGTCCTTGAAGTGAACCATCGATGCCAAGCCGATGTTGTTCTTGACAGCCACAGTCGACACCTCATCTGCACAGAGGAAGTTTCCAATGTCCAGGGTTGTTTTGAAGTTAGGGTGATTAACGGTCTGAACCAGCGCTTTTACACGATCGCTATGTTGAATGAAATAGCCGTGGTTCTCCACGCTTGTTGTAATGCCGCGTTCTGCCGCGTAATCGGCTATGATACGGCATGCATTGGCCAGGCGGGGAAGTTCCTCCAGGAAATGCGTGATGGACAAGTCCTTGGAAGAGCCTACGTCGTGGCGCATCAGCTTAACGCCAAGCGCGGCCGCAATGTCCACTTCGCCTTTAACTCTTTCAATCTCCGCTTCATATGCTGCATCATCCAGTTCAGCAAAATTGGCGCCGATGGCATAATTGGAGATCTCAAGCCCTTTGGAAGCGGCATGGGATTTAATGGTATCGATCAACTCCGGCGTTTCCTTCAGGTTAAAGCCCAGCGGAACGATTTCGATATGCTCTCCCCCGATTTCTGCAACGTAGTCGATGACATCAGTAATGGTCATTTCGCCTTTATTCATGGCCTGGTACAGGCTGTATGAGCTTATTCCAAGTTTCATAAGAGAACCTCAACCCCTTTTTCGGCGGATTCATAGATCCCGCACAGAATCTTCATGATCTCAACGCCGTCTTCCACCGGGCTGAGAGGTGACGTGCCGTTCTCGATGCTGGAAATGAAATGATCGACTTCGCTTTGGAAAGCCGCGTTGAAATCGAATCCTTTGTTGTCCGTTTGAGGCTGGATGTTGATGATGGTATCGTGCTTCTCCGTTACGATGACCACCTCTGGATCAATCTCGAATCCGCCCTTGTCTCCATACAATTTAACGGATTGCAGATTCTCCTTCGAGTGCAGCGTGAAGCTGACGTCCACCAGCAAAGAGGCGCCGTTTTCAAAACGGATCATCGCATTCGCCATATCCTCAACCGTGTTCTTCTCCGCGTCATAGTCAGCCGCTTTGTAGAAGGAGAGGTTGCGAACATTAGAGCGATTGCCCAGCTTTCGGTATGTATTGGCGCTGACGGAAACCGGTTTGGGACGACCCATCATGTACCAACACAGATCAATGACATGCACCCCGATATCGATGAGAGGTCCGCCGCCGGAACGCTCAATGTCAGAGAACCAGCCGCCTGGATTGCCAAGACGGCGAACGGAGGAAGCCTTCGCAAAGTAGATGTCCCCAAATTCACCCTTGTCTGCAAACTCGCGGAGCATCTGAGCGTTAGGGTCGTAACGTCTTACGAAGCCGACCTGAAGCAGTTTGCCGGAGGATTTAACGGCTTCCTGTACTTGAAGCGCTTCCTCAACGGTCCGGCAGAGAGGTTTCTCAACCAGGACATGTTTGCCCGCATTCAGTGCCGCAATGCTGATTTCGGCATGCGTATTGTTCCAGGTACAGATGCTTACTGCATCGATTTCCGGATCAGCCAGAAGTTCGTTATAATCGGTGTAGACTTTGGTAGCACCGTATTTTTCAGCTGCACGCTGTGCTCTTTCTTCATTTAAATCGCACACGGCGAGCAAATTCGCGTTCGCATGTTTCTCATAGGATTGCAAATGCATAGCAGAGATCGATCCCGTGCCAATGACGCCAACATTAATAGATTTCATGAGTTCACTCCTCTGAATTTACTGCATTACACTTTCGTATTATAATGCTTTTAGAGGAAGACACCATGATAAACCGTGCTGTTTGTTTGTACAATTGTGCTGTCTTACTGGAAGGAGATCAGAACATTGGACAAAACACTGCGAGAACCGATGACGATGCCGGATCCTCAGTTTCCGATTAAGGTTCATCGTTGCGAGTTTGATGGACGGGGACAGGTTTTGTTTAACCACCATTGGCATGAACATCTTGAAATTCTATACATTGTATCAGGAGAAGCGAGTCTGGAGTGCGGCTCGTCCACCTTCACGGTCAAGGAAGGCGATATGATCGTCATTAACCGGAATGAGCTGCATTACGGCCTCAGCCTGTCGGATCATTTGTTTTATTATGCGTTAATCGCGGACTTCTCGCTGCTTCAGAGCCATTCGCTGGATGCAACCGAGATGAAATTCATCACGCCGATCACCCAGAATCGGCTGATCTTCGAGAACCGAATTAGCGGGGATGATGCGCTAGCCTCCATGCTGTCTATCATTCATGAGCTGGAACAGCGGGAATTCGGTTATGAGCTGGCCGTCAAATCAGAGCTGTATCGGCTGCTTACGCTGCTTGTTCGAGGTTATGTAGCGACGGTTCTTACCCTGGATGAATACGTCGAGAGAATGAAGAACGTCGAGCGGTTTGCCCCGATCTTCAAGTATATCGAGGAGCATTACCGGGAGGATCTGTCGGTGGAGCAGTTATCCGGCATGGCCGGTCTCAGCCGTTTTCATTTCAGCCGGTTGTTCAAGGAGATCAGCGGCCGGACCGTGACGGAGTATGTGAATGAGACGAGGCTCAACCGGGCGGATTATCTCCTTCGCGAGAGTCCGCTTACCGTATCCGAAATCGCGGCTGCGACCGGGTTTAATGATATTTATTATTTCAGTCGAACCTTCAAGAAATATAAAAGCATGGCTCCATCGGCATTACGGAAAAAGTGAGAATCGGCTTTAACGGTTCTGAATAGGCTCCATGTAGACATAAGTATAAAAGCAACCTATAATGAATAATCATATTTATTGCATAAAGAGGCGGAGATAACGGAGAACCCTTTTGCTTAAATGCGTACTGTATTTGGTATGCATTCCAAGCAGAAGCGGTTCTTTTTTTGAAGAGATAAGAAAGTATCATACGAGGCTTAGCATCCTTATCTCGCAAGAAAAACTTCCGCAAAATGCGGTCTGTCTTGAGATAAAGTACGTCGATAGACGTTTTTCTTATGGTGGAATAGGTTCCTTATTTTAAATTCAGAGAGGAGAATGACAGGTGGACACAAGCTTATCCGCCAAGATGCGGACCCAATATTTGCAGGACATGTCGGCAAAAAAGCTGGATGTGCTGGTGATTGGCGGGGGTATCACGGGTGCGGGAATTGCTTGGGACGCCAGCTGCAGAGGGATGAGCGTCGGATTGGTGGAAATGAATGATTTTGCTTCGGGAACGAGCAGTAGATCAACGAAGCTGATTCATGGCGGTCTTCGGTATCTGAAGCAAGGAGAGATCGGCTTGGTACGTGAGGTGGGTTCTGAACGGGCACTGCTTCACCGGAGCGCTCCGCATCTGGTGGAGCCTATTCCGATGCTGCTCCCCATTTATAAAAAAGGCACTTATGGTTATCTAGCCAGCGCGATCGGATTGTATCTGTACGACTGGCTGGCAGGGGTCAAACGCGGTGAACGGCGCAAGATGTTCCGGCGCGAGAGTACCCTGACCCTTGAACCGCTCTTTCGAAAGGAGGGATTGATAGGTTCCGGTTATTATTATGAATACCGAACCGATGATGCTCGATTAACGGTGGAAGTGCTGAAGTCTGCAAGAGCCAAGGGAGCGCTCATCGCGAATTATGCCAAAGTCCAGGAATTCATGTATCGAGGAGGAAAAGTTGTAGGAGCTCATGTAGAAGACCAAGTGAGTGGCAAGAGCTATATGATATACGCCAAAAAAATCATCAATGCCGCCGGGCCATGGGTGGATCAGGTCAGGCTTAAAGATAATTCGCTCAAGGGAAAGCGCCTGCTCTTAACCAAAGGCGTTCACCTGGTCGTGGATCATGCCAAGCTTCCCATACGGCAGGCTGCTTATTTCGATGTGCCGGGCGGCCGAATGATTTTTGTCATTCCAAGAGAGGGCAAGACCTACATCGGCACGACCGATACCGTTTACGAGGGGGCGATTGAGACGCCTGGCATTACCGGGGAGGATCGGCGATATCTGATCGATGCGGTGAATCATGCTTTCCCGGAGTCAAGGCTGGGGCCGGATGATATCGAATCCGGATGGTCGGGCTTGCGGCCCCTCGTCCGTGAGGAAGGAAAAGACCCTTCGGAAATTTCGAGAAAAGATGAGATGATTATATCCGATTCCGGGTTGATCACCATTGCAGGCGGAAAGCTGACCGGATTTCGGAAAATGGCCGAAAAGGTAGTGAACCTTGCAGCCAGACAGCTTCAAGACGCCGACGGCACCATCTATCCTCCTTGTACGACGGATCGGGTTCCCATCAGCGGGGGCGACCTGAACGGCCTCACCTATGAGGAGGTTCAGAAGAAGTTGATCAAGCAGGGTGAATCCCTTGATATCAGACCCGAGGACATTCTGAGCCTTATGAACAGGTACGGCTCCAATACGATGGAGCTGATGAACCGGGTCGCTGCCTCTGCGCAGGAAGCGGAAACGACCGAGCTTCGATTGTTACGTGCGGAAATCGAGTATTCCATCGAATATGAGATGACGATGACCGCAGTCGATTTTCTGTTAAGAAGAACGGGTTGGTTATTATTCGACCGGCAAAAAACCGAGCGGACCATTGCTCCCGTCATGAGGCTGATGCGTGAATATTTTGAATGGAATCAAGAGGAAGTCGACAGGCAATGGGAACTGCTGCAGGATCAATTGCAATTGGCATGGGGAGTGGCGGAAGGCAGCGGGATAGAACGGTTTACGGATCCGCCGGATCGGGAAGACGTCACAGGATCGAGCTCCGACCAGGAAGCCGACCATTCCTCCGCCGTGTCGGCGATGAATCGATAGGCATCTTATTTATCGGGATCATCTTGTCAAATGTAAAATGTGGATGTAGTATAACCATATAAAGTTATAGAGCTGGGCAGAGATGATGAGAAGCCCTTTGCATAACGAGAACTTTCATTTGTCATGAATGAAGGCTTTTTCAGTGCAAAGTGCTTCTCATTTTTTTGTACCGCATGGAACCGCTTGTCCAAGGACTAAAGGGCATGACACCCTCATATGTATACTTTACGGATGGGGACTGTGGGTCCATTAACAGAACTGATCTGGCCAGAACATGTCCAATTTACGTTTACGGGCGAAATTACAGATTGAACATGCAGAGGAGAACGAAACATGGATCACTATTCAGGTTATATTTTTGATTTGGACGGTACGATTTATCTTGGGGCTGAGGCCATTGATGGTGCGGTGGAGACCATTCATTATTTGCAGGGACTGGGTAAGAAACTATTGTTTTTGACCAACAAAACGATAGATTCCCGGGAAAACTATTTAAAGAAATTAAGGAAGCTTGGCATTCAAGTTGAGCTGAACAATATATTGAACCCTGCGCTGGTTACGATTCATTATCTTCAGAAGCATCATCCGGGCGCAAAGGTGTATGTCATTGGCGAGGAAATATTGAAGAATGAGCTGCTGGACAATGGAATACGATTCGCCTCATCGCCAAAGGAAACCGACGTTGTGGTTGTATCGTGGGACCGGGATTTCCACTACCGCCATCTGGATTTTGCATATCAGGCGATTAAACGGGGCGCCGATGTGATTGCCACCCACCCGGATCGAACATGTCCGATGCCTGGCGGCGAAGTCCCGGATTGCGGCGGCATGATCGGTGCCATCGAAGGCACCGCCGGCATTACAATCACGACCGTCATGGGCAAGCCCTCCGTCTTGACGGCGTTGACCGCTCTTGATATTTTGGGAGTGAAGGCCGAAGATTGTCTGATGTCGGGGGATCGGCTGGAGACGGATATCAAGATGGGAAATCAGGCAGGGATGAGTACGGCAATGGTGCTGACCGGCGTATCGAGCAGGGACGATCTGATGGACAGCAGCGTGAAGCCCACCTATGTATTGAATTCGGTCTACGATATTTATCTCAGCGGTACTGCCGTGAAGCAGACAGATGAAGCAAAGTCATGAGCATAAACAAAAATATGCCGGGGCAACGGGAGAAATGGAGATGTTGCGGCGGCAACGAGGTGAAGACATGAAAACCAGTGTTGAAGGTGCACAACGAATATCGTATTGCTTGAAGCGTAAGCCCATTATTACTTCATTAATGAATGCCGATGAACTCCCTGCTGTGCTGGCGACCGAATCGAATATCGTGTTTATTCTCAAAACCGATATTTTTATCATCGAATCGATCGTTGAACAGATTCGGGAGGCGGGCAAGCTCTCGTTTGTGCATTTTGATCTGATCGAAGGGATCGGTAAAGATAAAACGGGGGTTAAGTATTTAGCTGAAAAGGTGGGCATTGACGGTATTGTCACGACAAAAAACACGGCGATTGTAGAAGCGAAGAAACTGGGCTTGTTGACGGTCCAGCGTCTGTTTGTATTCGATTCCGTTTCGCTGGACAACGGGATCAAGATGATTAAGGCCTCCAATCCGGATGCCATTGAAGTGCTGCCGGGCATGGTGTGTCAGCGGATCATGGAACGGATTCGCGCAGAAGTGGACGTGCCCGTCATTGCTGGAGGACTCATGATCGATTTGGAGGATTTTGATACGGCTTTGAAGAGCGGTGTAATTGGCATATCCACCTCCAGCAAAGAGTTATGGCGCTGGCAGGATGAACATATGGTATAGCGAAGAGCCGCCTTACATGACAAAGATGGGTGGAGATTAGGGAATGGATGTGTTTCAACTGGATACGGAAACCATGCTGATGCGGCTGCTGTTCGCTGCATTGCTTGGCGGTTTAATCGGTTGGGAGCGGGAACGCAGAAATAAGCAGGCCGGTTTAAAAACCCATCTCTTGGTGGCTGTCGGATCAACGCTGATTATGCTGACTTCCATTTACGGTTTTGATTCTGCACTGATTAATCATCCCAATGCGAGGTTTGATCCTGCCCGGCTGGCGGCACAAGTTGTAAGCGGTATCGGATTCCTTGGTGCCGGGGCTATATTGCGGCGTTCCAATCATATCATTTCAGGTCTTACCACGGCGGCAACTCTTTGGGTGGCGGCTGCTATCGGTTTAAGTGTCGGCTCCGGTTTTTACTGGCCGGCGATCATAACGACGGCGATCGTTCTGGTCAGCACGCTGGTGTTAAATAAACTGGAATCGAAATTTCTGTTTATCAAAAAGTCAGGCAGCTTGAAGATCATCATTGAGGCCGGAGACCGTCCGGTTCATGTGAGTACCATTACCGAATTGCTGCAAAAGGCCAATATGACGGTGGAAGGCATGATCGTGAATAATGACACGACGGAGGACGATTCGACCAAGGTGACGATGGAATTCCGGGTGTATTCTTTTAACAGCAAGGGAATTAACGGATTATTCGAGCAGTTGTGGCAGGTAGAAGGCATTAAGCAGGTTCGTATGAACTGGCGGGATTAAGGGCTTCTTGTATGGATTGATGAGCAAAAAAGTTACATGATCAGTTTCAGTTCCATGATTGGACCCAACATGCTATACAGGGCTGAGCCCGGGTGGACCCGGGCTTGGCTTTTTTATGTCTTCTTTGCTATGGGGCGGCAGATGTATTCAAGGACGAGCTTCCCAAGGCCTGTACTCGAGGACTGTCAAAAGCCGAGATGCTTCTGGCAATCAGGAATTGGGCCGCGTAATAAGTGGTCATAATCCAGACGTTCGAATAGCGGATATCGGCAACAAACATGTTCCAGGACAAGATCGAGTCCGAGATGACAAAGAGCAGGCTTCCAACCATCGCATACCGATTCCCGGTCATGATGGCTGTCCAGAGCATGGTCGAGATGACGGCGATATAAGCGATGACGGGAATCATCAAAGCTTGCTCCCCGTTTGACTTGAGAGAGGACACCAATGGAATGCCCATCCATACCGAATAAGCCGCAATCGGTACGATGCTGAGGAGGCGGGGAAGCGAATATCGCCATTTCCCTAGAAATCCAGCCGTATAAAACAGATGACCGATCAGAAAAGCGGCAAGGCCCACGACAAACCAGATGAGCGTGCCGTCACCGATCATGCAGAAGAACAGTCCCGATAACAGAAGATAGTGAACTTTAGAGGCATGGGGCGGGAATTGCCGATAGGCAAGCAGGATGATGAGCCACATCGGTATGAGCTTGAACAGGAGTTTCACGAGCAAGGGCTCGGAAGGAATGAAGAAAATATAAAGCAGACTCATGATCAGGATGATAAATGGCAGCACGTATCGTTTCAACTATAAACCTCCCCACACAATGTGAATCTTCATGTTTAGACAATTCTTCTTACAGCGTCCCAATCCCTCTTTGCGGTCTCCGCATGAAATAGGAATGTAAAGCAAATAATGGAGTTAACTTGAGCTTTGAAGGATGGGGGTACCGACAACATGATACGCTACCGATCTCGAAACCGCCGCCCGATTCCCGCAAAAAAATCGGAGGAGCAGGCGGTATCCTCGAAGTCAGGATCATCCGTGATTTCAGGCCACATACAAGAGCTGCTCGATCGGATACGGACTGAGTCCGGAGACAGCCCGGATATTGTGACTCGCCGTTTGAAGCTGGGCGGTGAGCCAGAGGAGAACTGTGCCATTGTATATTTGAACGGACTCAGCAATCCTGAGATGGTCAACAATTTCGTAATGGATTCTCTCCTGCGTTTAACCCCCGATCTATATAAGGGTGAGGGGCCCGATGTCTTCTTGGACAACATCATGAAGGATGGGCTGTCGATGGGGGAATCCAAAATAATGACCGAATGGAACGACATTATGCTGGCCATATTGTCAGGGGATACGGTCATCCTGCTGGAAGGTGCTGAGAAAGCCATCGTAGCGGGCACGCAGGGCGGAGAATGGAGATCCGTTACCGAGCCGACCTCCCAGCTTGTTGTTCGCGGACCCAAGGATAGCTTCGTGGAGTCCATCGCTACCAACATATCCCTTATTCGGCGGAGGTTGAAATCCCCCGATCTCTGGCTGGAGACCATGAAAATCGGATCGATAACCCATACCCACGTGGCTCTTATGTATGTGAAGGGAAAAGCAGATCACGGCATCGTAAAGGAGATTAAAGAACGGCTGAATCATATCGAGATTGAAGGGATTCTGGAATCGGCTTATATTGAAGAATTTATTCAGGATAAAACGGTGACCCCTTTTCCCACGATCTATAATACGGAGCGGCCAGACGATGCCGCCAGTAAATTGCTGGAAGGCAGGATCATCGTCCTGGTTGATGGCACCCCCTTCGTTCTGGTTCTTCCAACGGTATTTGTAAATTTTTTTCAATCACCCGAAGATTATGCACAGCGTTTTGATATTGCGATTGTGATGCGGATTGTCCGCTATCTCAGTTTTATTATTCTGATCCTGGGCCCATCGGTTTATATAGCCCTCACCACCTTTCATTACGAAATGGTGCCGACCTTATTGCTGATCAGTTTGGTTGCCCAGCGGGAAGGGGTACCGTTTCCCGCCTTTGTCGAAGCGATGCTGATGGAAATCGTATTTGAAATTCTGCGTGAGGCCGGTGTGAGGATGCCCAGAGCCATCGGGCAGACCGTCTCGGTTGTGGGTGCCTTGATCCTGGGACAGGCCGTCGTTGAAGCCGGCCTGATTACGCCAGCGATGGTCATTGTCGTGGCTTTAACCGGTATTGCAAGCTTTGCCATACCGGCCTACAACCTATCCATCGCCGGACGCTTGATACGGTTCGCATTTATGGTATTGGCCGGCTTGTTCGGATTTTACGGGCTGACGCTGGGATTAATCATCCTTGTCGCCCATATGAATAGTCTCCGTTCGTTCGGAGTTCCCTATTTATCGCCGATCAGTCCTTTTCGATTGCGGAGTCAAAAAGACGCTGTCATCCGAATGCCTTTCAAATCGATCCAAGCGGAAGCCTTGTCCGCATCTCATTCAGACAGTAATCGAGGTGCATCGGGGGAAGCCGCATCGCAGGAAACCGGGAATCCGTCATTCGGTTTAAACAAACCGAACGCCGGAAGGGATAACAGTAATATGGGGGACCTGAAGACGGCTGTTCCGGCCGCTGAGTCCAATCGTAATTAACGTTAGGGGTGTCCGGATATGTTCAGATACAGATGGTTGGTCAGCATCCTCGTGTGCTGCTGCCTGAGCACGATAACGGGCTGCTGGGATGCGACTGAATTGAATAAGCGGGCCATTGTCGCTGGTATCGGCATTGACTGGAAGGAAGAAGAGCAGCAATATATGATTTCCTTCCAGACCATCATCGCGGATGAAATATCCGGTAAAGCAGGCAGGGGAGCGACACCTACATCCATATACAAGGCAACCGGAAAAACAATCATCGAAGCGATGCGAAATACGTCTCGCAAAGTACCACGCATCATTTCGCTTGCCCACACAGGATTAATTGTAATATCCGACGAA
The DNA here is from genome assembly GCF_003269305.1 of Paenibacillus sp. MDMC362. NCBI lineage: Bacteria > Bacillati > Bacillota > Bacilli > Caryophanales > Paenibacillaceae > Paenibacillus > Paenibacillus sp. MDMC362. Next base: position 31,012 of record NZ_QLYT01000052.1, read on the forward strand.
GTAGCCAGAAACGGAATTATCGATCTATTCGATTATTTGGATCGTGATTCCGATATTCGATTGACAACCGAAATATTGGTTGCCGCGGAAGGACAAAGGGCAGAGGACGTGGTTGCCGTACTGACGCCTATCGGAAAGATTACGGCTTTCGCGCTTGTACAGAAGATTGAGTTAACCTCAAGACAGTTAAGCGAAAACTTTCGTGTAGAAGTAGACGATGTCATTCGGGATCTGCTCGTTCCCGGCGGCGGGCCTGTCATAAACGGCGTCATGATCGAAGGAGATGTGCATCAAGCCGTCAAGAAATCCAATCTCGAAAGCTCGGAGAGTGCAGGACTGGGTGTCATTTCTAATCTGGCTGTTTTTAAAGGAGACAAACTTAAAGCTTGGATGACCAGGGAAGAGAGCAAGGGAACCGTGTGGATCAAGAATAAAATGCATACAACGCCATTAAATATAAGTCTTGAACATGGACAAGGCGAAATTGCATTGGATGTCATGCGATCGAAGACCCGGCTGGAAGTGAAATTCAAAGAACCGCTCCAACCCGTTATCCACATAATCGTCGAGCCTAATTTCTCGATCCGGGAAGTGATGAGCGACATCGACTTGCGGAACCCGAATTCTATGAGAACGCTTGAAGCAGCTGCTAACAAAGAGGTGGGGCGCATCCTGGAATTAGCCGTGAAGAAGTGTCAAAAAGCGAATAGTGATATCCTCGAATTCGGTCAAACGGTAGAACGCGCCAGACCAGAAGCCTGGCGTAAAATGAAGGGACGATGGGATGTGATCTTTCCGCAATTGGAAGTGGAATATCATGTGAAATCCGTTGTGCGTAACTCTCAAATGAGAGATCGCTCCTTTAAATACAACATGAACAACCAGTAAAGGGGAGCTTAAAGGTGAAGGTGAAAATCAGTCCGCTGCAGTTCTTCTCGCTGCTGGTTCTATTTCAGTTCGGAACGACACTGGTCGTCAATATGGGACTGCAGGCCGGTAAGGACTCCTGGATTGGGCTGCTGATTGGCATGGTAATCGGGACGATGATGTATTCGCTGAATGCTTATTTGTACACCATGTTTCCTGATCATCTGCCGACGGTTTATTATCGAATATTGCTTGGGAAATATTTAGGTGGATTGGTGGGAGTATCTTACTGCGTGTTTTACCTGTATACAGGCTCCAGAGATATCGTAGATGGAGGGTTGTTGGTAATGGCATCGGCAGCCCTTAAGGAGACCCCGCTCCTCATTGTCAATTTGATCATGGTGATGACCGTCGCTTTTGTGCTGCATCAAGGATTGGAGGTGCTTGGGCGAACCGCTTTGATTTTCTTGGCGATTGTTCTGCTGATCAGCGTATTCAGCGCCCTGGTTATCGTATTTTCCGCGATCGTGGAAGTCGATCGTTTGCTCCCCGTCCTTGGCAACGGCATACAACCGATCATTGAATCTGTATTGAAAAAAAATATGCATTTCCCGTTTGGTGAGCTGATTGTTGCTACAGTTCTCCTTCCACATCTGAGCCGTCAGAAGAGCGGGATTAGGGCGGGATATTGGGCTATTTTATTCAGCGGAGTGATCCTGGCGCTAACCTCTGCCGTTACCATTTCCGTCCTTGGCGAGAACATTGTGGAGCGTTCGGTTTTTCCTCTGCTGACAATGGTCGGAAAAGCCAATATTGCGGAGTTCATTGAGCGGACGGAAATTTTGATTGTGATGGTTCTTATTATTGGTGTGTTTTTTAAAATAAGTGTGTATTTTTATGCCGCATTGATCTCTGCATCCGAGCTGTTCAACATTCCCTTTCAAAAATTGATCTATCCTTTCGCTTTAATCATGCTCGGGAACTCGATGATTCTTGCCCGTTCGTATAGCGAGCATCTCATGAAAGGAAGCCAGCATCTATACATGGTTCTCCCTATATTTTCAATCGCTGTACCCTTGGTGCTTGTCGTGATCGGTTTGATTCGCCGAGCAAGCTCCAAGGGAAAGACCAAGTCCGACTCTAGCTCCGGTTCATGAACCCTGTCCCGCGTTTCCAGGACTTTGGCTTGAATCACGGGGCTTTTTATTTTTGAATGCTCGATAACAATCAGGAAGGATCAGGAGGCATAGCAGCACCGTCACCGTCAGCTTCTCTACGATGGAGAATAGAGTAAACTGCCAGTTGATCATAAAGTTGTACCATGGGAACCCGAACAGACAATCTGTAAGTACGGTATAAGACAGGCAAAGAAAGCCTAATAACAGGGTGATCGCATATTTTTTGACATACATCGTTACTTCCTCGCATTTCCTATGGTTTATGACTTGCCAATCCATGACAACGTTGTATTAGTATGAAGGGTTTATTGAATAAACATACAAAGGAGAGTTGTGCCTAATCGAACAAAGCTCTGCAAGGGTCAGCATATGAACCGACAGGAACAGAAGAATAGCAAAATGCCGTTTATGGATGGGCCTAAGGGTTATAGATCCTTTATAATGGAAATGGATAGAGAACTTTGGCTTAGGGAGGAAGAGCTTGTGATGAAGAAACGCCAAGGCGTGAGAAGGCTGCTGGCCGGTATCATGGCGGCAGTGATAGGGATAACCGGTCACATGTCTTCTGGAGGAGAAGTTTGGGCTGCGGACACATCCTCAGGCAGACCTATCGAAGTTCGAGTGAATGGAGGTCGGCTTCTGCTGGAATCGCCTCCCTTTATTCATAACGGCAGGGTGATGGTGCCTTTCCGCGGCATTTCAGCAGCGATGGGAGCCGAAGTGCGCTGGGATCAAGCCAAGCTGACGGCCATTGTGAGTCATGGTAAACATACGACAAGCTACACCGTGGGGCAGAATCACGCCATTAGAGACAGCAAAGCTGTAACTCTGGATGCCCCGCCTCTGCTCAAGGAGAGACGTGTTTATATCCCCCTCCGCTTCTCGGCAGAGGGTCTTGGAGGCAAGGTTATCTGGAACAACCAGGCTAAAGAAGCTATGATCTATCCGCTGCTCACACCGAAGGAGGCAGAAGCTGCCCTGTCGGAAAAGAGTAATCAGGCGGTAACACTTTTGAAAAACAAGGATTTTGAGAAGCTTGCCGAGCTGGCTCATCCAAACGGCATTATCTTTTCCCCTTATGCGCATGTCGAACGGCAGAAGGATGTCACACTTAGCAAGCAGCAGCTGAGGAAGGGATTTAACCACGACACCTTATACCGCTGGGGCGAGTATGATGGCAGCGGAGAGCCGATCTCCATGAATTTTGAGAGCTATTATCATAAATTCGTCTATACCCTTGATTTTGCCGCAGCGCCATGGATCGGTTACAACCAATCCAAGAGCGAAGGAAATACGCTGAATAATGCAAGCAGCCAGTATAAGGGAGCCGTCATCGTCGAGTATTATTACGAAGGAGTTCATCCTGATTATGCGGGGATGGATTGGGAAAGCCTCCGGCTTGTATTTGAACAATATGGGGAGGCTTGGGTGTTATCTGGTGTGATTCATGATCAATGGACGATCTGAAAATAGACTTGTGCTGTCGAAACCATATGAGTTTGATGGGTTCGACATTTTTTTTTTTTTTTAAATGCTTGCTTTTTAACTTGGGGCGTTATATACTCTTAATTACGGTGATCAACTCGATCACAACTTACATAACATGCGGTCGTGGCGGAATTGGCAGACGCGCACGGTTCAGGTCCGTGTGGGCTAACCCC